>NZ_JBSFRM010000002.1:9732-133860 GCF_053589235.1 Gordonia sp. NPDC003376 | reverse complement strand
TTGTCGCTGCGCTCCTCGGCGGCTCAATCATCGTGTGGGGTGCGCCGCTGTGGGTGAGTTGCGTTGTTATGGGTGGTTGAGCAGGTCGCCGTCGCGGTGGCGACGCCGGCCGGCTGTCGAAACCTCTGTTGGGTCGCGATGGGTGGTGACCGCTTGGGGGTGGTTGCGTGGTGTGTTCGGGTTGCGGGGATTTCGACTCGCCTTGTCGCTGCGCTCCTCGGCGGCTCAATCATCGTGTGGGGTGCGCCGCTGTGGGTGAGTTGCGTTGTTATGGGTGGTTGAGCAGGTCGCCGTCGCGACAGCGACGCCGACCCGAAACCTCTGTCACGATCCGCTGGAACGCACGCACATCGCCTGACCGCCGATCCACAGAACCGCCGACGTCCACATCGGTCGCGGCGGCGGAACCACGGCGGGCAGCAACTCGTCGACACTGACCGGGTGACCGTCATCGCGTTCGCCGTCATCGCAGGGTGGCTCGCCCTGATCGCCGACATCGACCGCCGGACCGCGACCATCCCCAACCGACTCGTCGTTCCCGGTGTGCTCGCGGTGACGATGGGTGCCGTGGTCCACCCGATGGTCGCCGTCGGTGCACTGACCGCTGCGCTGCCGTACGCGGTGGCGTTCACCGCGCGACTGTCCGGCGGCGGGGATGTGAAGCTGGCAGGGGTTCTCGGCGGCCTGCTCGCCGACACCGTGTCCGCGCTGCTCATGGTGCTCCTGGCCCAGATCCTGCAGCTGTGCGCGCACCTCGCCGCACGGTCCCGGCAGGACCGCCGACCCCACGCCCCGGCGCTGGTCGTGGCGTGGGCGACGGTGACGATCACCGCCGCCGCGCTCGGTTAGGGCGGAGCTGTTCGCGCCCGGAAGGACGTGCATGGAAGAATCGATCATTGTGTTGCGCTGGATAACCGCCGGAGAGTCTCATGGCCCGGCACTCGTGGCGATCGTCGAGGGAATGGTCGCCGGAGTCGAGATCACATCGTCGGACATCGCCGAGCAGCTGGCCCGCCGGCGCCTCGGCTACGGCCGGGGTGCGCGGATGAAGTTCGAGGCCGACAAGGTCACCGTCATCGGCGGGCTGCGTCATGGCCTGACCCTCGGCGGACCGATCGCCATCGAGATCGGGAACACCGAGTGGCCGAAGTGGGAGACGGTGATGGCCGCCGATCCGGTGGACCCCGCGGTCCTGGCCGGGAGCGCCCGTAACGCGCCGCTCACGAGGCCGCGCCCGGGGCACGCCGACTACTCGGGCATGCTCAAGTACGGCTTCGACGACGCACGTCCGATCCTCGAGCGTGCCAGCGCCCGCGAGACCGCGGCCCGGGTGGCCGCCGGCACCGTCGCCAAGGCGCTGCTGCGGCAGGTGTTCGGCATCGACGTCTTCTCGCATGTCATCTCGATCGGTGCGAGCGCCCCCTACGACGGACCGACCCCACAGTTCACCGACCTCGAGGCCATCGACGCCAGTCCGGTGCGCGCCTACGGCAAGGACGCGGAGGCCGAGATGATCAGCGAGATCGAGGCCGCCAAGAAAGACGGTGACACCCTCGGCGGTGTGGTCGAGGTGGTCGCCACCGGCGTGCCGGTCGGTCTCGGTTCGCATGTCAGCGGTGAGACCCGCCTCGATGCACGACTGGCCGCCGCGCTGATGGGCATCCAGGCGATCAAGGGGGTCGAGGTCGGCGACGGCTTCCAGACCGCCCGCCGACGCGGCAGCGCCGCCCACGACGAGATGGTTCCAGGCCCCGACGGTGTCCTACGCTCGACCAACCGGGCCGGTGGCCTCGAGGGCGGCATGACCAACGGCGAGAGCCTGCGGGTGCGTGCGGCGATGAAGCCGATCTCCACGGTGCCGCGCGCCCTGTCCACGGTCGACATGAGCACCGGCGAGCAGGCCAGCGCCATCCATCAGCGTTCGGATGTGTGCGCGGTCCCGGCGGCCGGGGTCGTCGCCGAGGCGATGGTGGCGCTCGTGGTCGCCCAGGCCGCCCTGGAGAAGTTCGGGGGCGACTCGGTCGTCGAGACCGCTGACAACCTGCAGGCCTACCTCAAGCGCATCGAGTCGCGCCCGCCGCAGCCGTGATCCTCATCGGACGCCCTGCGGTGGTCTTGATCGGCTTCATGGGGGCGGGTAAGTCGACGGTCGGGCGAGTCCTCGCCGACCTGATCGGGGTCGACTTCATCGACACCGACGCCGAGATCGAACGCCGCGAGGGCCGCACCATCCCGGAGATCTTCACCGCCGAGGGTGCCGAGCGGTTCCGCGAGATCGAGCGTGACGTGGTGACCGACGTGCTGGCCACCCAGCGTGGTGTGGTGGCACTCGGCGGGGGAGCGGTGACCACCCCGGCGGTCGCCGAGGCCCTGGACGGGCACCGCGTGGTGCATCTGCGAATCGGTCCCGAGGCCGGTTTCGCCCGTGTCTCCGGGTCGGATCGCCCGATGCTGGCCACCGACGACCCGGCCGCCCGCTATCGCGAGTTGCTCGCCGAGCGTTCCGAGATCTACGGCGATGTCGCGACCCTCGAGGTGGATGCCGGTTCCGGGGACGCGGAGACCGTCGCCGACCTGATCCTCGCCGAGATCGCCCAGAACACCACCGTGTCCGGGGACGGCACCGTCCGCCCCGCCGACAGCCGTCTGAACGAGAGGACCGCATGAGCGAGCAGACCGCAGGAACCGAGCCGGTACGCATCCGGGTCGCCACCGCCTCCCCGTACGACGTGATCATCGGCCGGGGTCTGCTCGGCGAGCTCGCCGAGGCGGCGGCCGGTGCCGACCGCATCGCCATCCTGTATCAGCCGACGCTCACCGCGACCGCCGAACGAATCCGGGAGTTCTTGTCGGAGAAGGGATTCGACGCGCACCGCATCGAGATTCCGGACGCCGAGGCGGGTAAGGACCTGTCGGTGGCGGCCTTCTGCTGGGAGGTGTGCGGCCGGATCGGACTCAAGCGCAACGACAAGATCATCTCTCTGGGTGGTGGTGCGGCCACCGATCTCGCCGGGTTCGTGGCGGCCACCTGGATGCGCGGGATCGGCGTCATCCACGTTCCGACCACGCTGCTCGCGATGGTCGACGCCGCGGTCGGCGGCAAGACCGGCATCAACACCGACGCGGGCAAGAACCTGGTGGGTTCCTTCCACGAACCCGACGCGGTGCTGATCGACATCGCCACCCTCGAGACCGTGCCCCGCAACGAGGTGATCGCCGGGCTCGCCGAGGTGATCAAGACCGGTTTCATCGCCGACCCGGTGATCCTCGACATGATCGAGGCCGACCCGGCCGCCGCGACCGACCCCACCGGCACCGTGCTCCCGGAGCTGATCCGCCGGTCGGTGCAGGTCAAGGCGAACGTCGTCGCGGCCGACCTCAGGGAGTCGTCGCTGCGGGAGATCCTCAACTACGGCCACACCCTCGGCCACGCGATCGAGCGCCGCGAGCGGTACCGCTGGCGTCATGGGGCCGCCGTCTCGGTGGGCCTGGTGTTCGCCGCCGAGCTGGCCCGACTGGCCGGCCGGCTGGACGATGCCACCGCCGACCGTCACGCGTCGATCCTGACGCTGGTCGGCCTGCCCACCACCTACGACGCGGACGCGCTCGGCGACCTGATGCAGGGCATGGCCGGCGACAAGAAGAACCGTTCCGGTGTGCTTCGCTTCGTGGTCCTCGACGGTCTGGCGAACCCGGGCCGGCTGGAGGGCCCCGACCCGTCGCTGATCGCCGCCGCCTACTCGGCCGTCGCCGCCGATGCCACGCCGAACGGCACCACGCTGCTCTGAGTGAATCGCCCGGGCTCCTCGCAACAGAAGCCCCGCAACCGAAGAACCGCCGCGTCCCGATCATCGGGACGCGGCGGTTTCGGTAGGGCACCAGGAGGGCGGAGCGGTCGGCTCAGGAGGCGCTGATCTCCTCGGTGCGGGCTTCGTGCACCGACCAGTCCGAGGTGTCGGGCTCGCGCTTGCGCTGGTCGCGGCGGACCAGGAAGCGGCCCACCGCGGCGCCGATGAAGGCGGGCGCGAAGATCAGCAGGCCGGTGAACGAACCACCGGCGAACAGTTCCACCGCGAAGCTCGCCTGCCCGATGCCGGCGAACCAGAACGTCCCGATCACCCAGGCGATCACCCCGGACACCGCCCCCGCGAACACGCCGGCCTTGAGCCAGCGCACGGTGAGGTCCTGGTAGTCGTCGGGGTCGGGGTTGGCCCGCGCATCGGCGATACCGTCCACGCCACCCCACAGCAGGGCGATCAGCACGACGACGGCGACCACCACGGTCTTCCAGGTCGTCGAGTGCAGCGGGGAGTGGATCACGGCGACGCCGAGCAGGACGCGGGCGAGCACGTGTACGACGGTCATCACGCCGCCACGAAGCAACCACGAAGAAGCCATGGCGGACAGCGTACTAGACAGTAAGTCCCGTCAAGTGCTCTCGACCACACTTTCTGTCCTCGGGTGGCGGAGCACCACCTCGGTGGAGGCGGGGTCGTAGCCTGGATTCGATGAGCACCACAGCATTGTCGGCCACCGCCACCCGTCGCGATCGGTTGCGCGAGCTGCTGCGTTCGGCCGAGAACCCGGTCGACGTCCTGATCGTGTCCGATCTCGTCAATCTGCGCTATCTCAGCGGGTTCACCGGATCCAACGGCGCCCTGCTGGTCTCGGCGGATGGCCCCGACGCCGACCGGATCTGTACCGACGGCCGCTACATCACCCAGGTCGGGTCGCAGGCCGGTGATCTCGTCGCAGTGATCGCCCGCGACACCCCGGCTGCCCTGCTCGAGGAGGCCCGGCGCGCCGGGGCACGGCGGATCGGATTCGAGGCCGACACGCTCACCGTCGCCGCGCACCGGCGGCTGATCGCCGAACTGGACACCACCATCGAGCTCATCGCCACATCGGGGCTGGTCCTGGGTCTGCGCGCGGTCAAGGACGCCGGGGAGATCGCCCTGCTGCGGCGGGCGTGCGCGATCGGTGACGAGGCACTCGCGGCGATCATCGACGGCGGGGTGATCCGGGCCGGCGCGACCGAACGTGCCGTCGCCCGCGCCCTGGAATGGGCGATGTACGCCCGCGGCGCCGACGCCATCGCCTTCGAGACCATCGTCGCCGCCGGGGCCCATTCGGCCATCCCGCACCACCGCCCCACCGATGCCGTCCTCGCCGACGGCGACCTGGTCAAGATCGACTTCGGCGCAGTGTTCGGCGGCTACCACTCGGACATGACCCGCACCTATGTGTTGCATCACGCGCAGGACTGGCAGCGCGAGATCTACGGCCTCGTGGCCACCGCACAGACCGCGGGGCGTGCGGCGCTGACTCCGGGCGCCGACCTGCGCGCCGTCGACGCCGCGGCCCGTGACGTGATCGACGCCGCCGGTCACGGCGAGCACTACGTGCACGGTCTCGGGCACGGGGTGGGACTCGAGATCCACGAAGCGCCGGGAATCGGCAAACTCGCTGCGGGTACACTGCCATGCGGCGCAGTGGTGACCGTGGAACCCGGCGTCTACCTCCCGGGACGAGGTGGCGTCAGGATCGAGGACACGCTCGTCGTCACCGACGGCGAACCGGACCTGCTGACCGCCACCGACAAGGCATTCACCGTCATCTGACGGTCACTCTTCGACGTAGAGGGAAAAGGGAAACACCATATGGCGACCACCGCCGATTTCAAGAACGGCCTCGTGCTGCGCATGGACGACCAGCTCTGGCAGATCCAGGAGTTCCAGCACGTCAAGCCCGGCAAGGGCCCGGCCTTCGTGCGGACCAAGATCAGGAACATCCTGAGCGGCAAGATCGTCGACAAGACCTTCAACGCCGGCATCAAGGTGGAGACCGCCACCGTCGACCGTCGTGACATGACCTTCCTCTACAACGACGGCACCGACTACGTGTTCATGGACGCCCAGGACTACGAGCAGTTCTCGATCCCGCCGGCCACCGTCGGTGACGGCGCGCGCTTCCTGCTGGAGAACATGACCGTCCAGGTGTCGCTGAACGAGGGCAACCCGCTGTTCGTCGAGCTCCCGGTGACGGTCGAGCTGATCGTCGAGCACACCGACCCGGGTCTGCAGGGTGACCGCTCCACCGGTGGCACCAAGCCCGCCAAGATGGAGACCGGTGCCGAGATCCAGGTGCCCCTGTTCATCAACACCGGCGACAAGCTCAAGGTCGACTCGCGCGACGGCAGCTACCTCGGCCGCGTCAACAGCTGATCACCGCTCGTATCGTGAAGAAACCCGGAACCCGGCACAGGGCGCGGCGTCGCGCCGTGGACCTGCTGTTCGAGGCCGAGGCCAAGCAGGTCAGCCCCGCCGATCTCGTCGCCGAGCGCCGTGTATTGGTCCACACCGATGAGAGTGTCGGCCAGATCCATCCCTATACTGCCCGCGTGATCGACGGCCTCGTGGCCGATCAGGCGCAGATCGACGCCGTCGTGTCGTCGCACCTGCGCGGGTGGACCCTCGAACGGCTTCCCGCCGTGGACCGGGCCATCCTGCGCCTGGCCACCTGGGAACTGTTCAACGCCACGGACGTCGATCCGGTCGTGATCGTCGACGAGGCGGTCGAATTGGCCAAGGAGTTGTCCACCGACGAGTCACCCTCGTTCGTCAACGGCGTGCTCGGTCGGATCGCCGATCTCGCACCGCAGGTGCGGTCGGCGGCCGCGGCCGAACTGCCCGGCGACGCCGAGGACTGACGCTCTGCGCTGCCGACCGGCGGTGTAGAGTGTCGCGGAGACAGACGTCCTTTAACGATCCGTCCGGTGAGGCGGAGAAGGAGGTCGGCGTGGTCACGCCCACCACAGGGTCACAGCCCAACCGGCGCGTCCTGCTCGATTCCGGCGATGTCGCCCGGACCATCGCGCGCGTCGCCCATCAGGTGATCGAGAAGAACGCCCTCGACGCCCCCGACGCACCTCGCGTCATCATCATCGGAATCCCCACTCGCGGAACCACTCTGGCGGACCGTCTGGCCGCAAAGGTCAGCGAGTTCGCGGGCCGCGACATCCCGGTCGGCTACCTCGACATCACGCTCTACCGTGATGATCTGCGGGCCAAGCCGCATCGTCCGCTCGAACGGACCGTGGTCCCCGCCGGCGGTGTCGACCACGCGATCGTGGTGCTCGTCGACGACGTCCTGTACTCCGGGCGCACGGTGCGCGCCGCGCTCGACGCCCTGCGCGATCTCGGCCGGCCGGCAGCGGTGCAACTGGCCGTCCTGATCGACCGTGGACATCGCGAATTGCCTTTGCGCGCAGACTATGTCGGCAAGAACATCCCAACCTCCCGGGACGAGAGTGTGTCCGTGCACCTCGTCGAGCACGACGGGATCGACGAGGTGGTCCTCTCCGCCCCGACGGCCGAGGTGGCGGGGGAGGGGAACTGATGCGGCATCTGCTGTCCACCCAGGACCTCTCCGCCGATGCCGCCACCGAATTGCTCGACGAGGCAGAGCGTTTCGAGCAGGCCCTCGCCGGCCGCGAGGTGCGCAAGCTGCCCACCCTGCGTGGGCGCACGGTGATGACGGTCTTCTACGAGAACTCCACCCGCACCCGGGTGTCGTTCGAGGTGGCCGGCAAGTGGATGAGCGCCGACGTGATCAACGTGTCGGCGTCGAGCTCCTCGGTCGGCAAGGGAGAGTCGCTGCGCGACACCGCCAAGACGCTGCGCGCGGTGGGCGCCGACGCCCTGATCGTGCGGCACCCGGCATCGGGAGCGGCCCATCAGATCGCCGCGTGGACCACCGAGGCCGACGGCAGTGGCCCGGCGGTGATCAACGCCGGTGACGGCACCCACGAACACCCCACCCAGGCGCTGCTCGACGCGCTGACCCTCCGTCAGCGGCTCGGCGGCCTCGCCGGTCGCCGGATCGCGCTGGTCGGTGACGTCCTGCACTCGCGGGTCGCCCGGTCCAACGCCCACCTGCTGGCCACCCTCGGAGCCGAGGTGGTGCTCGTCGCACCGCCCACGCTGCTGCCGGTCGGGGTGGAGCAGTGGCCGGTCACCGTCTCCGGCGACCTCGACGCCGAACTCGCCGCCGTCGACGCGGTGATGATGCTGCGTGTGCAGGCCGAACGCATGAACGGGGGGTTCTTCCCCAGCTCACGCGAGTACTCGGTGCGCTACGGGCTCAACGAACGGCGCCTCGCCCTGCTCGACGACAAGGCTGTGGTGCTGCACCCCGGACCGATGCTGCGCGGCATGGAGATCGGGTTCTCGGTCGCCGACGCCCCGCAGGCCACCGTCCTCGACCAGGTCCGCAACGGGGTGCACGTCCGGATGGCGGTGCTCTTCCGTCTACTCGTCGGCACCGAACAGACAGGAGACTCACTGTGAGCGCCCACGCCGGGACCACAACCGCCGCCGGAGGTGTCCGGTCCGGATCGGTCGTCCTGCACCAGGTCAGGCCCTACGGCGAGGGTGACCCCGTCGACGTCGTGGTGACCGGTGGGCAGATCACCGAGATCGGCGCCACGGTCACCGTTCCCGCCGGCGCCGAGGAGATCGACGGCAACGGCGGCGTCCTGCTGCCCGGCTTCGTCGACATGCACACCCACCTGCGTGAACCCGGCCGCGAGGACACCGAGACCATCCGCTCCGGCTCACGTGCGGCCGCGCTCGGCGGCTATACCGCGGTGTTCGCGATGGCCAACACCAGCCCCGTCGCCGACAACTCGACCATCACCGACAACGTCTGGCGCACCGGCCGCGAGGTCGGCCTCGTCGACGTACACCCGGTGGGCGCGGTCACCGTCGGCCTCAAGGGTGAGCAACTCGCCGAGATGGGCATGATGGCGGCCGGTGTCGGCAACGTCCGGATGTTCAGCGACGACGGCAGATGTGTGCACGATCCGCTGATCATGCGCCGTGCCCTGGAGTACGCGAAGGGCCTCGGCGTCCTGATCGCCCAGCACGCAGAGGAGCCGCGACTGACCGTCGGGGCGATCGCCCACGAGGGACCGACCGCGGCCCGTCTGGGTCTGACCGGCTGGCCGCGTGCCGCCGAGGAGTCGATCGTGGTGCGCGACGCGCTGCTGGCCCGCGACGCCGGTGCCCGCGTGCACATCTGCCACGCCTCCACCGAGGGCACCGTCGAACTGCTCCGCTGGGCCAAGGACCAGGGCATCTCGGTGACCGCCGAGGTCACCCCGCATCACCTGCTGCTCACCGACGCCCGGCTCGAGGGCTACGACCCGGTCAACAAGGTCAACCCGCCGCTGCGCGAGGAACGCGACACCCTCGCGCTGCGGCAGGCACTCGCCGACGGCATCGTCGACTGTGTCGCCACCGACCACGCCCCACACGCCTCGCAGGAGAAATGCTGCGAGTTCTCGGTCGCCAAACCCGGCATGCTCGGGCTCGAGACCGCTTTGCCGATCGTGGTCGAGACCCTGGTGCGGCCGGGTCTGCTGGACTGGCGCGGCGTGGCCCGGGTGATGAGCGAGCGGCCCGCCCAGATCGTCGGACTCACCGACCAGGGCCGGCCGATCGCCGTCGGTGAGCCGGGCAACCTGACCATCGTCGACCCGGACACCTCCTGGGTGGTCCACGGTGACGAGCTGGCCAGCCTGTCGTCCAACACGCCGTACGAGGCGATGACGATGCCCGCCACGATCACCGCCACGGTGCTGCGTGGGGTGGTCACCGCGAGGAGCGGGCAGGCGCGGGCATGAACGACATCTGGTTCGACCTGATCATCGTGATCGCCGTGCTCGCGCTGTGGCTGGTGCTGATCTCACTGGTCCTGCGCGGGTGGCGCAATCGCGGACGACGACAGGTCGACGCGGTCGGCGAGATCCCGGTGCCGCCGGACGATCCGGGCCCGGTCACCCTCGGCCCCGACACCGGCCTGTACCTCGGTGCGACGTTCGCGCCGAGCTGGCAGAACCGGGTCGCCGTCGGTGACTACGGCGATCGTGCCGCGTCCTCGATCGGTCTGCACGCCACCGGCATCCTGGTCGAGCGCGACGGGGCGAGCCCGGTCTGGATTCCCAGGGAGTCGATCACCGCGGTCCGCACCGAGCGCGGCCACGCCGGCAAGGTGATGACCGCCGACGGTGTCCTCGTGATCCGCTGGGCCCTGCCCAACGGGACCGAGCTCGACACCGGGTTCCGCGCCGACGACAAGTCCATCTACCCCGGCTGGGTCGCCGAGTTCGATCCCGACGGCGGGCGCGAGAGTTCCGCGCCCGAGTCCGCCCAGCCCGATATCGAACAGAGGAAAGATCAATGACCCCAGCGGTTCTGGTGCTCGAGAACGGGCAGGTTTTCACCGGCCGGGCATTCGGTGCCGTCGGTGAGACCCTCGGCGAGGCGGTCTTCTGCACGGCCATGACCGGCTATCAGGAGACCCTCACCGATCCGAGCTATCACCGGCAGATCGTGGTGGCGACCGCCCCGCAGATCGGCAACACCGGCTGGAACGACGAGGACGGCGAGTCCACCGGCAGCGCCGGCAGCCAGGGTGTCGACGGCGACTCGGGCAAGATCTGGGTCGCCGGTTACGCCGTGCGCAACCCCACCCGCCGCGTCTCCAACTGGCGGGCCACCACCTCCCTCGAGGACGAGCTGGTGCGCCAGGGCGTCGTCGGGATCTCCGGCATCGACACCCGCACGGTGGTGCGCGTGCTGCGCGATCACGGCTCGATGCGCGCCGGCGTGTTCTCCGGTGCCGCCCTCGCCGACACCGACGACCTGCTCACCCGGGTCCGCAACCAGCCGTCGATGAAGGGCGCCGACCTCGCGGGCGAGGTCACCACCGACACCGGGTACCTGGTCGAACCGGCCGGGGAGACCCGCTTCCGGGTGGCCGCCATCGACCTGGGTATCAAGACCAACACCCCGCGCATGTTCGCCGAGCGCGGCGTCGCGGTGCAGGTGTTGCCGTCCACGACGACCTTCGAGCAGATCCGTGACCTCGGCGTCGACGGCGTGTTCCTGTCGAACGGTCCGGGTGACCCGGCCACCGCCGACACCTCCGTCGCGCTGACCCGTGAGGTGCTCGGCGCCGACCTGCCGCTGTTCGGCATCTGCTTCGGCAACCAGATCCTGGGCCGGGCACTCGGTCGTGGCACCTACAAGATGACCTTCGGACACCGCGGCATCAACATCCCGGTGATCGACCACGCCACCGGCACGGTGTCGATCACCGCACAGAACCACGGCTTCGCGCTCGAGGGCGAGGCCGGCGAGGAATTCGACACCGACTTCGGCCGGGCGCGGGTCAGCCATGTCTGCGCCAACGACGGCACCGTCGAGGGTGTGGAGCTGGCCTCCGGCCGCGCGTTCTCGGTGCAGTATCACCCCGAGGCGGCCGCCGGACCCCACGACGCCGCGTACCTGTTCGACAAATTCGTCACCCTCCTCGAGGGTGACCGCGCACGAGGAGCGAGGGCCTGATGCCGCGCCGCACAGATCTGTCCCACGTCCTGGTCATCGGTTCCGGTCCGATCGTGATCGGCCAGGCCTGCGAGTTCGACTATTCCGGCACCCAGGCGTGCCGCGTCCTCAAGGCCGAGGGCCTGCGGGTGAGCCTGGTGAACTCCAATCCGGCCACCATCATGACCGACCCGGAGTTCGCCGACGCCACCTACATCGAGCCGATCACCGCCGAGTACATCGAGAAGGTCATCGAGGCCGAGCGCGACGGTGGCCACCCGATCGACGCCGTGCTGGCCACCCTGGGTGGGCAGACAGCACTCAATGCCGCTGTGGCACTGCATGATCGCGGTTCGTTGGACAAGTACGGCATCGAGCTGATCGGCGCCGACTTCGACGCCATCCAGCGCGGTGAGGACCGGCAGAAGTTCAAGGACATCGTCGCCGAGGTCGGTGGTGAGAGCGCCCGGTCGGCGGTCTGTCACACCATGGAAGAGGTCCGCGCGACGGTCGCCGAGCTCGGCTACCCCGTCGTGGTGCGGCCGTCGTTCACCATGGGTGGGCTCGGCTCGGGTATGGCCTACGACGAGACCGACCTCGAGCGCATCGCCGGTGGCGGTCTGGCCGCGTCACCGACCGCCAACGTCCTGATCGAGGAGTCCATCCTCGGCTGGAAGGAATACGAGCTCGAGCTGATGCGCGATCACCGCGACAACGTCGTGGTGATCTGCTCCATCGAGAACGTCGACCCGGTGGGTGTGCACACCGGTGACTCGGTCACCGTGGCGCCCGCGATGACCCTCACCGACCGCGAATACCAGAAGATGCGCGATCTCTCGATCGCCATCCTGCGTCAGGTCGGCGTCGACACCGGTGGTTGCAACATCCAGTTCGCGCAGGACCCGCGCGACGGACGCCTGGTGGTCATCGAGATGAACCCACGCGTGTCGCGGTCGTCGGCGCTCGCCTCGAAGGCCACCGGCTTCCCGATCGCCAAGATCGCCGCGAAACTGGCCATCGGCTACAGCCTCGACGAGATCACCAACGACATCACCGAGGAGACGCCGGCCTGCTTCGAGCCGACCCTCGACTACGTCGTGGTGAAGGCGCCACGGTTCGCGTTCGAGAAGTTCCCCGGTGCCGACGACACCCTGACCACCACCATGAAGTCGGTCGGCGAGGCGATGAGCCTGGGCCGCAGCTTCGCCGAGGCCCTCGGCAAGGTGATGCGGTCGCTGGAGACCAAGGCCGCCGGGTTCTGGACCGAGCCGCACCGCCCCGATCCGGCGACGCTGGATCTCGACGAGCTGCTCGAGTCGCTCAAGACCCCCAAGGACGGCCGCCTCTACGGGCTGATGCTGGCCTTCGACGCCGGCGCCACCATCGAGCAGGTCTACGAGGCCACCGCCATCGACCCGTGGTTCCTGGCCGAGATCGCCGGGATCGGCGCGCTGGGCAACGAGATCCGCGACGCCGACGAGCTGACCGTGGATCTGCTGCGGGAGGCCAAGTCGAGCGGTTTCTCCGACCGCCAGATCGCGGCGTTGCGCAGTGAGTTCGCCGACCAGGACGAGGTCCGCGCGCGCCGTCACGAGCTCGGTGTGCGGCCGGTGTACAAGACCGTCGACACCTGTGCGGCCGAGTTCGAGGCCAAGACGCCGTACCACTACTCGACCTACGAGCTCGATCCCGCCGCCACCAGCGAGATCGCCCCGCAGACCGAGCGGCCGAAGGTGCTCATCCTCGGTTCGGGTCCCAACCGCATCGGGCAGGGCATCGAGTTCGACTACTCGTGTGTGCACGCGGCGCTGACCTTGAGCGAGGCCGGGTACGAGACCGTGATGGTCAACTGCAACCCGGAAACCGTGTCGACCGACTACGACACCGCCGACCGCCTCTACTTCGAGCCGCTGACCTTCGAGGACGTCCTCGAGGTCTACCATGCGGAATCGCAGTCGGGCGCCGTGGCCGGCGTGATCGTGCAACTCGGCGGGCAGACCCCGCTGAGTCTGGCGCATCGACTCGAGGCGGCAGGCGTGCCGATCGTCGGCACCAACCCCAAGGCCATCGACCTCGCCGAGGACCGTGGCGAGTTCGGCAAGGTGCTCACCGCCGCCGGACTGCCCGCCCCCGCGTTCGGTACCGCGACCAGTTTCGAGGAGGCCCGCGACACCGCCGCCCGCATCGGTTACCCGGTGCTGGTGCGTCCGTCGTATGTCCTCGGTGGTCGCGGCATGGAGATCGTGTACGACGAGAAGTCGTTGGCCGACTACATCTCTCGCGCCACAGAGCTCACCCCCGATCACCCGGTGCTGGTGGACCGCTTCCTGGAGGACGCCGTCGAGATCGACGTCGATGCGCTGTGTGACGGCGACGAGGTGTACATCGGCGGGATCATGGAGCACATCGAGGAGGCCGGCATCCACTCCGGCGACTCCGCGTGCGCGCTCCCGCCGGTCACCCTGGGTCGTGCCGATCTGGCGATGGTGCGCGCCTCCACCGAAGCCCTGGCCAAGGGCATCGGGGTGCGGGGTCTGCTCAACGTGCAGTACGCGCTCAAGGACGACGTCCTCTATGTGCTCGAGGCCAATCCGCGGGCGAGCCGCACCGTACCGTTCGTGTCGAAGACCACGGCGGTGCAGCTCGCCAAGGCCTGTGCCCGCGTGATGCTCGGCACCTCCATCGCAGAGCTGCGCGAGCAGGCGATCCTGCCCGCCACCGGTGACGGCGGGACGATGCCGACCTCGTCGGCGGTCGCGGTCAAGGAGGCGGTGTTGCCGTTCAACCGGTTCCGCCGCCATGACGGCACCGGCATCGACTCGCTGCTGAGCCCGGAGATGAAGTCCACCGGCGAGGTGATGGGCATCGACTCCGATTTCGGTCGCGCCTTCGCCAAATCGCAGACCGCTGCCTACGGGTCGCTGCCCACCCAGGGTGCGGTGTTCGTCTCGGTGGCCAACAAGGACAAACGGGCACTGCTGTTCCCGGTCAAGCATCTCGCCGATCTCGGGTTCACCATCCTGGCCACGGAGGGCACTGCGGATGTGTTGCGCCGCAACGGCGTCGAGTGCACCACGGTGCGTAAGCACTTCGAGGCCGCGCCGGGGGAGAAGACCGTCATCGACGCGATTCGTGCGCACGAGATCGCGATGGTGATCAACACTCCGTTCGGCCAGTCCGGACCGCGTGTCGACGGTTACGAGATCCGTAGTGCCGCAGTGTCGGTCGGTATCCCGTGCATCACCACGGTGCAAGGTGCCAGTGCTGCGGTGCAGGGTATCGAGGCCGCACGCAACGAGCAGATGGGTGTCGAGTCCATCCAGCGTCGCCACGCCGCACTGGTGAACGAACGATGACCGGGTTCGGGGACCGCTACCGCGCGTCGGTCGACGCGCGGGGCCGGCTGTGTGCCGGCATCGACCCGCACACCGAACTCCTCGAGGCCTGGGGGCTGTCGGTGGATGCCGACGGCCTCGGCCGGTTCGCCGACATCTGCATCGAAGCGCTCGGTCCCGCCGCCGCGGTGATCAAGCCGCAG
The DNA here is from genome assembly GCF_053589235.1 of Gordonia sp. NPDC003376. Classification (NCBI taxonomy): domain Bacteria; kingdom Bacillati; phylum Actinomycetota; class Actinomycetes; order Mycobacteriales; family Gordoniaceae; genus Gordonia; species Gordonia sp. NPDC003376. The sequence goes on along the minus strand of NZ_JBSFRM010000002.1, from coordinate 118,932 downwards.
GTCGCGTTCTTCGAGGCGTTCGGGTCGGCCGGGTTCGCGGTCCTCGAACGGGTCATCACCGGCTGCCGGGGGGCCGGTGCGCTGGTCCTGGCCGACGCCAAGCGCGGTGACATCGGCTCCACCATGGCCGCCTATGCGCAGTCATGGCTGGGTGACGCATCCCCGCTGGTATCCGACGCGGTGACGGTGTCGCCGTACCTCGGATTCGGTTCCCTCGCACCGGCTGTCGACGCCGCCCGGGCCGGCGGTCGGGGAGTGTTCGTGCTCGCCCGAACCTCCAACCCGGAGGGCGCGCAGGTGCAGCTCGCCGATGCCGACGGGCGCACCGTCGGCCAGCGCATCGTCGACGACGCCGCCGCGGTGAACGCCGACGGTTCGGCAACCGTCGGCGTGGTGGTCGGCGCGACCCGCGCCCACGGGCTGGATCTGAGCGCATTGCGCGGCCCGATTCTCTCGCCGGGGCTGGGCGCTCAGGGCGCCACCGCAGCGGACCTTCCCGAGGTCTTCGCCGACGCCGACTCGTCGTGGCTGCTGCCCGCGAGTTCGCGCGGCGTGCTGCGTGCCGGTCCCGACGTCGCCGCCATTCGCGCCGCCTTCGAACGAACCCGCGACGAGGTCGAGTCGGCGTTGTAGGCGGCAGCGGCCGCGACACGGACGGAACTGCCGTTCTCTCGACTCCGCGCAACCTGTCGTGTCCCGGTGTCCCCGCCAATCCCGGCGGCGGCTGCCGGCGGAGCGGGGTGCGGGCAGGAACCCGCGTCGAGACCACGTCCATCGAGTGTTCGGGCGGGCTGAGGCGAGCGCGGTGACCGGATGAGCTCGGGCCTGCTCGACCCGGGATCCTCACCGGGGGTCACACCGTCGTCGCGCCCAGCGATCGCATATCGGCCACCATCGGCTGGTGTGACAGGAGACCGGCGTCGACCTTGATCTCCTGTCCGTTGATGCCGGCGGAGTCGTCGGAGGCCAGGAACGCGAATACCTTGGCCTGCTGCTCCGGCGAGGGCATCTCGGGGTTGAGGTTCTGCCGGCGGAAGATGTCCTTGATCTCCTCGGGGAGCTGCTGAGCAGGTGGCGACGTCGTGGTTCCTGGGCTGACGGCGTTACACCGGACCCCTTCCAGCCCGTACTGGGTGGCGAGGAACTTGGTGAGTGCGATCACGCCGGCCTTGGATGCGCCGTACCCACTCAGGCTCGTGTCGCCTGCCGATCCGTGTGTGGATGCCGTGCTGACGATTGTCCCGCCTGCCTTACGCAGGTAAGGCAGTGTGTGCTTGCTCAGCAGCATGACGCTTCGGAGATTCACCGCCATGACGTTGTCCCAGGCCTCGACCGTCATCGTGGCGACCTCGGTGTCATCAGGCGGGAACACGCCTGCGATGTTGATCACGATCGTCGGTTCGCCGAGCTGCTCGACAGTGGTCGCCACGAGCTGCTCGATCTGCTGCTCGGATCGGACATCGGTGTGGACCGCGATCGCCACGCTGTGACCGGCACGCTCGTTGAGCTGTTTGGCCAGTGCCTGCGCGCCTTCGATGTTGATATCGGCGAGCGCGACCTTCGCCCCACCTGCAACGAGTTCGGTTGCGGTGGCGCCTCCGATGTTGAGCCCGCCCGGGTCGACGGTGGTCGCCCCGGTGACTATCGCTGTCTTGCCGTCGAAACTCGGCATGCTGCTACCTTCTCCCATTGGTTGAGGACTGGTTCCCTGCGGCATGTGCCGAGGTCGAGGTCTTCGTCGAATCTGCTGCCAGCCAGGATGGAAAGCACAGAACCAGTTGCTCAACGACCTGTTCCTGTGACCCTTTCGATTCCTCGTCGTCCAGCCAGCGTCCGACGACTCCGAGCACTCCGTGCGCCAGGAAGGGCGCGAGCACCGCCGTGTCCACTTCTGGTGGACGGGTGGTCATCTGGTCGAGCGCGGTGGCGGTCAGTTCTGTGAAGGCCTCCGTGATCCGGCGCACGGCGCCCGCCGGCGCGTGTGATCCGAGCAGCGGCGCATAAACTGCCCGACGCGCATCGATGAATCCGACGAAGGCCGACATTGCACTCCGACTCGCCGCGAGTCCGTCCACCGCGAACAGGCCACGCATCCGGACATCGGCGTCACTGAGCGCGGTGAACAGGTCGCGCAACATGTAGACGGCCAGGTCATCCGGTGACGCGAAGTGCTTGTAGAAGACGGAGCGATGCACACCTGCGGCGCCTGTCAGGGCCGCAACCGTGACCGGTCCCGAGTCGGCGAGCCGGGTGAATGCTTCGACCAGCTTCGTACGAGTACGCATCGCACGTGGATCTTCGCTGGTCACTGTGATGCGCCCCTTGCGCGGAATCGACTGTTGTGAAGAACTCATTTCCCGCGATGCTAGCACTAAACGACAGGTGTCGACGAAGTCCTCTCGTGCCTGCATCGGATCGTTGATCGACCAGGACGAGTCGACGTCGCAACGATCCGCGGTATCCCTGGACCCGTCGGCGTCGTCGGCGACCAAACGGTCGCCGCCGCTGCCAGAACCGGTACCGTGGGCGCCGCAGTGCTTGTCGATCGAACCGTCGCCCGAGAGGGTGCGGTGGCCCGGTCCGGGCGTTCCCGGCCGCGCGTCGGGGTGCGGACAGCGCGCAACGCCGCACGGTGTCGGCTGCGGTCGGTGGTGGGCGTGGTTGCGGCGGGGGGAGACGGCGTACGCCGGACCAGCCGGGCCGTCGAACAGTGCCTGGGCGCGCTGCTCGACCCGCATCCGATCAGTGGTATCGCCAGGACGTATCGCGCCCATGCGGTCGACGAGGTCACCGCGATCAGTCGGATCGACGAGACCCGGATCCGATCCGGGTGCAGCAGCCATTGTGAGCCCGGTTGGGAATGTCCGATTAGCATGTCACCGGTGAGTGAACGGTCCGGGGCCCTGTTGGCCGAGCGGTCACGTCCCGACGTCGTCGCCGGACTCCGCGAGAGCCTTCTCACGGCCCTCGAGACCCGACGCGGCACCTCGATCGTCATCGAGGGCCCACCGGGTATCGGCAAGAGTCACCTCATCTCGACCCTGCTCGCCGACGTGTATCTCGGCGTCCCTGAACCCGCCACCTCCGATCGGGGTGCTCCCATCGTCCTGCGTTCCCGTGGCGACGAACGCCGCCGCACCGAGGCGTTCTCGGTGGTCACGGCGCTGATGGGCGGGGTCGCACCCGACATTCATCCCGGTGAGTACGTTCTCGAGCGCATCGACGATCTCGCCGCGACCGGACCGGTCCTCGTGTGGGTTGACGACGCGCACAACGCCGACGAGGCCAGCCTGACGGTGCTGCGACGGCTGGTATGGACCTCGCAGGTGTTGCCGCTGATCGTGATCGTCTCCGCCCGGCCGATCCCCGGCCGTACCCGCCTGGATTCGCTCGTGGAGCAGGCCGATATCGCGATCAGGTTGCCTCCGTTGACCCCTGAGATGGTGCGCCAGATCGTCACCGACATGGTCGGCGGGGCACCGGGACCCGCGTTGACCCGCGCCGTCTCCATCGCCCAGGGCAATCCGCTCTTCGTCTGTGAGCTCGTACGTGCGTGGCAGCAGGCGGGTGCGCTTCGGTCGACCACCGGGCTCGAGGGGGCCGGCGTCGAACTCGACGACGAAGCTCGCGTGGTTCGTCCGGGGCATCTCGACCGTGTGGTGCGAGATCACCTCGGCGGGCTCGACGACGCGACACGCGATGTCCTCGCGACCCTCGCGGTTTGTGGCACCCGCGTTTCCCTGGAATTGCTCGCCGAGCTGATGTTCTACGACCCGGCCGATCTCGACATCCCGCTCGCACACGCGGACCGGGCCGGAATGGTCACCCTGCGCACCGAGGGAGAACTCACCGTCGACTTCGCTCACGACGTCTTCCGCGAGGTCGCTTACGACGGCTTGTCGCAGGGATTCCGGCGTGCGACCCACCACCGACTGGCGCGCCTGGCCGAGCAGCGCGGCATGTCCGCCGCTGTGGTCGCCGGACACCGGATACGTGCGGGTGGCGGCCGAGACCGCACCGATCGGCATCCCGGCACCGATGACACCGCGCTGATCCTCGATGTACTGCGTACCGCGGTTGCCGAAGCCGAGGAGCTCGCCCCGGAGGTGGCCGCGGATCTGCTCGAGATGGCCGAGACCCAGGCAGGCACCGCCGACGCCGACCGCATGCTGGTGCATCGTGTCCACAATCTGATCCGAGCGGGCCGGGGGCCGGTCGCCGAACGCCTCATCCGTACGCGCATCGACACCGTCGCCGACCCGAGGATCGCCGCCCGGTTGCAGGCGGAGCTGGTCCGGGCCCTCGTGAGTCGCGCCGACGCCGACGGTGCGGTGGCGATGATCGATCGTGCCCTGTCGATCGGCGGACTGCCGCGGGGAGTGCGCGACACGATGACCATTCGCCGGGCATGGATTCGTCAGCTCGCCGGTCACGTGGTGGGCGACGACGAGATCCCTTCCGGCGTCGCCGACTTCGCCGGGACCGATCCGCAGGCCGCCGAGGCCCGGGCGACGCAACTCGTGCTCCGGTCGAGCCAGGCGCTCTTCGGTGGCGCACCCGGCCGTGCCGTCGCACTGCTCGCGGAACTCGACACCGCAGGGGCCCGCGCGGCCAGCGGCTCGTCGGGGTCGTCGATCGCCGACGACCTCGCGCCGGTGTACCGGCTGTGGGCGACCCTCGCGCACAGCGGACCCATCGCCGTGGTCGAACGCGTGGACCGGATCCGCCACCGTTCCGGCGGTGAATTCCGTTGGTCTGATTCGTATCTGGGTTTCCTCTGCGGGGATGCGCGGGCCGCCGAGGCGGAATGGGACGATGCCGTCGCCGAGTTCGATACCGCGTTGGAGTCGGCGGCCGAGACCGGCACCGGGTGGATCTCGATCGCGGTGGGCAATCGTGCCTACCTCGACGCCCATCGCGGTGACGTGGCCCGTGCACGGAGCCGGTTGGATGCTTTTCGACATCGAGGCCTGCCATTGCAGTTCGGGATCGACTATCCCGGGGTGGCCGAACTCGCCGCGCTCGAGGCAGACGGCGACCTCGACCGGGCCGCGGTTCTGGTGCGGTCGCTGTGGGCGGCTGCGCGGATCCGGCCGGGTCGCGGATTCGCCGATCGGGTTCTCGACATCGCCCGCACCGCCCGGCTCACCGGGCAGGAACGCCTCGTCCGTCAGATCGCCGACGATCTCGCCGACGACCTGCGCATGGCGCGGTCGGGATCGCGCGGGCCGGAACCGACGGTGCGGCTGCAGGCGACGGCGGCCTGTGTGACGGCGATGGCTGTGGGCGACGTCACGGCGCTGGTCGCGGCCGCCGACCTGTTCGGGTCGCAGGCATGGGGATGGCCGGCCGCGCAGGTCAGGGAGGAGGCTGCGTGCGCGGCGGCGTCGGCGGGGGACCGGGCGCGTGCGCTCTCCTTGCTCGACGAGGCGCTGGCCGTCTATGAGTACTGCGGTGCGCGACTCGACCGCGACCGCGCGCTGGCCCGGGTCCGTGCGCTCGGCGTGCGGCGCGGCTCCCGGGAATCCCACCGATCGGCGACGAGCGGATGGGAGGCGTTGACCGCCACCGAGACACGCGTCGTCGGTCTGGTGTGCGAGGGGTTGACCAACAAGGAGATCGGGGCCCGCATGTTCGTCTCCCCGCGCACCGTGCAGACCCATGTCTCCCACATTCTCACCAAGACGGGTCTGCGCTCGCGGGTGGAGGTGGCCACCGCGGCACGCGAGCAGCAGACGTGATTCCACGGACGTGAATCGACGGACGCATGTGGATTCGGTGACCGACGACACAGGTCCGTCCATACACGGGTGGCGGGGTGACGGTTCACCCCGTCACCCCGCCACCCGTGTCGGCTGCCTTCAGGTCACATTCTCGCGGCGTCGTCCCCATGCAGGTCTCCTGGCCGGCGGCTGCGCCGCGTGTGTGGCTGCCCCATCTCTGGCTGCCCCGTTCAGATCACCAGAGGTCGTAGCCGGCGTTGGCATGCGGGAAGCCTGTCGAGACGTTGGCATTGATCCAGTAGTGGCCGCCGGTGACGCCGGTGGCGTTGGTGTTGGTGCCGCCGGCGACGTTCACCAGCTGGTACACCGCGTGCGGGCCGACCGCACCGATCCGGTAGTTGATCGTGACGGTCTCGTGGTTGCCGTGCGTGGATGCGGTGACGATCTCCGACGCGCCGGGGGCCAGGGTGCCGCGCGGGGCGTTGATCCAGCTACCGGCGCCCGGGTCGGCACTGGTGAGGTACTCGGTCTTGTCGGTGTGGTTGGTGATGGTCATCGCGGTGGTCGCCTGACCCACCGGCAGGGTTCCGGCACTGGCCAATCCGGCACCACCCGCCGCAAGCGCCCCCACGGCACCGACCCCGGCGAGCACGGCCAGGAGACGGCCCTTGCGGCTGCGCAGACCCTTCCGGCCGGTGTTCTCGGCGGCAGTGTTCTCGGCTGCAATTCCGGTGACGTGGGTGCCGTTGATCGTGGTGGTGTCGGTGGTGATCATGGTGGGTCTCCTTCGACCGGTGACCTCGTCCTTGTGGGGCGTGGTCGTCGTTGTTTCTGACATGTATGACTTTGCCGGTCAGGGTGGGTTTCCGGATTCGGCCGACCCGGCGATCGGGTGGGGGAACGTGTCCTCCCCCAATCGGGGGAGGAGTCGGCAGATCGGCGGATGTCTCCGACAGCGTGCGCAGATACCGTCCAGGCGGTACAAGGAGACCGACCGGCGTCGTCGAAGTGACACCGGCGAATCGGAGGAGGGTGCTCGATGGCCACTGGCAGGCAGGGATCAGGACGGATGAGGTGGATGATCGCCGTCCTCGTGGCGGTGTCGGTGGTGGTCGGTCTCACCGGGGCCCTCGACGCCCGCGCGGTCGCCGACACTCCGGCCGCGGGCGATCCGAGTCCGTCGGCCGACCCGTTCTACCGGTCGCCGCGGCCCCTCGACTCCGTCGTTCCCGGCACGGTCCTGCGGACCCGCGAGGTGAGCATCGGAATCCTCGGCACACCGACACCGTTGCGCGCCACGCAGGCGCTGTATCGCACCACCGACCACCGTGGGGCCCCGACCGCCACGGTCACCACGATCATCCGCCCACCCGGCGGGGCCCCGACGCCACGCCTGGTGAGCTTCAACATGGCCTACGACGGTCTCGGACCGGTCTGCGTTCCGTCGTACACCTTGCGCGGCAACAATCCGAGTCCGCTCACCACTGTCGAACAGGTCGCCATGTCCGGCTACCTTGCCACCGGTCACACCCTGGTCGTCACCGACTACGAGGGCCCGGACAACGAGTGGACCGTCGGCCGGCTGTCGGGATACGCCGCCCTCGATGGTGTCCGCGCCGCGCAGTCGGTGTTGTCACTCCCGCGGTCCACCCCGGTCGGCATGGTGGGGTACTCCGGGGGCTCGGTGCCCACCGACTTCGCCGCCGAACTCGCGCCGGGGTACGCACCCGAGTTGCGTATCGTCGGCGCCGCCGCGGGCGGTCTGCCGGTGGACCTGGCCCACAACCTGCCGTATGTCAGCGGGACCAAGGACTGGGCCGGCGTCATTCCCGCCATCATCGTCGCTTATCAGCGCGCGTACCCGATCAACAGTGCGTCGTTCCTGTCAGCGCGCGGCAGCCAGTTGACCGCCACGGTCGCCGACAAGTGCATCACCGACTTCGCCCGGAGCTACCCGGGGCTCACCGACGCCGACATGGTGCGCGCGCCGTACCACTCGCTGCTCGACGTTCCCGCCGTCGTCGACGCACTCAACGACAACATCATGGGCACCGCGGGCACTCCGCGCACCCCGATGCTGCTGGGCATCGGCCAGTCCGATGCGACGGGCGACGGCGTGATGATCACCGGCGACGTCCGCGGTCTGGCCCGCGACTACTGCACCCGCGGTGTCCGCGTCGACTTCCGGACCTATGCGGGCAAGTCGCACGGCAGTGCCTACCAGCCGTTCGAGACCGACGCCTCCCGGTTCCTCGCCGATCGCTTCGCCGGGCGACCGACCGCCGACAGCTGCGGGACCATCCCGCCGGGCAACTCGCTCGACCCGACACCCGTGCCCTGAGGAGCCCGATGAACCGCCAGATCAGTGTCGTCGTGGTGGACGATCATCCGTTCTTCCGCGACGGACTCGCACGCGGGCTGGCCGCCAGCGGCCGCATCCGCGTGCTCGGCGAGGCCGATGACGGTCGCAGCGGCATCGCGATGATCACCGACCTGCAGCCCGACGTGGCCGTCGTCGACCAGCAGATGCCCGACCTCACCGGAACCGATGTGGTGCACGCGGTGGTCCGCGACGGCCTTCGCACCCGGGTGCTGTTGCTGTCGGCGGTGACCGACTCCGTGGTGGTGTTCGATGCGTTGCGCGAGGGTGCCGCGGGTTATGTGTCGAAGAACTCCGACCGCGACGCGATCATCGGTGCCGTGGAACGGGTGTCGAAGGGGGAGACGGTGGTACCCCCCGAACTCGCCGGTGGTCTGGTCGCCCAGATCCGCGCCCACGCCCAGCCGGATGCCCCCGCGCTCAGCGAACGGGAGAGTCAGGTGCTCAACGGGTTCGCGCGGGGACTGTCGATTCCGCAGATCGCCGCCGAACTCTACATCGGGGCGTCGACGGTCAAGACGCACGCCGCCAACCTGTATCAGAAGCTCGGCGTCTCCGACCGTGCCGCCGCCGTCGCCGAGGGCATGCGACGCCGACTCATCGAATGAGGGCTCCGGTGGTGCGGACCGGGGTCGACGGGGTGCGTGCGCAGGTCGGGATGCGACTGATCCTGGCAGTGTTCTTGGTGCTGGTGATCGCCTGCGATCCACCCGAACAGTTCCTCGCCGTCACGTGGGCGGTGGTCGGCGTATACCTCGGATGGACCGCGTCGACCCTGCTCCTGGCCCGTCGTCCGGACCCGCGGGTGCAGGAGTGGGCGTGGGCGGCGCTGTTCGTCGATCTCGCCGCGCTCACCGCGGTGGCCGTCCTCGCCGCCCGGTCGGATGCCACCAGCTGGACCTCCGATGTGCTGCTGACCGGCTTCGCGCTGATCCCGATGGCCGCCGCCACCGGACTGCGACCCGGGGTGTGTGTGACCATCGCCATCCCGACCACCGTGGTGTTCCTCGTGGCGTCGGCGGCGGCACGCCCGGCCAACGGGGAGCCGTGGTCGTCGGTGCTGCTGCACACCCTGGTCATCGGCGGGCTGGGCGTCGGCAGCGTCGCGTTGTCGGCGATCGCGCGATCACGGGTGGACACGATCGCCGCCCTGGCCCGCGATCGGGCGCAATTGCTCGACGATGTGAGCACCATCGATCGGCGGGCCCGCCGCGAGCTCGCCGACCACCTGCACGACGGTGCCCTGCAATACGTCCTGGCCGCGCGCGGGGACGTGGCCGCCGCCCGACGGGGGGACGGCGAGGCGATCGACCGGATCGAGGCCGCCCTGCGCGAGTCCGGTGATCTGCTGCGGTCGACGCTGACCGCACTCAACCCGGCCGTCCTCGATCACCACGGACTCGGTGTGGCGGTCACCGAACTCGGCCGCAGCACCGCGGTCAGCACCGGGCTCACCGTGATCGTCGACACCGCCGCCTGGCGCGAGCGTCCGACCCCGGCCGACGAACTGCTGTATGCCACCGCCCGCGAACTCCTGACCAACGCCGTCAAACATGCCCACGCGACCCGCATCGAGCTGACCCTCGAGTACGAACACGAGGACGCTGCAGACTTGGACGCCGCAGATTTCGACGCCGTTGCCTTCGACCCCGCTGACCCCGACCCCGCTGACCCCGACCCCGCTGACCCCACATTCGACCGCGACGGCTACAGCGCCGGTCGGGCCACGCAGGGACCTGGAAAGGCTCGGTTGATCGTCGTCGACGACGGGGTGGGTATCCCGCCCGGAGAGCTCGAACCCGGCAGACTGACGGCGCGACTGGCCGAGGGACATCTCGGTCTGGCGTCTCGGCAGGTCCGGCTCGCCGCCGCGGGCGGCACGCTCACCTTCGCCCCGCGGAGCAGTGGGGGGACCGTGGCGATCGCGACGATCCCGGTTGTCGGCTGATCCCGACTTCAGGCCGATTCCCGACTGTAGGCCGATCGATGGACAGCGGTCGGGAGGGTCATCCGACCGGTCCGGACACCGTGCGACACGCGCAACGTGCGCAACGACTTCCGATTTTTCGGTGCGGGTCCCAGTTGTCACACAGGTCTCAGTCGTTCGGCGTCGCCCAACGCGTCTCACTGGGCGCTGAAGGGTCCGCCGCGGCGCAGAGATGCCTCTCACCTGCAATTTTGTTCGAAGCGGGTTACCCGGATGGGGTAGCGTTGGTATCGACCGGACCCGATCTGCATCGACGACAGATGGCGTGTGTACATCACGGCTGTCGACGCGATCACCAGGGGTGGGCCTCGCAAATGCCAGCTCACGTGGGTACGGTCGCTTTCGCCGCACCAATCGGTGAGTGCCGGGCAACCAACCCGCCGCACCCACGCCGAGCGGCCACACGCCACCGGGCACCACTTGGTGCCGGTGCAGTCCAGATCGAGAACGAAAGACGGAGGACCCCGTGGCGCTTCCCCAGTTGACCGACGAGCAGCGCGCCGCTGCGTTGGAGAAGGCCGCTGCCGCCCGCCGAGTGCGCGCCGAGCTCAAAGAGCGCCTCAAGCGTGGTGGCACCGACCTCAAGCAGGTGCTCAAGGACGCCGAAGAAGACGAGATCCTGGGCAAGATGAAGGTCTCGGCCCTGCTCGAGGCCCTGCCGAAGGTCGGCAAGGTCAAGGCACAGGAGATCATGACCGAGCTGGAGATCGCTCCGACCCGCCGCCTGCGTGGTCTCGGTGATCGTCAGCGCAAGGCGCTGCTCGAGAAGTTCAGCTCCTGATCGACGCCGAAACAGGCAGCGTGAACGGAGCAGCACAGCCCGCGCGTGCGAGGGGCCGACTGGTTGTTTTGGTCGGCCCCTCTGCCGTGGGCAAGTCCACCGTGGTCGCGCGGGTCAAGCACCTCGTGCCGGACCTGTGGTTCAGCGTCTCGGCGACCACCCGCGACCCGCGACCCGGTGAGGTCGACGGACGCGACTATCACTTCGTCAGCCGTGCGGAGTTCGACCGGATGATCGATGCCGACGAACTCCTCGAGTGGGCTGACATCCATGGCGGCCTGCAGCGGTCGGGGACCCCGCTGCGCCCGGTCGCCGACGCCCTCGACTCGGGCGTCCCGGTACTGCTCGAGGTCGACCTCGTCGGTGCCCGCAACGTCCGCCACCGCCTGCCCGAGGCGATCCTGGTGTTCCTCGCACCGCCGAGCTGGGAGGAATTGGTCGCCCGGCTGACCGGCCGCGGCACCGAGACACCGGAGGCGATCGAGCGTCGACTGGCCACCGCACGGACCGAGATGGCCGCCCAGGGCGAGTTCGACCACGTCCTCGTGAACAGGCAAGTCGACCAGGTGGCCGATGAATTGGTATCCTTGCTGGTCGGACACGATCATCTCGACCGAGCGCCTGCCCTGGAGCACAGCAGCGGCGACCGCCCCGACTGATCCGATCCACCGACCACCGTCGGACGCGTCTGTTCTCGCCCGACCCATCCACGACCATTGCAGGAGTTCGCGTGAGCACGCCGACCAACTTCGATTCCACCGAGATCGCCGACGCACCGGTCTACGACACCCCGCTGGGCATCACCAACCCGCCGATCGACGACCTCCTCGAGCGTGCGTCGTCGAAGTACGCCCTGGTGATCTACGCGGCCAAGCGCGCCCGCCAGATCAACGACTACTACAACCAGCTCGGCGACGGCATCCTCGAGTACGTCGGCCCGCTGGTGGAGCCGGGTCTGCAGGAGAAGCCGCTGTCGATCGCGATGCGCGAGATCCACTCCGACCTGCTCGAGCACACCGAGGGCGAGTAGCGAGAACGCGGCCGGGCACGCGCACATGACCGCAGAGTCGGCAACCACGCCGGCCCCGGGGAACCGGGGCCGCAAGCGCATCCTGATCGGAGTGGGCGGCGGAATCGCCGCCTACAAGGTGTGCTCGCTGATCCGGCATTTCACCGAGGCCGGCCATGAGGTCCACGTCGCCCCGACCCGGGCGGCCCTGGAGTTCATCGGAGCGGCCACGTTCGAGGCGCTGAGCGGCAACCCGGTCAGCACCGAGGTGTTCGACGCGGTCGACGAGGTCCGCCACGTCCGTCTCGGCCAGGAGGCCGACCTGGTCATCATCGCGCCGGCGACCGCCGACCTGATGGCCCGCGCCGCCGCAGGTCGCGCCGATGACCTGCTGACGGCGTCCCTGCTGGTGGTGCGATGTCCGGTGTTGTTCGTGCCGGCCATGCACACCGAGATGTGGCAGCATCCGGCCACCCAGGCCAACGTCGCGACCCTACGTGCCCGCGGCACCACCGTGATGACCCCGGCGTCGGGTCGACTCACCGGCGCCGACAGCGGTCCCGGACGACTCCCCGAGCCGCAGGAGATCGCGCTGGTTGCCGAGCTGTTGCTCGACCGCGCCGACGCCCTGCCGTACGACCTCGCGGGTCTGCGTGTGCTGATCAGCGCCGGCGGCACCCGCGAACCGCTCGACCCGGTCCGCTTCCTGGGTAACCACAGTTCCGGCAAACAGGGCTACGCCCTCGGCCGGGCCGCGGCGCAGCGCGGCGCCGAGGTCACCATCGTGGCCGGCACGGTCAGTGCCGCGGGCGATCCGGCCGGCGTCGAGATCGTCGGTGTCGGCAGCGCCGAGCAGATGGCCACCGAGATGACCAAACGGGCGGCCGACGCCGATGTGGTGATCATGGCCGCCGCGGTCGCCGACTTCAGGCCGGTGTCGATGGCCGACGCCAAGATCAAGAAGGGTGATCAGGGCCCCGCCCCGATCGAGCTCACCACGAACCCCGACATCCTCCGCGGGCTGGTCGAGGCGCGCACCGAGGGCCGGATCGCCGCGACGACGGTGATCGTCGGATTCGCCGCGGAGACCGGCGACGAGACCGGCGGGGTACTCGACCACGGTCGCGCCAAGTTCAAGCGCAAGGGATGCGACCTGCTCGTCGTCAACGCCGTCGGCAACGGCAAGGCGTTCGGCACCGAGGACAACACCGGCTGGCTGCTGTCGGCGGGCGGCGAGGAGACGGCGTTGCCGACGGGTTCCAAAACACTCATGGCGAGCCGAATCCTTGACGAGGTCCGCGCGCTCGTGCCCGATGAAATCGGGATCTGACACGCGTTCTCGTTCTGCCACTCCCGGCAGCGCAGGCCGCGCTGCCACTGTGTACGTTTGAAGCCACAACCGGCGACGCGGGCGTCGCCGATACCACCCTGAGAGGATCCGATGACCAGCTCCGCGTCACGCCTTTTCACCAGCGAGTCCGTCACCGAGGGGCACCCGGACAAGATCTGTGACGCGATCAGCGACTCGATCCTGGACGCGATCCTCACCGAGGACCCCAAGGCCCGCGTGGCCGTGGAGACGCTGGTCACCACCGGGCAGGTGCACGTCGCCGGCGAGGTCACCACCACCGCCTACGTCGACATCCCGGGCATCGTGCGCGCCAAGATCCTCGACATCGGATACGACTCGTCCACCAAGGGCTTCGACGGTGCGTCCTGCGGAGTGAACGTGGCCATCGGTGCGCAGTCGCCGGACATCGCCGGCGGCGTGTTCAACTCGCACGAGAACCGCAGCGGCATCTCCGAGGACGAGATCGACGCCCAGGGTGCGGGCGACCAGGGCCTGATGTTCGGCTACGCCACCAACGAGACCCCCGAGCTGATGCCGGTGCCGATCGCGCTGGCCCACCGCCTGTCGCGACGCCTGACCGAGGTGCGGAAGAACGGCACCCTGCCGTACCTGCGCCCGGACGGCAAGACCCAGGTCACCATCGAGTACCAGGACGACAAGCCGGTCCGGCTCGACACCGTGGTGGTCTCCACCCAGCACGCCGCCGACATCGACCTCGAGAACATGCTCACCCCCGACATCCGCACCGAGGTGCTCGAGTCGGTGTTCGCCGAGCTGCAGCTGCCCACCCTCGACACCTCCGATGTGCGTCTGCTGGTCAACCCGACCGGCAAGTTCGTCCTCGGTGGCCCGATGGGCGACGCCGGCCTCACCGGCCGCAAGATCATCGTCGACACCTACGGGGGCATGGCCCGCCATGGCGGTGGTGCGTTCTCCGGCAAGGACCCGTCGAAGGTCGACCGCAGCGCCGCGTACGCGATGCGCTGGGTTGCCAAGAATGCCGTCGCCGCCGGCCTCGCCGACCGCATCGAGGTGCAGGTCGCGTATGCGATCGGCAAGGCCGCCCCGGTGGGCCTGTTCGTCGAGACCTTCGGCACCGAGAAGACCGACCCGGTCAACATCCAGCAGGCGATCACCGAGATCTTCGACCTGCGCCCGCTCGCGATCATCCGCGACCTGGATCTGCTGCGTCCGATCTACGGGCCGACCGCCGCCTACGGTCACTTCGGTCGCACCGACGTCGATCTGCCGTGGGAGCGGACCGACCGCGCCGAGAAGCTGCGCGCGGCCGCCGGACTCTAAGTCCCCGGCCGTTCGTGGCCGACACCGCAAAGGGCGGTCGCACCACCGAGACCGGCACGGCGACAGGGCCAGACACCGCGACGGGGCCAGACACCGCGAGCACCGGCGGTACGCGCAAGGGTGCCGCCGGTCCTCGTCGGCGCGCCCCGCACGCGCCGATCGCCAAGGTCCTGCCGATGTTGGGTCTGACCCATCTCGACCGACCGTTCGACTACCTTGTCGACGCCGATCAGGACGAGTCCGCGATTCCCGGCGTACGGGTACGGGTGCGGTTCTCGGGGCGCCTTGTCGACGGATTCCTGCTCGAGCGCGTCGAGCACTCCGACCATGAGGGACGCCTCGGCTGGCTCGACCGGGTGGTCTCCGCCGAACCCGTTCTGTCCAGCGAACTCGCCGGCGTGTGCCGTGCTGTCGCCGACCGCTACGCCGGGACCATGTCCGACGTGCTGCGCCTGGCGGTGCCGCCACGCCATGCCCGCACCGAGGCTCAGCCCACCCCCGAACCCACCACCGATGTCGTCGTCCCGGATCGCAGCGCCTGGCAGCGCTACCGCGCGGGGGCGTCGTTCCTGGAATCGCTGACGAGCGGGCATCCGCGGGCCGTGTGGCAGGCGTTGCCGGGGGAGGACTGGCCGCAACGACTGGCCGACCTCGCGGCGATCACCGCGGCCGCCGGCCGGGGTGTGGTCATCGTGGTGCCCGACCAGCGTGACCTCGACCGGTTGTCGTCGGCGTGCGAGCCGCTCCTCGGGGACCGGTGCGTGACGTTGTCGGCGGGGCTGGGCCCCACGGCCCGCTACCGGCGGTGGCTGTCGGTGCTCCGCGGGGCCGCCGACGTCGTGCTCGGCACGCGCAGTGCGATCTTCGCGCCCGTCCACGACCTCGGACTGATCGTCGTGTTCGACGACGGTGACGACTCCCTCAACGAACCCCGCGCCCCGTATCCGCATCCTCGGGAGGTGGCGGTGCTGCGCGCCCACCAACAGCACGCGGCGCTGGTGATCGGGGGATTCGCCCGCACCACCGAGGCCCAGTCGCTGATCGCGTCCGGGTGGGCCCACGACCTCGTCGCCGACCGCCCGCTGATCCGCGACCGGATGCCCGCGGTGGAGGCCATCTCCGACGAGGACGTCCGTATCGCCCGAGACCCCCTCGCTCGCACCGCACGTATTCCCGCGACCGCGTTCGATGCTGCCCGGAAAGCCGTCGCCGCCGACGCCCCGGTGCTGTTCTCGGTACCCCGGCGCGGCTACATCCCGTCGCTGGCCTGCGCGCGATGCCGCTCCCACGCCCGCTGCCGCGCCTGCCACGGACCGCTGCAGATGGATGCCGACGGCAGCCTGACCTGCCGCTGGTGCGGTCGGCGGGAATCACGGTTCCGGTGTCCGGAATGCGGCGCCACCCAGATCCGTGCACTCACCCTCGGTGCCCGTCGCACCGCCGAGGAACTCGGCCGGGCCTTCGCCGGGGTGCCGGTGGTGACCAGCGGCGGATCGACCGTCGTCGACGAACTGGAGCCGGGTGCCCGGGTCGTGGTGGCCACTCCCGGCGCCGAACCGGAGGCTCCGGGTGGGTACGGCGCGGCGGTCGTCCTCGACACCTGGGCACAGCTCGACCGCGCCGACCTGCGGGCCGAGGAGGACACGGTGCGACGCTGGATGGCGATCGGCGCGCGGGTCCGGCCGCGCGCCGACGGCGGACGGCTGATCATCGTCGCCGACGCGGGACTGACCCCCGTGCAGGCGGTCATCCGATGGGATCCGGTCGGCTTCGCGGCCGCCGAGCTCGACCACCGCGGCGAGCTGGGCTTCCCGCCCGCGGTGACGATGGCATCGGTCGACGGCCCGGCTGCGCTGGTCAGCGGTTTCCTCGACCTGCTCGAACTGCCCGACGGCGCCGACACCCTCGGCCCGGTCCCGCTGCCCGACGGCGTGCGGCCACCGGCAGGTAGCGAGGACTGGGAGCGGTCGGCGGCCGCAGGCAGTGTCGGCGGGTCCGGTCGCGGTGGGCCGGCTCCGGGTTTCGGTAGGGGTGACGGCGTCGGCGGCGAGATCGAACGGGTGCTGGTGCGCACCGACCGTCGGCACGGATGGCGACTCGCCCAGGCGCTCACCGCAGCGCAGGTCCGGCGGAACGCCGCGCACGAGACCGGGCCGATCCGGGTGCAGATCGACCCGCCTACCATCGGATGATCACCGGAACCAGAGTTTCGGGGTGGAGAATCGTGCACAACCCGGCCGAGTGGAGGCAGACAGCGTGAGGATCGTGTTCGCGGGCACACCCGAGGTGGCCGTACCATCATTACGGCGACTCGTCGAGGGGCCCGAACACGAGGTGATCGGGGTGATCTCCCGGCCCGACGCGGTGTCCGGCCGCGGTCGCAAGGTCCACCGTGCACCGGTCGCCGAACTCGCCGACGCCCACGGCATCCCGGTGATCACCCCGCGCCGCCTCGGAGAGCCGGAGGTTCTCGAGACCCTGACCGCCTGGGCGCCGGACGCCGGGGCCGTCGTCGCCTACGGTGGCCTCGTCCCGCCGTCACTGCTGGAGCTGCCCATCCACGGCTGGATCAACCTGCACTTCTCGGTGCTGCCCGCCTGGCGCGGGGCGGCGCCCGTGCAGGCGGCGATCGCGGCCGGCGAGACCACCACCGGCGCGAGCACGTTCCGGCTGGAGAAGGGCCTCGACACCGGTCCGGTGTACGGGGTGCTCACCGAGACCATCCGTGACACCGACACCTCCGGTGACCTGCTCGGCCGTCTCGCCGACGTCGGGTCCGGTCTGCTGGTGGACACGTTGTCGGGGATCGAGTCCGGCACGCTCGTACCGGTCCCACAGCCCGCCGAGGGAGTCAGCCATGCGGCCAAGGTCGAGGTCGACGACGCCCGCGTGCGCTGGGATCTGCCCGCCCACATCGTCGATCGCCGGATTCGCGCACACACCCCGGCACCCGGCGCCTGGACCACGTTGGGCGACGCCCGCCTGAAGCTGGGGCCGGTCGCCCCGTCGGCGGGTGAACCGCAGGCTCCCACCGACCTGGCGCCGGGCACACTCGGCATCACCAAGAAGGCCGTGTACGTCGGTACCGCCACCGTCCCGGTGCGGCTGGGATCGGTTCAGGCGCCGGGAAAGAAGCCGATGCCGGCCACCGACTGGGCCCGCGGGGCCCGTCCGGATGAGGGGAGTGTGCTCGGATGAGCAGGCCAGGGAGCTCGCGTCCATACGGGTCTCGATCGGAGGGCGCACGATCCGGGGGCCGTCCGGCGCGCGGTGGGCGGGATGCCAAACGCGATCCCAAGATCCGCGACAAGGCGATCGATCCGGTCCGTGAGGTCGCGCGTGACGTGCTACGTGCGGTCCGTGAGCGCGACGCCTATGCCAACCTGATCCTGCCGAAGATGTTGCGGGAGAGGCACATCAGTGGCCGTGACGCGGCGCTGGCGACGGAATTGACCTATGGCACCGCCCGCGCGCAGGGCACCCTCGACGCGGTGATCGTGGCAGCAGCCAATCGGCCGGTCGCCGAGATCGACGGGAAGCTGCTGGACGTGCTGCGGCTGGGCACCTACCAGTTGCTCCGCACCCGGATCGGGGCCCACGCGGCGGTCGACACCTCGGTGGACCTCGTCCGTTCGGAGGCCGGGATCGGCCCCAGCGGTTTCGTGAACGCGGTGCTGCGCAAGGTGTCCCAGCGCGACGAGGAGCTCTGGATCGACGAGCTGGCGCCGCCGATGGCCGACGACCTGATCGGTAATCTCGCCTTCCGCTATGCCCACCCGCGCTGGATCGCCGAGGTGTTCTTCGATGCCCTGGGCCGTTCGGCCGGGCAGTTGCAGGCCGCACTCGCCGCCGACGACGACCGCCCGCCGGTGCACCTGGTGGCCCGCCCCGGCTTCATCACCGCCGAAGAACTTGCGTTGACCAGCGGGGGAGAGGTCGGCCGATACTCCCCGTACTGCGTGTATTTGCCGGGAGGCGATCCCGGCGACGTGGAGGCGATCCGTCAGGGCTACGCCGGTGTGCAGGACGAGGGCTCGCAGCTCGTCGCCCGCTCGGTCACCGTCGCCGACATCGGCACCGACGGCGGCCGGTGGCTGGACATGTGCGCCGGCCCCGGCGGCAAGGCGGCCCTACTGGGGGCCATCGCCGACATCGATTCCGCACACGTCGATGCCCTCGAGATCAGCGACCACCGTGCCGACCTGATCCGCGGAGTGGTTCGGGATCTGCCGGTGTCGGTGCACGTCGCCGACGCGCGTGACGTCACCGGGAACACCGGACTCGAGCCGGGGTTCGACCGCATCCTGCTCGACGCACCGTGCACCGGACTGGGCTCCCTGCGTCGCCGCCCCGAGGCACGGTGGCGCCGCAAGCCGAGTGATGTCGGAGATCTCGTGGCACTGCAACGACAACTGCTCACCGAAGCGATCTCGCTGGTCCGTCCGGGCGGCGTCATCGTGTACTCGACGTGCTCGCCGCATCCGGCCGAGACCACCGATCTGGTCGGTGACGTCGTCGGCTCGGTCCACGGTGCCCGTCAGCTCGACGCGCGGGCCCTGGTCGGCGCCGACGATCTGGGAGACGGCCCGCACGTGCAGTTGTGGCCGCACATCCACGGCACCGACGCGATGTTCCTGGCCGCGATCACCAAGGACTGACCGCTCCGGAGGTGTTCGATCTCCCGCTCGTCGTCGGCTCGATCATCGACTGGCGCAGGGTGTTTCGGTGGTTGAGTGGGGATCGAGCCCGGAGGGCGAGGACCCGTGTCGAAACCTGGTGAGGTGACGATGTCGGCAACCACGGGTCGTCGACCTTGTCGCGTCGCTCGGCTCGACCCCGACGACGCGTTCGCTTGTCCCGCGGTGATCGAGGAGGCGACTACGGCCACCGCGGACGTGGTGCCTCACATGGCAAGCGGTTCGTCGGCGGTGCCGCGCCAGACGTCGACGGCGTCGGTGATCGGCAGTCCGACGGCGTCGCAGATGGCGACGACGGTGCCGAAGCTCGGCGTGGCGATTCGTCCGACCTCGATCTTGCGCAGTGTCTCGGGGGAGATGCCGGCGCTGCGGGCAACGGTCTCGGGGTCGCGGCCGGCGCGGGCCCGGCGCAACAAGGCGCCGAGCCGTCGACCGGAGTCGATCTGTTCGGGGGTCAGCGGCACACGCACCATGCACCGGAGCATACCGGTATTTGTGTACCGATCGTGATAGCGTGGTCTCGGTATTCAAATACCGAGCTGCGAGGAGAGACCACAACGTGATGGAACTGAAGACCCCGGCCGAGATCGACAGGATGGCGGTCACCGGCGCCTTCGTGGCGGAGGTTCTCACGACGCTGTCGGCGCGGGCCGAACCCGGTGTCAACGTCCTCGACCTGGAGAAGCACGCCCGCACCATGGTCGCCGATCGCGGTGCCGAGTCGTGTTACTGGGACTACGCCCCGTCCTTCGGCAGCGGGCCGTTCCGCAACGTCATCTGCCTGTCGGTCAACGACGCCGTGCTGCACGGTATGCCCCACGACCACGTGCTCGCCGACGGCGACGTACTTACCCTCGACTTCGCGGTCTCGATCGACGGCTGGGTCGCAGATGCCGCGGTGACCGTCCAGGTGGGTGATCCGCGACCGGCGATCACCACGCTCATCGATTCCACCCGCCATGCCCTGGCCGCCGGGATCGCCGCCGCGGTCCCGGGCGGACGACTCGGTGACATCTCCGCTGCCATCGGCGCCGTCGCCGCCGAGGGCGGCTACCGGGTCAACACCGACTTCGGCGGTCACGGCCTCGGCCACACCATGCACGAGGACCCGCACGTCCCCAACCGCGGTCGCGCCGGGCGCGGGCTCAAGCTCAAGGCCGGCATGACCCTCGCGCTGGAGCCGTGGTGGGGGACGGGCACCGACGAACTCCTCACCGATCCCGACGGCTGGACCCTGCGCCTGGCCGATGGCACACCCGGCGCGCACACCGAGCACACCATCGCGATCACCGACGACGGACCGCGCATCCTGACCCTGCGGGCCTGAGCTGCGGCGCGGGGCCGCCGGCCGGCGTCCCGAGGTGCCGGTCACCTCGGGTCCGGCCCTGCGTCGGGGCGGACCTCCGACCGCGTAAGTTGTCTGCCATGAGTTCCCAGCTTGCCCCGATGATCGCGCCCTCGATCCTGTCGGCAGACTTCGCCAACCTCGCCGCCGAGGCCACCGCGGTCGCGGGCCCCGGTCCCTCGCGCGCCGACTGGTTGCACGTGGACGTCATGGACGCCCACTTCGTCCCGAATCTCACCCTCGGTCTGCCGATCGTGCAGAGCCTGCTCAAGGCCACCGACATCCCGCTCGACTGCCACCTGATGATCGAGGACCCGGCCCGCTGGGCACCGCCGTACGCCGAGGCCGGTGCCCACAACGTGACCTTCCACGCCGAGGCCACCGACAACCCGGTCGCCGTCGCCAAGGACATCCGCGCCGCCGGCGGCAAGGCCGGCCTCGCGATCAAGCCGGGTACCGCCCTCGAGCCGTACCTGGAGATCCTGCGCGACGTCGACACCCTCCTCGTGATGAGCGTCGAACCGGGCTTCGGTGGCCAGAAGTTCATGCCGCAGGTGCTCGACAAGGTGCGCACCGTCCGCAAGCTGGTCGACTCCGGCGATCTGCGTCTGCTGATCGAGATCGACGGCGGTATCGCCGACTCGACGATCGCCGAGGCCGCCGAGGCGGGCGTGGACTGCTTCGTCGCAGGCTCCGCGGTGTACGGCCCGCAGGATGCCGGTGCCGCGGTCGCCGCCCTGCGCGCCAAGGCCGCCGCCCACCGCGCCCGGTGATCCGGATCGGAACGAGTACCTGCCGATGACCGTCGCCCCCGACCGCCTCGCCACGGCCATGCGTCTGGCGATCGACGAATCGGCCGGTGCGCTCGGTCTGTCGCGTCCCAACCCCTCGGTCGGTGCGGTGATCCTCGCCGATGACGGGACCGAGATAGCGCGTGGTCACACGCAGCGGGCCGGCGGACCTCACGCCGAGGTGATGGCATTGCGCGCCGCCGGGTCCGCGGCGCGGGGTGCCACCGCGGTGGTGACCCTGGAACCGTGCAACCACACCGGCCGCACGGGACCGTGCGCACAGGCGCTCATCGACGCCGGTGTCGCGACGGTCGTCTACGCCGTCGGCGATCCCAACCCCACCGCTTCCGGCGGGGCGGCGCGGCTGCGGGATGCGGGCATCGAGGTGATCGCCGGTCTCGGTGAGCGGGACGCGATGTCGGGGCCGTTGCGGGGTTGGCTGTTCCGGCAACGCCACGGCCGTCCACTCGTCACAGCGAAGCTCGCCGCCACCCTCGACGGGCGCATCGCCGCCCCCGACGGCACCAGTCAGTGGATCACCGGCGCGCGGGCCCGGGCCCGCGTCCACCGACAACGCGCGCAGCTCGACGCGATCATCGTGGGTACGGGCACGGTGGTCCGCGACGACCCGGCGCTCACCGCACGACTCCCCGACGGCGCCCTCGCCGATCGTCAACCCATTCGGGTTGCCATGGGGCACAGGGATATCCACGCTGACGCGCGGATCACGTCGTCGGCCGCGGGAGACTTCAGACACGTCCGAAGCCACGACCCGGCCGACGTGCTGGCGGCCCTGCCCGACACCACCTGGGTGCTCGTCGAAGGCGGCCCGAGGATCATCGGGGCCTTCTTGGACGCCGGGTTGGTCGACGAGATCGAGGCCTATGTCGCGCCGACGGTGCTCGGCGCCGGACAGTCGGCGATCGACCGGGCGGCGGTCACCACGTTGTCCGATGCCTCACGACTGCGGCTCGCCGCGGTCGAGCGGATCGGTGACGACGTCCTCCTCACCGCACGCACACAACGCCTGCCGGACTAGTCCGACAGGCGCGAACCGATCGGTCACCGACGCACGCGGTGCCGGTCACTTCTGGGCGGCGGCCTTGCGCTTGGCGCCGTTGCGTCCGATCACCCAGCCGGCGATCAGCCCGCACAACGCGATGATCGTGTAGATCAGCCACTGCCAGGAGGAGATGCTGAGGAAGAGGAAGTCGACGCTGACCTTCTCGCGGTTCTGCACGATGAAGATGATCGCGACAACAACCAGGATCAGGGGGAGCCAAAACCGTTTCAGGAGATCCACGATCACTCCACCGGCCCCTTTGCCGCCCGCTGTCGCGGGGGAGTTCGCAGTACCGTTCGCCATGGTGGCGCCGCCTTCCGACAGTGGTGGATCGAGCGAGTTGTCGACTGCGAGAATCTTATCCCAGCGACCCCGGCGCGGCGGACCCCGCCAGACCGCCGGTGGTTGCATGTCCCGGCGACGTGCTAGCGTCGACTTGTACGTTCTCGGGGCGGGGTGAAAATCCCCACCGGCGGTGAGTCCCACGCACGTGAGACCTAGCCCGCGAGCGCTCATCGAGAGGTGAGGACAGCAGATCCGGTGTGAATCCGGAGCCGACGGTCATAGTCCGGATGCGAGAGAACAAGGCGGCGACCCGCGCCGTCCTGTCGGCTTCGAGCGAGCAAGACAGGAGGACTGGGTGTTCACCGGTATCGTCGAAGAACTGGGCACCATCGTCGGGCGCGACGAACTCAGCGACGCCGCACGACTCACCATTCGGGGACCATTGGTCACCTCTGACGCCGGATTCGGCGACTCGATCGCGGTCAACGGGGTCTGTCTGACCGTCGTCGAGCACACCGCCGACGAGTTCACCGTCGACGTGATGGCCGAGACCCTGCGCCGTAGCTCCCTGGACCGGCTCGGACCGGGCAGCCCGGTCAATCTCGAACGTGCGATGCCCGCCGGTGGCCGCTTCGGCGGTCACATCGTGCAGGGCCACGTCGACGGTACCGGCACCATCGCCGCGATCAGTCCGTCGGAGAACTGGACGATCGTACGGATCGGCATCGACCGCGCACTCAGCCGCTACCTCGTCGAGAAGGGATCGATCACCGTCGACGGTGTCTCCCTCACGGTTTCGGCGGTCAGCTCGAACGCCGCCGGGTCCGGGTCCGACGATTCGGGCGAGTGGTTCGAGATCTCCCTGATCCCCACGACGCTGGGCGAGACCAACCTCGGATCGGCTGCGGTGGGGGCAGTGGTCAATCTCGAGGTCGATGTCATCGCCAAGTACGTCGAGCGTCTCCAGTCCACAGCCGGCACGGCCGTGCCCGGTGCAGCAGAGGTGAAGTGATTTCCGATGAGTGACAACAAGAACGCGGCTTCCACGGCGGACGTCGACGCCGACGTGACGCGCGTCGAGCTCGACACCGTCGAGCGTGCGATCGCCGACATCGCGGCCGGCAAGGCCGTCGTGGTGGTCGACGACGAGGACCGTGAGAACGAGGGCGACCTGATCTTCGCCGCGGAGAAGGCCACCCCCGAACTGGTGGCGTTCATGGTGCGCTACACCTCCGGTTACCTGTGCGTCCCGCTCGCCGGCGACGACTGCGATCGCCTCGGGCTGCCGCCGATGTACTCGATGAACCAGGACAAGCACGGCACCGCCTACACCGTGACCGTCGACGCCCGCGAGGGCATCGGCACCGGCATCAGTGCCTCCGACCGCGCCACCACCATGCGGCTGCTGGCCGACCCGGCCTCGGCCGCAGGCGATTTCACCCGCCCCGGACACGTCGTCCCGTTGCGCGCCAAAGAGGGTGGCGTGCTACGGCGGCCCGGCCACACCGAGGCCGCCGTCGACCTGGCCCGCCTGGCCGGACTGGCCCCGGCCGGTGTGATCTGCGAGATCGTGTCGCAGAAGGACGTGGGCTCCATGGCCCAGACGCCCGAGCTGCGCGTCTTCGCCGACGAGCACGATCTGGCGCTGATCTCCATCGCCGATCTGATCGCCTGGCGCCGTCGCAACGAGAAGCATGTCGTGCGCGTCGCCGACGCCCGGATCCCCACGCGCCACGGCGATTTCCGCGCTGTCGGCTACACCAGCATCCACGACGACGTCGAACACGTCGCCCTCGTGCTCGGCGACATCGCCGGCCCTGACGGCACCGGCAGCGACGTCCTCGTGCGTGTGCACTCCGAATGCCTGACCGGTGACGTCTTCGGGTCGCTGCGCTGTGACTGTGGTCCGCAGCTCGACGCCGCGATGGAGATGGTGGCCGACGAGGGCCGCGGCATCGTGCTCTACATGCGTGGCCACGAGGGCCGCGGCATCGGCCTGCTGCACAAGCTGCAGGCCTACCAGTTGCAGGACGCCGGCTCCGACACCGTCGACGCCAACCTGCAGCTCGGCCTGCCTGCCGACTCCCGTGACTACGGTCTGGGTGCCCAGATACTGGTGGACCTCGGCGTGACCTCGATGCGTCTGCTCACCAACAACCCGGCCAAGCGGGTCGGGCTCGACGGCTACGGCCTGCAGATCGTCGAACGGGTACCGATGCCGGTGCGCGCCAACGAGGAGAACCTGCGCTACCTGCGCACCAAGCGCGACCGGATGGGCCATGATCTGATCGGACTGGAGAAGTGGGACGGAGTCCCCGCGACCGGAGAGGCGGATCCCGCATGAGCGGTGCCGGTGAACCCACACTCGAACTCTCCGGCGCCGGCGGGCTGAAGCTCGCGATCGTGTCGTCCCAGTGGCACGAGACCATCTGCACCGCGCTGCTCGACGGCGCGCTGCGTGCGGCAAAGCAACACGGCGTCACCGATCCGACCGTCGTGCAGGTCGCCGGTGCCATCGAACTACCGGTCATCGTGCAGGCGCTGGCCCGCACCCACGACGCCGTCGTGGCACTCGGCGTGGTGATCAAGGGGGAGACCCCGCACTTCGACTACGTGTGTGACGCGGTGACCGCGGGCCTGACCCGGGTGTCGTTGGACGAGTCCACGCCCGTCGGCAACGGCGTGCTGACCACCAACACCGAGGCGCAGGCGCTGGCCCGGGCTGGACTGCCCGACTCGACCGAGGACAAGGGCGCGCAGGCGACCACCGCGGCCCTCGCCTCCGCGCTGGTCCTGCGGTCCCTGCCGTGACGGGGCGGTCCGCCGAGGTGAGCGGTGAGATCAACGGGGACCAGGCGGCCGGTGGCGACGACTGGGAGTTCGAGTACCGGTCGCGGCGGCTGGCGATGATCGGCGGGGTCGCCGCGGTGGTGGTGCTGGTCATCCACATCACCTTCGGGGCCTTGCTGACCATCTCCAACACCGGCCCGGACAACATCGGTTTCGTCGACCAGGCCGCGATCATCCTCATCGGCGTGGTGATCGCCTCCGCGGTGATGCTGCTGGCCCGGCCGCGGCTGCGCGTGGGACCCCAGGGTGTCGCGGTCCGCAACCTCGCCACCGAGCGGATCTTCGGCTGGGACCAGGTGCTCGGCCTGGACTATCCGGAGAAGGGGTTCGGTGGGCAGCTCGCACTGCCCGGCGACGAGCACGTACCGGTGCTGGCGATCCAGGCCGGTGACGGCGAGAAGGCCGTCGGGGCGATGGAACGCTTCCGGGCGATCGAGGCACGCCACCGGACCCACTGACATCCCCCGGTGCGCCGTGCGACCCCGTCACCGGGGCCGGAGCGTGGGCCGGAACGCCGGCGGAATGATCGTCGGTGTGGGTGACTAGCCTGGAAGCGTGGCCGACCCGAGTACCTACCGTCCCGCCCCCGGGACGATCCCCACCGATCCGGGGGTGTACAAGTTCCGCGATCAGCACGCCCGGGTCATCTACGTCGGCAAGGCCAAGAACCTGCGGTCCAGGCTGACGTCGTACTTCGCCGACATCGCGTCGCTGCATCCGCGCACCCGCCAGATGGTCACCACCGCCGCATCGGTCGAGTGGACGGTGGTGGGCACCGAGGTCGAGGCACTCCAGCTCGAGTACAACTGGATCAAGGAGTTCGACCCGCGGTTCAACGTCCGGTACCGCGACGACAAGTCCTATCCGATGCTCGCGGTGACGATCGACGACGAGTACCCGCGTCTGTTCGTCTACCGCGGTCCGCGACGTCGCGGCGTCCGCTACTTCGGCCCGTACTCGCATGCCTGGGCGATCCGGGAGACCGTCGACCTGCTGACCCGGGTGTTCCCTGCCCGGACCTGCTCGGCGGGCGTGTTCAAGCGGCACGGGCAGATCGGCCGGCCGTGTCTGCTCGGCTACATCGAGAAGTGTTCCGCGCCGTGTATCGGGCGGGTGTCGGCGGCAGAGCACCGCGAGATCGTCGACGACTTCTGCGACTTCCTGGCCGGCCGTACCGACCAGATGACCCGTCGCCTCGAGCGTGAGATGACAGCTGCGGCTCAAGAACTCGACTTCGAGCGGGCGGCGCGGCTCCGGGACGACCTCTCGGCGATGCGGCGGGCGATGGAGAAACAGGCGGTGGTGCTCGGCGACGGCACCGATGCCGACATCATCGCGATGGCCGGTGACGATCTCGAGGTGTCGGTGCAGATCTTCCACGTCCGCGACGGCCGGGTGCGCGGTGAGCGCGGCTGGGTGGTGGAGAAGTCCGAGGACCATTCGCTCGGCGAGCAGGTGGGGCAGTTCCTCACCCAGTTCTACGGCGCGGAGGTCGATCTGGACGCCACCGTGCGGATCGGCACCGATCGCGCCCGCGGTGAGTCGGTGCCCCGAGAGGTCCTGGTGCCGGCGCTGCCGGACGACGCCGACGAGCTCACCGATTTCCTCAGCGACCTGCGGGGTAGCCGGGTCAGCCTCCGCGTGCCGCAGCGTGGCGACAAGAAGGCGCTGTTCGAGACGGTCGAACGCAACGCGTCGGAGGCCCTGGCGCGGCACAAGCTGCGCCGCGCGGGTGATCTGACGACGCGGTCGGCGGCGCTGACCGAACTGCAGGACGGGCTCGGACTCGACCAGGCACCGCTGCGCATCGAGTGCGTCGACATCTCGCATGTGCAGGGCACCGACGTGGTGGCGTCGCTGGTGGTGTTCGAGGACGGCCTGCCGCGCAAGTCCGACTACCGGCACTACTCGATCCGGGAGGCCGCCGGCGACGGACACTCCGACGACGTCGCATCCATCGCCGAGGTCACCCGGCGTCGGTTCCTGCGTCACCGCGCCGATCAGGAGGCCGGGGTGTCGGGAGCGGTGGTCGACCCGGACACCAACCGGCCCAAGCGATTCGCCTACCCGCCCAACCTGTATGTGGTGGACGGCGGTGCACCCCAGGTGCATGCGGCGGCCGCGGTCCTCGACGAACTCGGTGTGACCGATGTCGCGGTGATCGGACTGGCCAAGCGGTTGGAGGAGATCTGGGTTCCCGGCGACGACGAGCCGGTGATCCTCCCGCGGTCGAGCGAGGCGCTGTTCCTGCTGCAACGGGTGCGTGACGAGGCCCACCGGTTCGCGATCACCTTTCACCGGTCCAAGCGCAGCAAGCGGATGACCGAGTCGGTGCTCGACGGGGTGCCCGGCCTCGGCCGCGCCCGTCGCACCGCGCTGGTCACCCATTTCGGGTCGGTCGCGCGCCTGCGGCAGGCGACTGTGGCCGAGATCGCCGAGGTGCCCGGGATCGGCGTCGGCACCGCTCGCACGGTGCACGAGGCGCTGGTGCGGGAGGATCGTCCCGGGGACGACGACACGGCCCCGGGCGCTGACGGGTCCACGGGCGATGACGAGACCCCGACCCCGACCCCGACCCCGACCCCGACCCCGACCGACGATCGCACCCCGACCGCCGATCGACCCGAGACCGGCGAGTCCGTACCGGCGGGACCAACCGTCCCGGTGGGCTCCACACAGGAGGGCAGCGCATGACGACGAGCAGTACCGAGACCGGCGGGGGTACACCCGCCGACCGGGACCGGGAGGTCGACGATCTCGACGACCTCGTCGTGCTGTTCGTGGCAGGCCTGTCGGGTGCCGGACGCTCCACCGTCGCCAACGTCCTCGAGGACGACGGGTGGTACGTCGCCGACAACGTGCCGTCGGCGCTGATCTCGACGATGGTCGACACCATCCGGGAGAACGACCCGCCGATCCTGAGGCTGGCGATGGTGCTGCGTGCCTCCGACGCCTCGCTCGGCGGCGAATTGGCCACGCTGCGAGCCGGTCTCGAGGCCACCGGCACCCGCACCCGGCTGCTGTTCTTGGATGCCAGCGACCAGGTGCTGGTGCGGCGGTTCGAGCAGGTCCGCCGGCGGCACCCGCTGCAGGGCAACGGCACCCTGGTGGAGGGCATCGCCCGCGAACGGGTGATCCTCGCCCCGCTCAAGGACACCGCCGACCTCGTCGTCGAGACCTCCACCCTGACCGTCGCGAAACTGCGTGAGGTGGTGGAGGATTCGTATCCGCATGATGCGAGCTCGCCGCTCAGCGTCGCGGTGCAGTCATTCGGCTTCAAGTACGGTCTGCCGATCGACTCCGACCTCGTCGCCGACGTCCGGTTCCTGCCCAACCCCTACTGGGTGACCGACCTGCGCGAACTCAACGGGCGGGACGCACCGGTGCGCGAGTACGTGCTGGGTCAGGACGATGCCGAGGACTTCCTCGCCCTCTACACCCGGCTCGTGGCTGTGGTGGGCAAGGGATATCTGCGAGAAGGCAAGCGCTACATGACGATCAGCATCGGCTGTACCGGCGGAAAACACCGCAGCGTGGCGATCGCCGAGGAGCTCTCGCGTCGGCTCCGCCGGGCCGCCGACGACGCCGGCGCCACCCGCTACGACGTGCGGGTCAGCCACCGAGATCTGGGGCGCGAATGACCATGCGGATCGCCGCGCTCGGCGGCGGCCACGGTCTGTACGCGACGCTGACCGCGATGCGATATCTGAGCCCGGAGGTGACCGCGGTGGTGACCGTCGCCGACGACGGCGGGTCGTCGGGCCGGTTGCGGGCCGAGCTGGGGGTGATCCCGCCGGGCGATCTGCGGATGGCATTCGCCGCCCTCATGTGTGCACCGGCGGCCCTCGTCGACGTCGAGAAGCGGTCGGGACCCGATGCCGTGCGCCGGCACGAGCTGTGGGGGGAGACCTTCCAGCACCGGTTCGGCGGTTATGGCGCGCTCGCCGGACATCCGGTCGGCAATCTGTTGCTGTCGGGGCTCGGTGAGGTGCTCGGCGATCCGATCGCGGCCCTCGACGAGTTGATGAGGGTTTTCGACGTCGACGGCCGGGTGCTGCCGATGTCGACGGTGCCGCTGCAGATCGAGGCCGACGTGTCCGGACTGGAGTCCGATCCGCGGATCTCACGGGTGATCCGGGGCCAGGTCGCGGTGGCCACCACCCCCGGCAAGGTGCGCCGCGTCCGGCTGATGCCACCCGACCCGCCGGCCGCCCCACCTGCGCTCGCAGCGATCGAGCAGGCGGATCTGGTGGTGATCGGGCCGGGCTCGTGGTTCTCCAGTGTGATCCCGCACGTTCTGGTCCCCGGGCAGCTGGAGGCATTGCGCCGCAGCGACTCCCGTAAGATCTTGTTCGTCAACCTGGCACCGGAGCCCGGGGAGACCCCGGGATTCTCGGTGGAGCGGCACCTGCACGTGCTGCACGCCCATGCCGATCGACTCCGTATCGACCACGTCGTGGTGGACGAGGCATCGGTCCCGGCGGGACGCGAACGCGAACATCTCGAACGCGCGGCAGGTCTGTTCGGTGCCACGCTCGATGTCGGTGATGTGGCGGTGCCCGGGCGGCACGTCCACGATCCGGTGAAGGTGGCCGCTCTGGTGAACCAACTGTGCGACCGTGAATTGAACCGTTAGGCTGTCCCGACGTGTTGCGGACGGCGACACGTTGTGAAGGGACGAATCCCGGTGACGATCGGAGGTCAGGGACCGGTGGCGATGACCGCTGCGGTGAAGGATGAACTGAGTCGACTCACCGTGACGCAGGTGAGCGCCCGAAAAGCGGAGGTCTCGGCCCTGCTGCGCTTCGCCGGGGGACTGCACATCGTCGGCGGCCGGGTGGTGGTGGAGGCCGAGGTGGACCTCGGCAACGTCGCCCGCAGGCTGCGCCGGGAGATCCACGACCTGTTCGGGTACAACTCCGATGTCCACGTGCTCCGGGGTGGCGGACTGCGCAAGTCCGCCCGCTACATCGTGCGGGTCACCCGTGACGGTGAGGGACTGGCCCGCCAGACCGGCCTGCTCGACATGCGTGGCCGCCCGGTGCGCGGGCTGCCCGCCCAGGTGGTCGGTGGCAGCGTCGCCGACGCCGAGGCCGCCTGGCGCGGGGCGTTCCTCGCGCACGGGTCACTTACCGAGCCCGGCCGCTCATCGGCGCTCGAGGTCAGTTGTCCCGGACCGGAATCGGCGCTCGCCCTGGTCGGCGCGGCCCGTCGGCTGGGGGTGTCGGCCAAGGCACGCGAGGTGCGTGGCGCCGACCGTGTGGTGATCCGCGACGGCGAGGCAATCGGTGCCCTGCTGACCCGGATGGGCGCGCACGACACCCGCCTGGTGTGGGAGGAACGGCGGATGCGTCGTGAGGTCCGGGCCACCGCCAATCGCCTCGCCAACTTCGACGACGCCAACCTGCGTCGCTCCGCCCGCGCCGCGGTGTCGGCGGCCGCTCGCGTCGAGCGTGCCCTGCAGATCCTCGGCGACGACGTCCCCGATCACCTCGCCGCTGCCGGCGCGCTGCGCATCACCCACCGGCAGGCCTCGCTCGAGGAGCTGGGCCAACTCGCCGACCCCCCGATGACCAAGGACGCCGTCGCGGGCCGGATCCGCCGGTTGCTGTCGATGGCCGACAAGAAGGCCCGCACAGAGGGCATCCCGGACACCGAGTCCGCGGTCACCAACGACCTGCTCGACGAGGCCTAGCCGCGTCCGGGCAGGTGACCGCCGGGTGTGCGGCCCGCGAACTCGGACCCGTCAGGGTGCCCCGGATGGGGCGTCCTACTAGGCTGTGGGGCGAGCCGGTCTGCCACGAGTCGATCGGCGCAGGAGAAGCGGCGTGGCCAGATGGCCGGTAGCCGAGACAACCGCTAAGGAGCACACCAGTGACTGTTCGGGTAGGCGTCAACGGATTCGGCCGTATCGGCCGCAACTTCTTCCGTGCCGTCGAAGCGCAGAAGGCTTTGGGCACCACCGACATCGAGATCGTCGCGGTCAACGATCTCACCGACAACGCCTCGCTGGCGCACCTGCTGAAGTTCGACTCGATCCTGGGTCGTCTCGACAAGGACGTGAGCCTCGAGGGCGAAGACACCATCGTCGTCGGCGAGCAGAAGATCAAGGCCCTCGAGGTCAAGGAGGGCCCGGCGGCGATTCCGTGGGGCGATCTGGGCGTCGACGTCGTCGTCGAGTCGACCGGTATCTTCACCGCGCGTGCCAAGGCGCAGGGCCACCTGGACGCGGGCGCCAAGAAGGTCATCATCTCCGCTCCGGCGAGCGATGAGGACATCACCATCGTCATGGGCGTCAACGACGACAAGTACGACGGCAGCCAGAACATCATCTCCAACGCCTCCTGCACCACCAACTGCCTCGGCCCGTTCGCCAAGGTCCTCAACGACGAGTTCGGCATCGTCAAGGGCCTGATGACCACCGTCCACGCCTACACCCAGGACCAGAACCTGCAGGACGGCCCGCACAAGGACCTGCGCCGCGCCCGCGCCGCCGCGATCAACATCGTCCCCACCTCCACCGGTGCCGCCAAGGCCATCGGCCTGGTGCTCCCGGAGCTGAAGGGCAAGCTCGACGGCTACGCCCTGCGAGTGCCGATCCCCACCGGCTCGGTCACCGACCTGACCGCGGAGCTGTCCAAGGAGACCACCGCCGACGAGGTCAACGCCGCGATGAAGGCTGCCGCCGAGGGGCCGCTGAAGGGAATCCTCAAGTACTACGATGCACCGATCGTCTCCAGCGACATCGTCACCGACCCGCACAGCTCGCTGTTCGACTCCGGCCTGACCAAGGTCCTCGGCAACCAGGTCAAGGCCGTCTCCTGGTACGACAACGAATGGGGCTACTCCAACCGCCTGGTCGACCTCATCGGCCTGGTCGGCAAGTCTCTCTGAACCACCCACTGACCACAACGTACGGAGCCACGCTGCAATGGGTGTACCCACTCTGAAAGACCTTCTGGACGAAGGCGTTTCGGGTCGCGGAGTGCTGGTCCGGTCGGATTTCAACGTCCCCCTCGACGGGTCGACGATCACCGACCCGGGCCGGATCCTCGCCTCCCTCCCGACGCTCAACGCGCTGATCGACGGCGGTGCCAAGGTGATCATCACCGCACACCTGGGCCGGCCGAAGGGCGAACCCGACCCGAAGTTCTCGCTGGCCCCGGTCGCCGAGCGACTCGGGCAAGAACTGGGCCGCAACGTCCAGCTCGCCGGTGACGTCGTCGGAACCGATGCGCTCGCCCGCGCCGAGGGCCTGACCGACGGTGACGTGCTGCTGCTGGAGAACATCCGGTTCGACCCGCGGGAGACGTCCAAGGACGAGTCCGAGCGGGCCGCGCTGGCCGCAGCCCTCGTCGAGCTCGTCGGTGAGGACGGGGCCTTCGTCTCGGACGGCTTCGGGGTGGTGCACCGCAAGCAGGCATCGGTGTACGACGTCGCCAAA
Source organism: Gordonia sp. NPDC003376 (assembly GCF_053589235.1). Classification (NCBI taxonomy): domain Bacteria; kingdom Bacillati; phylum Actinomycetota; class Actinomycetes; order Mycobacteriales; family Gordoniaceae; genus Gordonia; species Gordonia sp. NPDC003376. Next base: position 85,924 of record NZ_JBSFRM010000002.1, on the reverse strand, counting down.
CTGCTCCCGCACTTCGCCGGCGAGCTGGTCGCCGCCGAGGTGGACGTGCTGTCGAAGCTGACCACCGAGCCGCAGCGTCCGTACGCGGTGGTGCTGGGCGGTTCCAAGGTGTCGGACAAGCTCGGCGTGATCGAGGCGTTGGCCCCCAAGGTCGACACCCTCGTGATCGGTGGCGGCATGGCCTTCACCTTCCTGGCCGCCCAGGGGCACGGTGTCGGGTCGTCGCTGCTGCAGGAAGACCAGATCGAGGTGTGCAAGGGTCTGCTCGAGCGCTTCGGTGATGTCATCCACCTGCCGCACGACGTGGTCGTCGCCGACCGCTTTGCCGCCGATGCGGAGGCGAAAACCGTTGCCGCCGACGAGATCCCGGATGGATGGATGGGTCTGGACGTGGGTCCGGAGTCGGTCAAGCGCTTCGCCGCGCTGCTGACCGGCGCCAAGACCATCTTCTGGAACGGTCCCTCCGGCGTGTTCGAGTTCGCGAAGTTCTCGGCCGGCACGAAGGGTGTCGCCGAGGCCATCGCGCAGGCCACCTCGTCGGGCGCGTTCACCGTTGTCGGTGGCGGCGACTCCGCGGCCGCGGTGCGGACCCTGGGTCTGCCGGACTCCGACTTCTCGCACATCTCCACCGGAGGCGGTGCGTCGCTGGAGTACCTGGAGGGCAAGGAACTTCCCGGTCTCAAGGTTCTGGAGAGCTGAACGATGTCCTCATCACGTAAGCCGCTCATCGCCGGCAACTGGAAGATGAACCTCAACCATCTCGAGGCCATCGCCCTGGTGCAGAAGCTCGCCTTCGCACTGCCGGCGAAGTACTTCGAGAAGGTCGATGTGACGGTGATCCCGCCGTTCACCGACATCCGCAGTGTGCAGACCGTCGTCGACGGCGACAAGCTGCTGCTCACCTACGGTGCGCAGGATCTGTCGGCGCACGACTCGGGTGCCTACACCGGTGAGATCAGCGGCGCGTTCCTGGCCAAGCTGGGCTGCACCTTCGTCGTCGTCGGGCACTCGGAGCGCCGCACCCTGCACGCCGAGACCGACGAGGTGGTGCTGGCCAAGACCAAGTCCGCACTACGACACGAGATCACCCCGATCGTGTGCATCGGTGAGGGCCTCGAGATCCGCGAGTCCGGCGAGCACGTGGCGTACAACGTCGCACAGCTCAAGGGCTCACTGGCCGGTCTCACCGCCGAGGAGATCGGCAAGGTCGTCATCGCCTACGAGCCGGTCTGGGCGATCGGCACGGGCCGGGTGGCCAGTGCCGCCGACGCCCAGGAGGTGTGCGCCGCCGTGCGCACCGCACTGGCCGAGATCGCCGACGAGGCGACCGCGGCATCGGTGCGCATCCTGTACGGGGGATCGGTGAACTCCAAGAACGTCGGCGACATCGTCGGCCAGACCGACGTCGACGGTGCACTCGTCGGCGGCGCGTCGCTCAAGTCGGACGAGTTCGCCACGCTGTCGGCGATCGCCGCCGGCGGGCCCCTGCCCTGATCGGCGACCCCCTACGCGTACACTGGGCGGGTCGGTTCGTCACCTTCTGACGAACCGGCCCGCCCTGGTGCGCGCGGGGACCACACCCTGCGCCTCCGCCCCCGACCGGACAGGACCTGCGACTCGTGCTCGAAACCGTGCTCGACATCGGACTCATCGTCACCAGCGTGCTGTTGGTGATCCTGATCCTGCTGCATCGCGGCAAGGGCGGCGGCCTGTCGTCGCTGTTCGGTGGCGGCGTGCAGTCGAGCCTGTCGGGCTCGAGTGTCGTCGAGCGCAACCTCGATCGGCTGACCGTCTTCGTCGGCCTGGTGTGGTTCATCTTCATCATCGGGATCGGCGTCGACATCAAGCTGTCCGCCTGATCCTGCCCTGACACCGCTCCCTCGCCCCCGGCGCCGGCCTCGAGCCCGCCGGGGCGAGGTGTGTCCGTGGCTGTAACACCCACTGCCCCGGCCACGCACCGTCCCGACCGAGCGGGTCCGGGTCCCCGCAGCGCTTGCCTCCGGACCGGTCCCCATCACGATTCTGAGATGCCACATCACCGGGTTGGCGCAATACTGAACGCCATGACCTCATCCGTCCCATCCCACGGTGCCCCGGACTGGCGTCCATCCATCTCGATCGTCGAGCACGTCGTCGTCGACGACGAGGGACGAGCCCTCACCGAACCGTTGCGTGAGGACATCCGCCTGCTCGGCGGCATCCTCGGCGACGTGGTCCGTGAACACTCGGGTGTCGAGATCTTCGACCTGGTGGAGAACGCGCGGATCGCGGCTTTCCGGATCCGGCGCGCGGAGATCGACCGGGACGAGTTGGCGGACCTGTTCACCGACCTGGACATCGGCGTCGCACTGCCGATCATCCGCGCGTTCAGCAACTTCGCCTTGCTCGCGAACCTCGCCGAGGACATCCACCGAGAACGCCGCCGTAGCCTGCATGTGCGCGCCGGCGACCTGCCGCAGGACAGCAGCCTCGCCGCCACCTACGCCAAACTCGCCGCCGCGGGTCTGTCCGATGACCAGGTCGGCCGTGCGCTCGCCGACGCGACCGTGGTGCCGGTGATCACCGCACATCCCACCGAGACCCGCCGTCGCACGGTGTTCGAGGCACAGAACCGGATCACCGAGCTGATGCGTTTCCGCGGGCGCACCGAACTCACGCCGGACGAAGATGCCGAGGTGGTCGAGGGCATCCGCCGGCAGATCCTCACGCTGTGGCAGACCGCCCTGATCCGCCTGGAACGATTGACCATTCAGGACGAGGTGCGGTCCGGGCTTCGCTACTACGACGCCTCCTTCTTCGACGTCGTCCCCACCATCAACACCAAGGTCCGCGCCGCACTCCGCGAGGCCTACCCCGATGCCGGCCTGGCCGACGACCCGATGATCCGGATGGGATCGTGGATCGGCGGCGACCGCGACGGCAACCCGTTCGTCACCGATGAGGTGGTGACCCTGGCCACTTCGCTGGCCGCGCAGACGGCGATCGCCCACCACCTGTCGGAGCTGCGGTTGCTCACGCAGGAACTCAGTATGTCGGCGCGCCTGATCGACACCGATGCCACCATACTGGAGCTGGCGGGATCGAGTGCCGACGATCCGGCGGCCGACGAACCGTTCCGGCTTGCGTTGCGTCACATCCGTTCCCGACTCGGGGCGACCGCCGCCGACATGTTCGGCACAGAGTTCCTCGCATCCCTCGACCAGGTCGTCTTCGACGGCACCCGGGCCTATGCGACCGCCGACGAGTTGCTTGCCGATCTCGATGTGGTCGACGCGGCGTTGCGCGACAACCGCGACGACAGCATCGCCGACGACCGACTCGCGCGTCTGCGAGAAGCCGTGCGCACCTTCGGATTCAACTTGTCCGGGCTGGACATGCGGCAGAACTCCGACATGCACGAGGAGGTGATCGCCGAACTGCTCGCATGGGCCGGGGTACATCCGGACTACCTGTCCCTCGACGAGGACGCCCGCGTGCAGGTGCTGTCGGCGGAGCTCACCTCGCGTCGTCCGCTCGTGCGGCCGGATGCGGAGCTGTCGGAGTTGGCGACCAAGGAACTCAACATCGTGCGGGCCGCCGCCGCGGCGGTGGCGACCTTCGGCCCGCAGGCCGTGCCGAACTACATCATCTCGATGTGCACGTCGGTCAGTGACATGCTCGAGCCGATGATCCTGCTCAAGGAGGCGGGACTGATCGACGTCGACGCCGAGACCGGTAAGACGGTGTCGACGGTGCGCATCGTCCCGCTGTTCGAGACGATCGAGGATCTCCAGCAGGGTGCCGAAACCCTGCTTGCAGCACTGGATCTGCCGTTCTATCGCGACATGGTCGCGGGACAGGCAGACATGCAGGAAGTGATGCTCGGCTACTCCGACTCCAACAAGGACGGCGGCTACATGGCCGCCAACTGGGCGCTCTACCGCGGTGAGCTGGACCTAGTCGAGGCCGCCGAGAAGGCCGGAATCCGGTTGCGGCTCTTCCACGGTCGCGGAGGTACCGTCGGCCGCGGCGGCGGCCCCAGCTACGACGCGATCCTGGCGCAGCCGCCCGGTGCGGTGCAGGGATCGCTGCGTATCACCGAGCAGGGCGAGATCATCGCCGCGAAGTACGCCGAGCCGGTGATCGCCGAACGCAACCTGGAGACCCTGCTCGCCGCGACCATCGAGTCGTCGCTGCTCGACGTCGAGGGGCTGGGGGAGGAGTCGGAGGACGCCTACGCGAACATGGACGAGATCGCGGCGCTGGCCCGCGCGGCGTATTCGGCGCTGGTGCACGAGACCCCGGGTTTCGTCGAGTACTTCACGACGTCCACCCCGTTGTCGGAGATCGGTGCGCTCAACATCGGCAGCCGTCCCGCGTCACGCAAGCAGACCGAGAAGATCTCGGATCTGCGCGCCATCCCGTGGGTGCTGTCGTGGACGCAGTCGCGGGTGATGCTGCCCGGGTGGTACGGCACCGGTGCGGCCTTCGAGCAGTGGGTGGGCGACAGCGACGAGCGCCTGGCCACGCTGCAGCGCTACTACGAGAAGTGGCCGTTCTTCCGCACCGTCATGTCCAACATGGCGCAGGTCCTGGCGAAGTCCGACATGGGGCTGGCCCACCGTTACGCGCAGTTGGTCCCGGACGAGACGCTGCGCGACACCGTCTTCGGCATGATCGTCGACGAGCACGAGCGCACCATCGCGATGTACTCGAAGATCACCGGTACCGACGATCTACTCGCTGACAACGCCGCCCTGAAGCGATCCGTCTACAACCGGTTCCCGTACCTGGAACCGTTGAACCTGCTCCAGGTGGAGTTGTTGCGTCGCTTCCGCGCCGGCGACGATGAATCACGCGTCCGTCGCGGTATCCAGCTGACGATGAACGGTCTTGCGACCGCGCTGCGCAACAGCGGGTAGCGGATCAACCATCAAGGGGGGATGGCGTTTTCGGTGGTTGAGCCGATGAGGAGCGTAGCGACGAGGCGTGTGCGTTCGGTGGTTGAGCCGATGAGGAGCGTAGCGACGAGGCGTGTCGAAACCTCGGTTGGCCGGGGTTGGGTGGTGAGCACCTCGGGGTGGTTTGGGGGCAGTAGTGTCTCGTCGGGCTTCGACTCGGGTCCTCGCGCTTGGCGCTCGGTCCCGGCTCAACCATCCAGGGGGGGTGGCGTTTTCGGTGGTTGAGCCGATGAGGAGCGTAGCGACGAGGCGTGTCGAAACCTCGGTTGGCCGGGGTTGGGTGGTGAGCACCTCGGGGGTGGGTTGGGGGCAGTAGTGTCTCGTCGGGTTTCGACTCGGGTCCTCGCGCTTGGCGCTCGGTCCCGGCTCAACCATCCAGGGGGGTGGCGTTTTCGGTGGTTGAGCCGATGAGGAGCGTAGCGACGAGGCGTGTCGAAACCTCGGTTGGCCGACTCTCCCTGGGTAACCCGGTCAGTCGGGCAACTCCGATGCGGCGGGGCGATCGAGGAACCAGACGGTCTCGGTGGTGCCATGCGCGCCCGCACACGGCCAGTCGGTGGCAGCCGCACCGGAGTGGGCTGCGGCGACGGCCTCGGCCTTGTCGGCACCGGCGACCAGGAACCACACCGATGTCGACCGGTTCACCACCGGCAGGGTGAGGGTGATCCGACGCAGCGGGGGCTTTGGTGAATCCTCCACCGCCACAACGGTCTTCCTCTCCTCGGCGGTCGCCGCGGTGTGCGGGAAGAGCGAATTGATGTGACCCTCGCCGCCCATCCCGAGCAGGTGCAGATCGAAAGCCGGTGACGTGCCGTCTCCGGCGGCGGCGAGCACCGCGGCGTAGGCGTCCGCCGCCGCGGCGATGTCGTCGCCGAAGTCTCCGTCCGACGGGGCCATCGGATGCACGCGAGCCGGATCCACCGGCACCTTCGACAGCAATGCGTCGACGGCCTGCCCGTGGTTGCGTTCGGGATCGTGGGCGGGGACGAAACGATCGTCACCCCAATAGATGTCGACGTTCGACCAGTCGACGTCACCGCTGTCGGTGGCCAGCGCGGCGAGGATCGCGATGCCGTTGGAGCCCCCGGTGAGCACCACCGAGGCGCTGCCCCGCTCACGCTGGGCGGTGGTGATCAGGTCGACGAAGCGGTGCGCGGCAGTGTCGACGAGGGTCTGCTTGTCCTCGAACACCAGGGTCTCGACGGTCACGACGCCGCACCTTCCTCGGCCATCTGCACCGCGCCACGCAGGGCCAGCTCGTAGATCTCATCGGTGTCCAGGCGTCGCAGTTCTTCGGCCAGGCACACCGGCAGATCGCGATGCATCATCGCGACCTTGCCGTCCGGTTTGTCGGGTACCGAGATCACCGCGTTGCCGTTCTGGTCGATCGACAGCACGGTCGGTCCCTCGGGACGGTGCATCCGCACCTCGAAGCTCCCGATCTGTCGGCTCGTCGGCACCTCGAGGGTGCCGCGCAGCCATCCGGCGAGCAGATCGATGCCGGGGGAGTGGGCCGGGCCGGTCACGTCGACCGCGGTGATGGCGCTGTGCGGCGGACGGTCGATCGCCGACGCGAGCAGGGCACGCCAGTGGGTGATCTGCGTCCATGCGATGTCGGTGTCGCCGGGGCTGTAGGTGGCCAGCCGCCGTTCCAGCACGGTGTCGGGATGTGCGGACTTGCTCGCGTCGAGGATGCGACGCTTGCCGATGCGGCCCATCGGATCCGCAGACGGATTCTCCGGCGCGGCACCGGGCCACCAGACGACGATCGGGCAGTCCGGCAGCAGGAACGGGGTGACCACGCTGTGCGGCTGGTCGGCGAGCGGGCCCTGCATCGTCAGGATCACCACCTCAGACGCGCCCGCGTCACCGCCGACCCGTACCTGCGCGTCGAGTCGGGACTCGCCCTTGCGGCTGCCCGAGGCCAACACGATCACGCGGCTCGGATGCTCGCTGCTGGCGCCGATCGCTGCCTCGATCGCGGCCTCGGTGGGTTCACCGCGGTCGGCGACGACGACGAGGGTCAGCACCCGGCCGAGGCTGACGGCGCCGCCGGCCTCCCGGAGCTCGACCATCTTCTTGGCGACGGCATTGGTGGAGGTCTCGGGAAGGTCGACGATCATCGCTGTCCTCTCGGGCGGGGAATGCGGTGGTCACACTCGGAACTGTGGACGGTCACGGACGCCGCCACGTACGGCCGGTTCGGGCCATCATGTCGTCGGCCGACTTGGGGCCCCATGTGCCGGACTCGTAGGTGTCGGGCTTTCCCTCCGCCGCCCAGCGCTCGAGCACCGGGTCGAGGATCTTCCACGACAACTCGACCTCGGCGTTCACCGGGAAGAGCGAGGGCTCTCCGAGCAGCACGTCGAGGATGAGGCGCTCATAGGCCTCCGGGGACGCCTCGGTGAACGCGGTGCCGTAGCTGAAGTCCATGTTGACGTCGCGGACCTCCATGCTCGACGCCGGCACCTTGGAACCGAACCGCAAGGTGATGCCCTCGTCCGGCTGAACCCGGATGACCAGCGCGTTCTGTGACAGCTCCTCGGTCATCGTCTTGTCGAAGGGCAGGTGCGGTGCGCGTTTGAACACCAGTGCGATCTCGGTGACCCGACGACCCAGCCGCTTGCCGGTACGGAGATAGAACGGCACCCCGGCCCAGCGACGAGAATCCACCTCGAGGGCGATCGCCGCATAGGTCTCGGTGGTGGAATCCTGAGCGAACCCCTCCTCGTCGAGCAACCCGGGCACCTGTTCGCTGCCCTGCCAGCCCGGGCCGTACTGGCCGCGGGCGGTGTTCTCGTCGAGCGGGAGGATGTTGGTGGTCGCCGACAGCACCTTGATCTTCTCGGCCTGCAACTGCTTGGGCTCGAAGGAGATCGGCTCCTCCATCGCCACCAGGGCCATCAGCTGTAGCAGGTGGTTCTGGATGACGTCGCGGGCGGCACCGATCCCGTCGTAGTACCCGGCACGACCACCCAACCCGATGTCCTCGGCCATCGTGATCTGCACGTGGTCGACGTAGTGTGAGCTCCACAGCGGGTCGAACAGCTGGTTCGCGAACCGCAGCGCCAGGATGTTCTGGACGGTCTCCTTGCCCAGGTAGTGGTCGATGCGGAACACCGACGACTCCGGAAACACCGCGTTCACGATCGAGTTGAGTTCCTTGGCCGACTCGAGGTCGTGACCGAACGGCTTCTCGATCACCACCCGGCGCCAGTGGTCCTCGGACTCGGTGGCCAGGCCGCTGCGCTGCAACTGTTCACAGACCGTGGGGAAGGCCTTCGGCGGGATCGACAGGTAGAAGGCGTGATTGCCGTCGGTACCGCGCGCCGCGTCCAGGTCGACGAGGGTCTTCTTCAACCGGAGGAAAGCATCGTCGTCGTCGAAGGACCCCTGGACGAACCGGAATCCCTCGGACAATCGCTCCCACACCTCTTCACGAAATCCGGTGCGGGCGTGCTGACGGACCGCGTCGTGGACGATGGAGGCGAAATCCTCGTCCTCCCAGTCCCGTCGGGCGAACCCGACGAGGGCGAACGACGGCGGCAGCAGCCCCCGGTTGGCGAGATCGTAGACCGCAGGCATCAGCTTCTTGCGGGCGAGGTCGCCGGTGACCCCGAAGATGACCAGACTGCACGGACCTGCGATCCGCGGGAGCCGCTTGTCACGGCGATCGCGGAGCGGATTCTTCCAGGTCTCGGAGGTGCTGCCGCCCACGCGATCAGCCCTGCTTCGCCGCGTCGAGCTGTGCGGTGGTGGCGTCGAGGAGCTCGTTCCAGGCGTCGGCGAACTTGCTGACGCCCTCGTCCTCGAGGACGGTGAACACGTCGTCGAAGTCGACACCGGCGGCGGCGACCGCGAGGAAGACCTCCTGCGACTCCTGTGCCTGGCCGACGATCGAGTCGGTGTTGACCCAGCCATGGTCGGCGAAGGCGTCCATGGTCTTGCCGGGCATGGTGTTGACGGTGTTCGGCGCCACCAGCTCACTGACGTACAGCGTGTCCGCGTAGTCGGGGTTCTTGGTGCCGGTCGACGCCCACAGCGCACGCTGCGGATTGCCGTTCAGCTTCGCGAAGCGCTCGCCGGTCTCGAAGATCTCCTGGTAGGCGGCGTAGGCGAGGCGGGCATTCGCCAGGGCGGCCTTGCCGCGTAGGGCCAGGGCGGCGTCGGAGCCGATGGCCTCGAGGCGCTTGTCGATCTCGGTGTCCACGCGAGAGACGAAGAACGAGGCCACCGAGTGGATCGTGGACACGTCGTGACCGGCCGCGGCGGCGGCCTCGATGCCGGCGAGGTAGGCGTCCATCACTCCGCGGTAGCGCTCCACCGAGAAGATCAGGGTGACGTTGACGCTGATGCCCTCGGCGAGCACGCGGGTGATCGCGGGCAGACCGGCCTTGGTGGCCGGGATCTTGATCAGCAGGTTGGGGCGATCCACGATCTTCCACAGTTCGATCGCCTGCTCGACGGTGTCGTCGGTCTCGTGTGCCAGCCGCGGATCGACCTCGATCGACACGCGGCCGTCGACGCCGTTGCTGGCGGCGTACACGGGTGCGAGGACGTCGCATGCCGAGCGCACGTCGTCGGTGGTGATGGTCCGGATGGTGCTGTCGACGTCGGCGTCGCGGGCGGCGAGCTCGTTGATCTGCGCATCGTAGGTGCGGGTCTTGGAGATCGACGCCTGGAAGATCGACGGGTTGGTGGTCACACCGACCACCGACTTGGTGTCGATCACTTCCTGGAGACCACCGGAGGTGATCAGGTCACGCGACAGGTCGTCCAACCACACCGAGACTCCGGCGGCGGACAATTCGGCGAGTTTCTCGTTCTGGGTCACGGTTCTCTCCTGATGTTCTCGCCACCGCATCGGGTTGGGCGGCGACGACGATATGGGGACGGACGTGTGTGTGAAGTTGTGGTGCGGTCCCGGGCCGGCGGACGGATCTCGTCGCCGGCCCGGGACCTGCGGGGCCGGCTAGGCTCCGGTGACTCGCTCGGCGGCGGCGACGACGGCCTCGGCGGTCAGGCCGAACTTCTCGAACAGCACCTTGTAGTCGGCGGATGCGCCGAAGTGCTCGAGCGAGATGATCGCGCCGGTGTCGCCGACGATCCGGTACCACGGCATCGCGACGCCGGCCTCGACGGAGACCTTCGGCAACGACGGCGGCAGCACCGAGTCGCGGTAGGACTGCGGCTGCTCGAAGAACCACTCGAAGCACGGCATCGACACGACCCGGGCGGCGATTCCCTTGTCGGCGAGTGCGGCCTGCGCCTCGACGGCGATCTGCACTTCCGAGCCGGTGCCGATCAGCACCACCTGGGCGTCACCCTCGGGCTCGCTCAGCACGTACGCACCCGCGGCGACGCCCTCGTAAGAGGTGCCCTCGAGCACCGGCACACCCTGCCGGGTGAGGCACAGGCCCACCGGATGATCGCGGCGGGTCAGCAGGTGACGCCAGGCGTGGGCGGTCTCGTTGGCGTCGGCCGGCCGCACCACGTCGAGGTTCGGGATGGTGCGGAGGGCGGCGAGATGCTCCACCGGCTGATGGGTCGGGCCATCCTCGCCCAGGCCGATCGAGTCGTGGGTCCAGACGTAGATCGGGTCGATCTCCATCAGCGCGGCCAGACGCACCGCCGGACGCATGTAGTCGGCGAACTGCAGGAAGGTGCCGCCGTAGGCGCGGGTCGGTCCGTGCAGGGCGATACCCGACAGGATCGAGCCCATCGCGTGCTCGCGGATACCGAAGTGCAGGGTGCGGCCGTAGGGGTTGGCGGTCCAGGTGTCGGTGGAGATCGACGCCGGTCCGAAGGAGTCCGCACCGTCCATGGTGGTGTTGTTGGACCCGGCGAGGTCGGCCGAGCCACCCCAGAGTTCGGGCAGGATCGGGGCGAGTGCCGAGAGCACCTTGCCCGATGCGGCGCGGGTGGCGAGGGCCTTGCTCCCGGCCTCCCAGGTCGGCAGTGCATCGGCCCAGCCGGCGGGCAGCTCGTGGGCGGTCAACCGGTCGAAGAGGGCCTTGCGCTCGGGGTTGGCCTCGGCCCAGGCGTCGAACCCGGCCTGCCACTCCTGATGGGCCTCCACGCCGCGGTCGACCAGCTTGCGGGTGTGACCGATCACCGCGTCGGAGACCTCGAACTCCTTCTCCGGGTCGAAGCCGAGGACCTTCTTGGTCGCGGCGACCTCGTCGGCGCCGAGCGCCGAGCCGTGGATGCCGCCGGTGTTCATCTTCTTGGGAGCCGGGAAACCGATGATGGTGCGCAGCACGATCAGCGACGGGCGGTCGGTGACCGCACGTGCCTCGGCGATCGCGGCCTCGATGGCGGTGACGTTCTCACCGCCGTCGACGTGTACGACGTGCCAACCGTAGGCCTCGTAGCGCTTGGCGGTGTCCTCGCTGAGGGCGATCTTGGTGTCGTCCTCGATCGAGATGTGGTTCTTGTCGTAGAAGACGATCAGGTTGCCCAGTTCCTGGGTGCCGGCCAGCGACGACGCCTCGGAGGTGACGCCCTCCTCGATGTCACCGTCGGAGGCGATGACGTAGATGGTGTGGTCGAACGGGCTGGTGCCGGGGGCGGCATCCGGATCGAACAGGCCGCGCTCGTAGCGGGCGGCGTAGGCCATGCCGACCGCCGACGCGAGTCCCTGGCCGAGCGGGCCGGTGGTGATCTCGACACCCTTGGTGTGGCGGTACTCGGGGTGGCCGGGGGTCAGCGAACCCCAGGTGCGCAGAGCCTCGATGTCACCGAGCTCGAGGCCGAAACCGCCGAGGTAGAGCTGGATGTACTGGGTGAGGCTCGAGTGGCCACACGACAGGACGAAGCGGTCGCGGCCGACCCACTCGGGATCGGAGGGATCGTGGCGCATCACCCGCTGGTAGAGGGTGTAGGCCAGGGGAGCGAGGCTCATCGCCGTTCCCGGGTGGCCGCTGCCGCACCGCTGCACGGCGTCGGCAGCGAGGATGCGCACGGTGTCCACCGCACGGGTGTCGACCTCGCTCCAGTCGTCGGGGTGAACCGCCGTGGTGAGTTCGCGGATCTGATCTGTGTCGGCCACTGTCCTGCAGTCTCCTGTGCCTATTCGGGTGCGGGTTGCTGGTGGTGTGATCGCACGACGGTGCGGAGCGGTTCGGGCGACGCCGACCGCCGTGGTCCGTGCGGATGGTGGATCGACGTCGACGAAGTTCCGGGCGCATCGACCCGGGGCTCCGGTGGACGTCGGAGGGACCTCACGTGTCCCAGAGTAATGGCCAGGGTCCCTGCCGGTCACGCGGGCGGTTCCACCGATGTTGCAATCGTCGACTCGGGCGGGCGTGCGGCCCCCGCGATTCTCGGATCGCGAGGGCCACGGTCTACCATGCTGTGTAGTAGCCGCGGCACGCTGTTCAATCGGTTCTGTCAACTGCCTGGACGTGTCGCCGGCCCCGGGTCAGCGGCCGTCGGTAGTCCACCGACCGGCACAGCCAAGGCGCGCGGGTCGCAACGGCCGGGCAGGCGAGGAGTCGACGTGAGGATTGGGGAACGTGTGAGTGGAGAGGGCGCCGCAGCCTCCCGGCACACCCCCAGCCCCGAGAGTGTGGCGCCCGATCCGGGCCCGCAGTCGGTGGCCGCCCGTATCCGGGGGACCGTGCTGGCCTACATTGCGCTGACCAAGCCCCGGGTGATCGAGCTGTTGCTGGTGGCGACCATCCCGGTGATGCTGCAGGCCGATCGCGGTCACGTCGACATCGGCGTCATCCTGTTCACCCTGCTCGGCGGCTGGCTCGGAGCCGGCAGCGCCAACACGCTGAACATGGTCGTCGACGCCGACATCGACAAGAAGATGCGGCGGACCGCTCGGCGGCCGCTGGCCCGTCAGGCCGTGACGACCGGCCATGCGCTGATCTTCGGCTTGCTGCTGTGGGTCGCATCGTTCCTGGTGCTGTTCTTCGCCGCGAACCTGCTCAGCGCCCTGCTGGTGACCGTCACGATCGGTTTCTACGTCGGCGTCTACACGATGATCCTCAAGCGCCGGACCTGGCAGAACGTGGTCTGGGGAGGCGCGGCGGGCTGCATGCCGACCCTGGTCGGCTGGGCCGCGGTGACCGGTTCCCTGAGCTGGCAGCCGGTGGTGCTGTTCCTCGTCATCTTCTTCTGGACACCGCCGCACACCTGGGCCCTGGCCATGCGGTACCGCGAGGACTACCGCGCGGCCGGTGTACCGATGCTGCCGGTGATCGCCTCCGACGAGCGCGTCACCCGGCAGATGCTCTTCTACACCTGGGCGACGGTCATCGCATCGCTGGTGCTGGTGCCCGCCGCGAGCTGGATCTACGCCGCGGTCGCGGTGCTCGCCGGTGGCTGGTTCGTCGAGCGCGTCACCAAGCTCTACCGTGACACCCGCAACGGCGCCGAGGTGGCGCCGCTGAAGATCTTCCTGCAGTCCAACGAGTACCTCGCGCTCCTGTTCTGCGGCCTGGCGATCGACGCGGTGGTCAACCTGCCGACCATCGCCTCCCTGTTCTGATCTGACACGAGCGTCTCGACGACAGCGGCCGCCGGTTCACTCCGGCGGCCGCTGTCGTCGAGACGTGGGTCTGGTGTGCGCGCGAGTCCCTCAGTTCGGGACGAGCACCGTCGACCCGGTGGTGGCGCGCGACTCCAGGTCGGCGTGTGCCTGCCCGGCATCGGCCAGGCGGTAACGCTGGCCCACCCGGACATCGAGGCCATCGGCCACGGCGCCGAGATACTCCGATGCCCGCCAGACGAGCTCGTCGTGGTCGACGATGAAGTGTGCGAGCGTCGGTCGGGTCACCGACAACGACCCCTCGCTGTTGAGACGCTGCAGATCGAACGGCGGAACCGGGCCACTGGCCGCACCGAACAGCACCACCGTGCCGCGCAGGCCGGTGGCCGCCAGCGACTGGTCGAAGGTGGCCGCACCGACACCGTCGTAGGTGACCCGCACGCCCCTGCCGTCGGTGTGCTCGCGCACCTGGGCTACCAGGTCGTCGCCGTATCGCAGGACGTGGTCGGCGCCGGCGGCCGTGGACAACTCCGCCTTGGCGTCGGTGGACACCGTCGTGATCACCCGGATGCCCCTGCGCGTGGCCAGCTGGGTGAGGATCAGTCCCACCCCACCCGCGCCCGCGTGGACCAGGACGGTGTCGCCGGCGACGGGGTGGGCGCTGCCGTCGAGCAGATAGTGCGCGGTCAGGCCCCGCAGCATCGAACTCCCTGCGACCTCGTCGGAGACACCGTCGGGGACGGCCACGGCGCGGTCGGCGGGCACCGCGACGAGTTCGGCGTAGGAGCCGTTGGTGTCGCACCAGCAGACCCGGTCGCCGGGCGCGAATGTGGTGACCTCGGCGCCCACCGAGACCACCTCACCGGCGCCTTCGGTGCCGGGAACGTATGGGGGATGCGACGGGTACAGACCCCGCCGCAGGTATGTGTCGATGAAGTTGACGCCCACCGCGCCGGTCCGGATCAGCAATTCGTCGGGACCGGGAATCGGGTCGTCGATGGTGCCGTAGCCGAGGACGTCGGGTCCGCCGTGTCGGGTTACCTGGACAGCGTGCATGTCCCTGTTCTACACGGCCGGCCACCCGCGGCGGGACCCGGTCGGGGTGGGTGTGGCAGGGGTGGTGTCGCCTCGGCGGGGCTAGGGGATCTGTGCCGCGGGAGTGACCGGCGGTTCGACCGACCAGGGGAAGTTGATCCACTTGTCGGTGCTGCGCCAGCAGTAGTCGGGAACGGTGATGGTGTGCGGCTTGCGGTAGATCACCGCATTGCGCACCTCGGCCACCCGGCCCTGCTGCTCACAGAACTCGTCGACGAGGGCGAGTGTCCTACCGGTGTCGGCGACGTCGTCGACGACGAGCACCTTCTGGTCGTGCAGGCCGCTGCTCTCCAGCAGGGACGGCAGCATCACCGGTTCGGCGAGGGTCTCGCCGATGCCGGTGTAGAAGGCGACGTTGAGCGAGATCATCAGCTTGCAGTCGAGGGCGTAGGCGATGGCACCGGCCGGGATGAGGCCGCCGCGGGCGATACCGAGGATGATGTCGGGGACGAAGCCGTCGTCGGCGACCTGCTGGGCCAGCTCACGGCACGCCCGGCCGTTCATCTCCCACGTGAGGATCTCGCGTTCGGAAAGAGGGGGTGCTTCCATGCGACCACTGTGCCAACTCCGGCGCCCGCACGCCGACTCGAGTGGCATATCCGTGCCGGACGCGGTGCCGCCGGTGCCGTGACCTCGGTCTCGCATACGGCCGCGATCGGCCCCTCTGCCTGCGGTGTCGACGAGCGGCGCCGGTATGCTCGGGAACCATGAGCAGCCAGCCCGACACCCAGACCACCGAGGCCGCGCCCGCGCCGGTTGCCGTGCCGCGTGATGTGGTCGCCTCGATCGAGAAGTTCGTCAGCCGTGAGGGCGGATCGGCCACCGCCGTGTTGCAGCCGATCGGCGCGGCCGGTGTCCGGATCACGCTGGTGGGTGAGAAGGGCGGAATCTTGGGCGACCGTGTGGTGGCCGACGAGGCGACAGCCCAGGCCGTGGTGGACGCCGTCGCCGGGGTCGAGGTGGGCGAGTGGGACCGCGACCTTGTGTCGACGGTGGACGTGAAGCCGAGCCACTACAAGCAGATGGCCGGGTGGGTCGCCGGTCAGAAGCGCTTCCCGAAGCCGCGCAACCGCGCGATCCTCTAGCTTCCCGCTTCCCGGCGGTCGAGAAGAACGACACGACCCACAGATGGAGCAGGGCGCCCACTCGCAGCGAGTGGGCGCCCTGCTCCTTCTGTCGTGGGGTCTCCTCAGGCGTCGGCCGGTGCGAGGTTGCCCGCGTCGCGCGGCGCTCGCTCGCTGAGCCCGAACCACAGCACCAGCCAGGTCGCGCCGATCAGAAGCAGACCGCTGCCGAGCATGTGCAGCAGGACCAGCAGGATCGGCAGGTCGGTGAAGTACTGGACCATGCCGATGATCCCCTGCAGTAGGAGCAGTCCGAAGAAGGTCAGTGCGGCTCGCGACTGCGGCATCTGCAGCACCCGGGTGAGGACGAGGATCGCGATCGCCACACCGATCAGCACGAACACCGCGTCGGCGTGCAGCTGGGTGGTCTGGGACGGGGTGAGCCCGTTGCGTGGTGCCTCGGTGTCGCCGGCGTGCGGACCCGAACCGGTCACCACGGTGCCCAGATAGATCGCCACCCAGGTGAGTCCGTAGGCAAGCCACGACAGTGCCCGGCCCAGGCGCGGGAGGGCGCCGGTCGGCCCGAGTTCACGCGGATACGGGCTGGTCCGGAAGACCAGCACGGTGGCACCGGAGACCAGCACCATCGACAGCACGAAATGCAGGGAGACGACCCACGGGTTGAGGTCGGTGAGGACCGTGATGCCGCCGATCACGCCCTGGAACGGGATGCCGAGGGCGATCAGGGTGATCAGGGTGCGGTCGCGCCGCGTCGACTCGGCGCGCCGCCACACCGCGATCCACGTCGCGATGGCGACGACGACCAACACCCAGGTGAGCATGCGATTGCCGAACTCGATCGCGCCGTGATAGCCGAGGGCCTGATGCGGCACGAACGAGGAGTCGGTGCACTGCGGCCAGGTGGGGCAGCCGAGTCCGGAGCCGGTCAGCCGGACCGCACCGCCGGTGACGACGATGCCCACGTTCGCGACCAGGTTCGCGATGGTCCAGCGGTGGACGAACCGGGCGGTGGGCCGACCGAACCCCGGGATTCGGGAGAACCGGCCGGGGTCGGCCGGCAGGGTACCGGTCACCGGGCGCCCGGCGCCCGTCTTCTCGGACGTCGTCATTGGAATCGGAACCACCTCACAGCGAGCGAACCGCCGATGGCGGCCCAGATGAGCAACACGACCACCCCGACGACGTCGAATCCGCCGTGGGTCGCCTGTTCGAGAGTCTCGGTCAGCGCGCCCGAGGGGATGCAGCGGGCGACCCACCACACCGCGTCGGGCACCCGGTCCTGCATCACCGTGATGCTGCCGATACCGACCATCGCGAACCAGAGCAGGTTGGCCAGCGCCAGGACCACCTCGGCCTTGAGGGTGCCGCCGAGCAGCAGTCCCAGCGTCGCGAAGGTCACGGTGCCGATCGCGATGGCGATCGCACCGAGCAGTAGCCCGAGCAGTCCTGGACGCCAGCCGAAGCATGCGCCGATCCCGCCGATGATCAGCGATTGCAGGATCACGACGATCACCACGGCGAGGGATTTGCCCGCGATGATGCCCCAGCGGGGGATGGGTGTGGCACCGAGTCGCTTGAGGGCGCCGTAACGTCGGTCGAAGCCGACCGCGATGGCCTGCCCGGTGAATGCGGTGGACATCACCGCGACGGTCATGATCGCCGGCACGAAGGTGGCGGCGCGTTCGGCGGTCGTGGAGCCGAGGCTGGTGTCCAGTGGGAGCAGACACAGACCGATCAGCAGGGTGATCGGGATGAACATGGTGAGCAGCAGCTGTTCGCCGTTGCGGAGCAGCAGCCGCAGTTCGAGGCGGGTCTGTGCGGCGAGCATCGCCGGCAGGGGTGCCGGTGCGGGCCGTGGGGTGAAGGTGCCGGGCGGAAACCGGGGTGTGGTCGGTTCGGGTGCGTCGCGGTCGGTGACGGCGGTCATCGCAGGGCCCTTCCGGTCAGATCGAGGAACACGTCCTCGAGACTGCGGGTCTCCACGCGCAGATCGGTGGCCAGGACGTTGATCTTGGCACACCATGCGGTGACGGTCGCCGGGATCTGCGGGACGATCGGGCCCGCCACCAGGTAGCTGCCGGGGTTGGGCTCCGAACACAGGTATCCCTCGGGCAACGCCAGGCGCAGCAGGGACAGGTCGAGCCCACGGGGGGCGGTGAAGCGCAGTTCGTTCTCCGCACCGCGGCTGGTCAGGTCGGCAGGGGTGCCGTCGGCGACCACCCGGCCACGGTCGATGATCACGACGTGGTCGGCGAGTTCCTCGGCCTCGTCCATCAGGTGGGTGGTCAGCAGTACCGACACACCGTCGCCGCGGAGGCGATCGATGATCTCCCACACCACCAGCCGCGCGTGGGCGTCGAGTCCGGCGGTCGGTTCGTCGAGGAACACCATCTCGGGGCGTCCGACGATCGCGCAGGCCAGCGACAGGCGCTGCTGTTGGCCGCCGGACAGCCGCCGGAACGGGGTGCGCGCGGCGTCGACCAGGCCGAGGGCGTCGAGCAGCCAGTCCGGGTCGAGTGGGTCGGCGGAATAGGCGGCACACAGTCGCAGCATCTCCTCGGCGCGAGCGCCGGGGTAGGCGCCACCGCCCTGCAGCATCACACCGATCCGTCGGCGGAGTTCGTCGTTGTCGCGGCGCGGGTCGAGTCCGAGGACACGGACGACACCGTCGTCGGCGGACTGGAATCCCTCACAGATCTCGACGGTTGTGGTCTTGCCGGCACCGTTGGGTCCGAGGAGTGCCAGCAGCGATCCGGGGGCGAGTTCGAGATCGAGGCCGTCCACGGCGGTTCGGTCACCGAAGCGCTTGACCAGGCCCGCCACACGCAGCGCGGGCTCCGATTCCCGCCGTGGCGCACCGGCGGGGGTGCGCGCGGCCGAGGAGCCGCCGGGGTGACGATCGGTCATCGGACCGTCGCTGGACGGCGGGGAGGTCGCGCTACGCACACCCGTCAGAGTATTCCCTGCGCTCGTGCAAGCGAAAACGCCGCCTGCCGGTGGGCGGGGTCACCCGTCAGGGCCGGGAGACGGTTTCGTCGCGGTCGGCCTCGGCCGACCTGCGGCGTCGTAGGCGACGCCACGGCCAGTCCTCGAAGAACAACGCCGTCATCACCGCGACCATGATCACACCGGCGAGCAGGCCCTGCGCGAGCACCACACCGCTGGTGTTGGAACTGGTCGGCATCACCACGATGGCGATGATCGCGGTGACCGCGATGGTGGAGATGCGGAACCACGGGCGGGTGGCCCACGCGGCGAGCGGGATGACCGCCCACAGCAGATACCAGGCCTGGACGAAGGGGAAGAAGACCACCACCGTCGCCATCGACACGCCGAGCGCGCCGAGTGGGTGCAGGCGACCGGCCAACGCCGCGAGCATCCACCGGACCACGAAGATCGCGGCGATCAGTTCGCCGAGTGGCCGGACGACGTCGAGTAGGGCCTGGGTCTGGTCGCCGAGGCCGAGATACACGCCGAGCCGCCCCGTGGTCACCGACGCCAGTGTGGGCAGCGACATCCACGAGCGCACGATCGCACCGGTCGATGTGGTCGACAACCAGCCGAAGCCCAGGCCGGAGACCAGTGCGACGAGGAGCATCACCCCCACCAGCACCACGGCCATGAGCGCCGCCGAGGCGCCCAGGGTGCGCACCGTGGTCCGCGACCGCGACCACCACTGTCGGACAGGCGTGCCCCGTAGCGAGGGCAGCGTGGCTCCCCAGCGTCTTGCAAGAGCGATGCCGAGGAAGCCGAGCGCCAGGATCGAGGTGACCTTGACCAGCGCGCTGAGCGCGACGATGGCGGTTCCGGCGAGCAGGAGACAGCCCGCCCGCGACGGCAGGGGCCGACCCGCCAGGCGTAACGATTCGGTGCCATACACCGCCCGGAACGCCAGTTCCAGGCCGACGAGCATCATGCCGAGCATCAGCGACTCGTTGTGGATGCCACCGACGAGATGGAGGATGACCAGCGGGTTCATCGCGCCCAGCCACAGGGCGGCGACAGGTGAGACGCCGCAGCGCCGCGCCAGCCGGGGCAGCGCCCACACGATCAGCGCCAGACCGATCAGGGCGACCACACGGTGCAGGAAGATCGCGGCGGTGATGGTGTCGCCGGTGATCGCGGTGATGCCCTTGCCGATCCAGAGGAAGAACGGGCCGTAGGGGGCGGGGGTGTCCCGCCACAGATTCGGCACCGACCTGGTCAGGACGTTCTCCACGCCCAACCCTCGCAGCGGACTCACCGTGTAGGGGTCCATGCCGTGGTAGGCGATCGCACTCTGCGCGAGGTAGGAGTAGACGTCCTTGCTGAGCAGCGGCGGGGCGATGACGATGGGCGCGATCCACACCAGCAGCGTGCGGTCGGCCTGGGCGCGGGTCATCCGCCGTTCCGGGCTACGACCGTGTAGTACCTCGACGCTGAACCGGCCGACCGCGAACCGGCCGAGCAGCAGCCACGCGACCACCAGCATGATGGTGCCGCCGATGGACAGGGTGAGTGCGGTGCTCCACATCCGCGACGGCAGCGAGAGCACCCGCATCCCGGCGACCGGGTTCTGCAACACGGGGATCTGGCCGGTGGCCAGGGATCCGATGAGCAGCAGCACCGATCCGGTGGCACCGAACAGCTTGATCCGCAGCAGCCGGCGGTTCTCCACTGCGTTGAGCGGGCCGGCGTCGGGTTCCCGGTCGTGCAGCTTCGCGACGCTGACGCCGTAGTCGCCGCGTCGGTCGACGCCCGGGGCGTCGGATCCGGGCGGCTTCGTCAGTCCCACGTGGTCGAGCGCGCGCCGCAGCCTCGGGGCGCGACGCATCTCTGTGGTTTCTGGCACACGACGACTGTAGTGGGTGGCCCGGTGACGTGGATCGATGGTCGCTTCGACGCCGTGCGTGCCGGTCGTCGGGACCGATCCGGTGGGCGGCTAAGGGCACCCTTCCTGGAACCGGGGAATCAATTACGTCACACTTGCGTTGTGAAAACCATGCCGAGCGATGTCGAGCCCCCAGCCGACGCTGCCCATCATGGTGTGAACCACCCCGACGGGCAGACACGCGCCGCGGTCGTCGCCCTCCTCGTCGAGGACGGACCGCTGACCGCGGGCGAGATCGGCGAGCGCCTCGGGATCTCCGCCGCGGGCGTCCGTCGGCACCTCGATGCGCTGACCGCCGCCGGTGACGTACAGACCGCCCAGGGCAGTTTCGGCCAGCGAGGCGGACGCGGTCGTCCGGCCAAGTGGTTCCAGCTGACGCCGTCGGGCCGGGGCAAGCTGCGCCACGCCTACGACGACCTCGCCGGAGCGGCGATGCGTAAATTGCGTGATGTCGCCGGTTCGGATGCCGTCGAGTCGTTCGCCCGGGAACGGATCGAGGGGATCGTCGCCGAGGTCACGCCGGCGGGAACCCCCGACGACGTGCCGACCACGGTGCAGGGCATCGCCGACGCGCTCACCGGCGCCGGATACTCGGCCAATACGCGCATCGTCGGCTCGGGGATGCAGATCTGCCAGCATCACTGCCCGGTCGCCCACGTGGCCGCGGAGTTCCCGGAGCTCTGTGAGGCCGAGACGGCGGTGTTCACCGAGCTGCTCGGTACACACGTCCAGCGACTGGCGACCATCGCCAACGGCGACTGTGCGTGCACCACCCATGTACCCCTACCGCATCCGGTACCCCTGTCGGCGCCGGATCCACCGCCCGACGGTGCCGTGTCCACCACGAACACCCCCACCCCGAACATCCCGGAAGTGAACACCCCGGCAGAACCGAGCGATGCACAGCCCGCATCCGTCCGGACCGCCACGAGTCGAAAGGCCTCGCGATGACAGTCACCGATCCCACCGTGACACCCGGCAAGGCGGCACCGCTGTCGCAGGAGGAGGCCATCGCCTCCCTCGGTCACTACGGATACGGCTGGGCCGACTCCGACGCCGCGGGTGCCAGCGCACAGCGTGGCCTGTCGGAGGCCGTCGTCACCGACATCTCCGGCAAGAAGAACGAGCCCGAGTGGATGCTCGAGCAACGGCTCAAGGCCCTGAAGATCTTCGATCGCAAGCCGATGCCGCACTGGGGTGCCGAGCTCGACGGGATCGACTTCGACAACATCAAGTACTTCGTCCGGTCCACCGAGAAGCAGGCGACCTCCTGGGAGGAACTGCCCGAGGACATCAAGAACACCTACGACAAGCTGGGCATCCCGGAGGCGGAGAAGCAGCGTCTGGTCGCCGGTGTCGCCGCGCAGTACGAGTCCGAGGTGGTCTACCACCAGATCCGTGAGGATCTCGAGGCCAAGGGCGTGATCTTCCTCGACACCGACAGCGGTCTGCGTGAGCACCCGGAGCTGTTCCGCGAGTACTTCGGTTCGGTCATCCCGGCCGGCGACAACAAGTTCTCCGCGCTGAACACCGCGGTCTGGTCGGGTGGGTCGTTCATCTACGTCCCGCCGGGCGTGCAGGTCGACATCCCGCTGCAGGCCTACTTCCGGATCAACACCGAGAACATGGGTCAGTTCGAGCGCACCCTGATCATCGTCGACGAGGGTGCGTATGTGCACTACGTCGAGGGCTGTACCGCGCCGATCTACAAGACCGACTCGCTGCACTCCGCGGTCGTCGAGATCATCGTCAAGAAGGGTGGCCGCTGCCGGTACACCACCATCCAGAACTGGTCGAACAACGTCTACAACCTGGTCACCAAGCGCGCCAAGGCCGAGGCCGGCGCCACCATGGAGTGGATCGACGGAAACATCGGTTCCAAGGTCACCATGAAGTACCCGGCCGTCTGGCTGACCGGTGAGCACGCCAAGGGTGAGGTGCTGTCGGTGGCGTTCGCCGGTGAGGGGCAGCACCAGGACACGGGTTCCAAGATGGTGCACCTCGCGCCGAACACCTCGAGCAACATCGTCTCCAAGTCGGTGGCCCGTGGCGGTGGCCGCGCGTCCTACCGAGGTCTGATCAAGATCAACCACGGTGCCCACGGCAGCCGCTCGACGGTGAAGTGTGATGCGCTGCTGGTCGACACGATCTCGCGCAGCGACACCTATCCGTACGTCGACATCCGTGAGGACGACGTCACGATGGGCCATGAGGCGACCGTCTCGAAGGTCAGCGACGATCAGTTGTTCTACCTGATGAGCCGCGGCCTCACCGAGGACGAGGCGATGGCGATGGTCGTCCGCGGATTCGTGGAGCCGATCGCCAAGGAACTGCCGATGGAGTACGCCCTCGAGCTCAACCGGCTGATCGAACTGCAGATGGAAGGAGCGGTCGGCTGATGGCGGACCCCGTGAACACCCAGGCCGAGACCGTCACCGACAACGCCGCCGTCGCACTGAACAAGGGTGAGCTGTTCACCTCGTTCGATGTCGATGCCTTCGAGGTACCCAGCCCGCGTGAGGAGGCGTGGCGGTTCACCCCGTTCCGCCGGCTGCGTGGCCTGCACGACGGGACCGCCAGGCCGACGGCCCAGGCCGGTGTCACCGTCGAGGGGGTCTCCGACGGCGTGAC
The DNA here is from genome assembly GCF_053589235.1 of Gordonia sp. NPDC003376. Classification (NCBI taxonomy): domain Bacteria; kingdom Bacillati; phylum Actinomycetota; class Actinomycetes; order Mycobacteriales; family Gordoniaceae; genus Gordonia; species Gordonia sp. NPDC003376. The sequence continues at coordinate 62,803 of NZ_JBSFRM010000002.1, read as the reverse complement.
CGTGGAGACCGTCGAGCGCACCGACGAACGTCTCGGCCAGGCCGGTGTCCCGTTCGACCGGGTCGCCGCACAGGCGTACTCGTCCTTCGACGACGCCACCATCGTGACCGTCGCCAAGGAGACCGAACTCACCGAACCGGTGACCGTCACCATCACCGGTGCCGGGGTCGACGAGGTGTCCTACGGACACCTCCAGATCCGTCTCGAGCCTTTCGCCCGTGCCGTGATGGTGATCGACCAGAAGGGCAGCGGCACCTATGCCGAGAACATCGAGTTCGTCGTCGGCGACCAGGCGGCGCTGACCGTGGTCAACGTGCACGACTGGGAAGACGATGCCGTGCACGTGGCCGCGCACCACGTGAAGGTCGGCCGTGACGCGGTGGTCCGCCACTTCGCGATCAGCCTCGGCGGCAACCTGGTCCGGCTGTCGCCGATCATCCACTACGACGCCCCCGGCGGGGACGTGGAGATGTGGGGCCTGTACTTCGCCGACGCCGGCCAGCACCTCGAGCAGCGTCTGCTGGTCGACCACAGCCAGCCGCACTGCCGCTCCAACGTGATCTACAAGGGGGCTCTGCAGGGCGACGGCACCGACCGGTCGCGTGAGGCCCACACCGTGTGGATCGGTGACGTGCTGATCCGGCCCGAGGCCGAGGGCACCGACACCTTCGAGCTCAACCGCAACCTGGTGCTCACCGACGGCGCCCGCGCCGACTCGGTGCCCAACCTGGAGATCGAGACCGGCGAGATCGTCGGCGCCGGACACGCCAGCGCCACCGGCCGGTTCGACGACGAGCAGTTGTTCTACCTGCAGGCGCGCGGTATCCCCGAGGAGCAGGCCCGTCGACTGGTGATCCGCGGCTTCTTCGGCGAGATCATCGCCAAGATCGCCGTGCCGGCCCTGCGTGAGCGCCTCGAGGCCGCCGTCGAGGCAGAGCTCGAGAACGCCGGCGCCTGACGCCACCCGACCACCACACACAGCCCAGAGATCAGCAAGGAAGCATCCGTGAGCACACTCGAGATCCGCGACCTCCACGTCAACGTCGCCCAGACCGACGCCGACGCCGAACCCATCAACATCCTCAAGGGTGTCGACCTGACCGTGAAGTCCGGTGAGACCCACGCGATCATGGGTCCCAACGGCTCCGGCAAGTCCACCCTCTCGTACGCGATCGCCGGGCACCCGAAGTACGAGGTCACCTCCGGATCGATCACCCTCGACGGGGAGAACGTGCTCGAGATGAGCGTCGACGAGCGGGCCCGCGCCGGCCTGTTCCTCGCGATGCAGTACCCGGTGGAGGTCCCCGGCGTCTCGATGTCGAACTTCCTGCGCACCGCTGCCACCGCCGTGCGTGGCGAGGCCCCCAAGCTGCGCCACTGGGTCAAGGAGACGAAGGAGGCGATGACCGCGCTGGAGATCGATCCGTCGTTCGCCGAGCGCAGCGTCAACGAGGGCTTCTCCGGTGGTGAGAAGAAGCGTCACGAGATCCTTCAGCTCGACCTGCTCAAGCCGAAGATCGCGATCCTCGACGAGACCGACTCCGGTCTCGACGTCGACGCACTGCGCGTGGTCAGCGAGGGCGTCAACCGGTACAAGGAGCGCGAGCACGGCGGCATCCTGCTGATCACGCACTACACCCGCATCCTGCGCTACATCGAGCCCGACTACGTGCACGTCTTCGTCAACGGCCGCATCGTGGAGTCTTCCGGACCGGAGCTGGCCGACGAGCTCGAGGAGAACGGCTACGTGCGGTTCACCTCGGCTGCCGCAGCCGGCTGACCGACCCCTCCACGTACACAGCCCACTCTCGAGCAGGAGGAACCGTGACCCTTTCGGCCGACACGGTCGGTACGCACCCGGCGACCACGTTCGACGTCGCCGCGGTGCGAGCGGATTTCCCGATCCTCGCGCGCACCGTCCGCGACGACAAACCGCTGGTGTACCTCGATTCGGGGGCCACCTCGCAGCGTCCGTTGCAGGTGCTCGACGCCGAGCGGGATTTCCTGGTGACCCGCAATGCCGCAGTGCACCGTGGTGCGCATCAGCTGGCCGAGGAGGCCACCGACGCCTATGAGGAGGCGCGCGAGAAGATCGCCCGCTTCGTCGGTGCCACCGCCGAACAGCTGGTGTTCACCAAGAACGCCACCGAGTCGCTGAACCTGGTCACCTACACCCTCGGGGACGACCGGTCGGGATCGGTGCTGGGCGGTACAGCGCTCGGTGCCGGCGACACGGTGGTCATCACCGAACTGGAACATCATGCGAATCTCGTTCCGTGGCAGGAACTCTGCCGTCGGACCGGTGCCACCCTGCGGTGGTACGGGGTCACCGACGACGGCCGGATCGATCTCGACTCGCTGGACCTCGACGACACCGTCAAGGTGGTCGCGTTCACCCACCAGTCCAATGTGACCGGCGCGGTCGCCGACGTCGCGGAGCTGGTCCGACGGGCACGCGCCGTCGGCGCGCTCGTGGTGCTCGACGCCTGCCAGTCGGTGCCTCACATGGCGGTCGACTTCACCGCACTCGATGTCGATTTCGCGGCGTTCTCCGGACACAAGATGTTCGGCCCGTCCGGTGTCGGCGTGCTGTACGGCAAGAGTGAGCTGCTCGAGGCGTTGCCGCCGTTCCTGACCGGTGGGTCGATGATCGAGACGGTCACGATGGAGGTCTCCACCTATGCGCCGCCGCCGCAGCGGTTCGAGGCGGGCGTACCGATGACCTCGCAGGTCGTCGGGCTCGGTGCCGCCGTCGACTACCTGTCGGTGCTCGGGATGAACGCCGTGGCCAACCACGAGCACTCCCTCGTCGCCCACGCGCTGGAGACCCTCGGCGCGATCGACGGTCTTCGGATCATCGGGCCGACGACCACCGAGCACCGCGGTGGCGCGGTGTCGTTCGTGGTGGACGGCATTCACGCCCACGATCTCGGTCAGATCCTCGACGACGAGGGCGTGGCCATCCGCGTCGGGCACCACTGCGCGTGGCCGTTGCATCGTCGGTTCGGTGTCGCCGCGACCGCGCGGGCGTCCTTCGCGGCGTACAACACCGTCGCCGAGGTGGACGCGCTGGCCGCCGCGATCGTGCGGGCCCAGGAGTTCTTCGGGGTGTCGCGCTGATGCGGATGGAGCAGATGTACCAGGATGTGATCCTGGATCACTACAAGCATCCGCACGGTCGTGGTCTGCGGGAGCCGTTCGGCGCCGAGGTCCACCACGTCAACCCGACGTGCGGTGACGAGGTCACCCTGCGCGTGGCGCTGTCCGACGACGGCCACACCGTCACCGACATCTCGTATGACGGACAGGGCTGCTCCATTTCACAGGCCTCCACCTCGGTGCTCTACGACCAGGTGGTCGGCGAGCCCCTCGAGACGGCCATGGCCACCCTCGACTCGTTCACCGCGATGATGACCTCGCGCGGCAAGGACGAGGGCGACGAGGAGATCATCGGTGACGGCATCGCCTTCTCCGGGGTCAGCAAGTATCCCGCACGGGTCAAGTGCGCGCTGCTGGGATGGATGGCGTTCAAGGACGCGTTGGCACAGACGGTCGATGAGGCCGGAGCGGAACGAGCGGAGACGGCATGAGCGAGAACATCACCACCTCGGAGACCCCGACCCCGGAAGCCGGGGTCACCACCGACACACCGCCCACCCCGGACGGTGTGCCCACCGCTGCCGGTACTTCGACCCCGGCGCCGGTGACCACCTCGTTGCCGCAGCTGGAGGACGTGGAGGAGGCGATGCGTGACGTCGTCGACCCCGAACTCGGTATCAACGTGGTGGACCTCGGTCTGGTGTACGGCATCGAGATCACCGACGACGCCGTCGCCAAGATCGACATGACGCTCACCTCGGCGGCGTGCCCGCTGACCGACGTGATCGAGGACCAGTCACGTGGCGCGCTGGTCGCCAGCGGACTGTGCACCGACATGGAGATCAACTGGGTGTGGCTGCCGCCGTGGGGTCCGGACAAGATCACCGACGACGGCCGCGAGCAATTGCGTGCCCTCGGCTTCACCGTCTGAGCCGCCGGTCGGCGAGTCCCGGGTCGAACGGATGATCCGCGAGGCCGCCGAACGCGGCGATTTCGACGACCTGCCGGGACTCGGGAAGCCGTTGAACCTGTCCGGTTTCGATGACCCGGACTGGTGGGCGAAGCAGAAGATCCGCGAGGAGAAACTCGACTCGTCGGCTCTGCTGCCGCCAACCCTGCAACTACGCAAGGAGCGCGACGCGTTTCCGGAGTCGTTGCGCCCCATCGCCGATGAACGTGCCGTGCGCACAATCCTCGAGGACTTCAACCGGCGGGTCCGTCAGGACCGGCTGCGCCCCACCATGGGACCACAGTCGCATGTCATCGCCCGGACGATCGACGTCGACGAGATGCTCGCCCGATGGCGCGATCTGCGCGGCTGACCGATCGCAGCACCGTTCGTCGTGCGCCGTTGTCGAGCCGGGCGAAGACCCGCGCCATCGTGGTGAGCGTGCCGGCCAGGTCGGCGCGGTCGCTGAGGTAGGCGCGCTGCGCGGTAGCCGGCAGCGACAGGAACGCGGCGAAGAAGTCGACGGTCTCGGCCGGATCGAGGTCGAGCAGAACCCCGAGCCCGGCGACCCGCAGCCGCCACACCGCTCGCGCCGGCGCCGGCCACATCGCCGACACCGCGTCGGAGCCGGCGACGATCGCGGACGCGACGTCGTCGGCGGCCATGAGCATGGCGGCCACCCCGTATCCCGTGGTCGGGTTCAGCAATCCACCGGCGGCACCGTGCCGCAGCGGACGGCACCGCCATGGCCGGAGCGTCGCCCCGAGCATCGGGAACGACACCCGTTCGGTGTGCTCCGCGTGCCGCACATCGATGCCGCTTCCGGACAGACGTCGCGAGAGCCGTTGGGACAGTTCGGTGATCGTCACTGCTGGATCGCCGACCAGGCAGGTCTCCTCGAGCAGCATCCGATCGCGGGCCACCGGGACCGCGTAGAGGAACGAAGGAGTGGGTCCATCCGAACGCCAAGGGTCGCCTGACTCCGGTGCGCGCCAATCCATCAGCACTGCCGCCGCGTCTCCGATCACCGCTCTCGCCGCGTCGGTCGGCACCACCACGCCGAACGCGGTCTGGCGTGGCCGGGGGCGGCCGGTCGGTCCGCGGCAGTCGATCACGTGCGTGGCGACCAGAACACGTCCGTCGTCGAGGGCGACATGGTGCGCGGTCACCTCGTGCGCCCTGGCGCTGATCACCCTCGCGTCGTCGACGGTGAGGGACCGCTGCAGGCCTTGGGTGTGGAACACGCTGTAGGAGCGGTCGATTCGGATCGGCCCCGGCGCGTGGGCGGTGACCGACGCGGTGGTGGCGGCGATCGCCGCCGGTGGCACCCAGCCGGGCAGTTCGTCGGTCCATGCGGCGTAGGTCGGTGTCCACGAGCGCGTGGGGTGCGGATCGACCAGAGTGGTCGCGATGCCGTGGTGGGTCAGCCGGTGGGTCAGGCTGCGACCGGCGGGTCCGGCACCCACCACGACGGCCGTCGGACCGTCTGGGGCTCGCGGGACGTCGGGCACCGTCAGAGGCCGCCGGTGGCGAGCAGGCCGCCGTCGACGCGCAGGGTCTCCCCGGTGATCCACGACGCCTGTTCGCTGACGAGAAAGGCTGCGGCACCGGCGATGTCCTCGGGGACACCGAGCCGGCCGAGTGGATAGCGGGCGATGGCCTCGGACTCCTTGTCGCCGCTGATCAGCACGTCGGCGAACTTCGTGCGAACGACGGCGGGCGCGATTGCGTTGACCCGGATGCCTCGTGGGCCGAGCTCCCAGGCGAGCTCCTCGGTGAGGCGGATCAAGGCCGCCTTGGAGGCGCCGTAGGCGGCGATCGAACCGGTCGAGCGCAACCCGGCCACCGACGCCACGTTCACGACCGCACCACCGGTCTCGCCCATGCCGGCCCGGTAGGCCTCTTGGACATATCCGAGCGCGGCGACGACATTGGTGTCGAAGGTCTTACGGACCGCACCGAGGTCGGCGTCGACCAGGGGGCCGGCGGTCGGGGCGATCCCGGTGTTGTTGACCAGGATGTCGATGCCGCCCTGGGACACGGCTGCGGCCACCGCTTCGGCGCGGTGTTCCTCGGCGCCGGTGTTGCCTGCGACGGCTGTCGCGCGGGCGCCGGCGACGGCGTCGCGGATCGCCTGTGCAGCGGTCTCGAGCGGTTCGGGTTTGCGGCCGGTGATCACCACGGCGGCGCCGCGGCGGGCGAGTTCGATGGCGATGGCCAGTCCGATGCCCCGGCTGGCACCGGTCACGACTGCCGATCGGCCGGTCAGGTCTGGGGTCGGGAACGCGGTGGTGTCGGTCACGTCGTCACCCTATCCGGCAACCGGTGGGGTGGGTCGCGGAACCGGGAGCAGTACCTACGAATATACTTAGGCTAACCTTATGGCCAATACGTGGTCGGGGTGTAGGTGGTAGTGGATTCGCGGTGGCGGAACCGGGGAGGAGTGGCCGAGTGCGGCCGACGGTGGGGGTGGTGATCCCGGTGTACCGCAGCGCTCCGTACATTCGGGGATCGGTGGAATCCGTTTTGGCGCAGACATATCCGGTCGATCAGATCGTGCTCGTCGACGATCGTGGCGACGACGACTCGATCGGGATCGCGACGCGGGTGCTGGCCGACCACGCGCGCGAGTACACGGTGATCACCCAGCCGCGCAACGGGGGACTCGGACGAGCACGGAACACCGGACTCGCGGCGCTGACCACGGATCTGGTGTGGTTCCTCGACAGCGACGACGAGGCCGAGCCCGACTTCGTCGACCGGCTGGTGTCGGTGCTCGTCGCCGCTGACGCCCAGATCGCGGTGGCGCGCACCCGGCGGGTCGGCATCGGCGGGCACACCCTGGGTATCGACGAGGCCGAGCCGCGCCACGCCATGCTGAGCGGGGAGCGGTACGCCCGCGAGATCCTCTGTGGCCGCGCCAAGGCGTATGCCTGCACCAAACTCTTCCGCCGCGAGATCCTCGGTGAGCGTCCGTGGGCGCAGGACCAGGCCTATGAGGACTTCGCGAGCACCTTGGCCCTGGCGCTGGCCGTCCCCCGGGTGGCCATGGTTCCCGACCCGCTCTACCGGTATCTGTACCGTGAGGGGTCGTTGTCGACGGCGCTGAGCGAGTCCACCTTCGACCTGTTCACCGTCGAGGACCAGGTCCACGATCTCCTCCGGTCGCGGCTGGGGGACCGTCGGTGGTACCGAGAGTACGTCGGCTTCCGTTACCGGGAGGTGCTCACCTCGGTGGCCCATGTGGCCATGCGGGCCTCGCATGCGGCCGGGTCGACGCCGTTGTCGCGACGCGCTGTCGCCCGCGTACGCGGTGGCATCGCACTGCGTGATCTGACCGCTCTGTGTGCGGGCCGCCGCTACCGGCAGATGGTGTTCGCGGTGATGGTGAAGTTCACCCCGGGACTGTATTCGATGGTGTTGCGATGGCGTTGACCGACTCACCGATGCTGACCGTGCTGATCCCGGTCTACAACGCGGCTCCTCACATCGTGCGGGCGGTGCGCTCGGTTCTGTCGCAGGGCGTCGACGATCTCGAGGTCATCGTCGTCGACGACGGCTCCACCGACGGGTCCGCGAACGCCCTCGCCGAGATCGACGATCCGCGGGTACGCGTGGTGTCTCAGCCCAACGGGGGACTGGTGTCGGCACTCAACCGGGGTCTCGACGAGGTCCGCGGGGTGTTCCTGGCCCGGATGGACGCCGACGATCTGTGCGCCCCTGGTCGGCTGCAGGCCCAGTTGCGCTGGTTCACAACACATCCCGACGCCGTGGTGTGCGGTACCGACTACGAGCTGTTCGGCGCGATGACCGGTCGCGTCCGGATGCCGCGGTCCGACCGGGCCTGCCGGCAGCGGCTGCTGCTCGCGGGTTGTCTCTGTGGGGCGTCGGCCATGATGCGCTCGGAAGTTCTGCGGCGCAGCGGAATCCGGTTCGACCCTGCGTTCGCCCACGCCGAGGACTACGAGTTCTATGCCCGGCTCTCGGAGTACGGGGAGATCGGCAATATCCCGATGGTGGGGTATCTCTACCGGATTCACCCCGGTCAGGTCAGTGACCGTCACGCCGGCGCCCAGCGCGCCGCGCATCTGCGGATCGCCGCCGCACATGCGGCCCGGGTGGGGGTGCGCCCGTTGCCCGACGAGGTGCTGTCGGATCTGTTGTGGCCCGATCGGGGCGGCGTACTCGCCACCGCCGGCGTCTCGGCGGTCGCAGCGGTCCGGGCCATGCTCCGTGACCCGGGCACCGAGACCGCGCGGTTCGGTGCCCGCCGAGTGCTCGAGGCGACGCTCGCCGCACGGCGCTGACCCGGCCGACCGCGAGCCGCACCGTGATTCGGCCCGCGTGTGGTCGTCGGCAGGTAATGTCCCAGAGCAACTGCCGGATGGCCCCAGACGTCATCCCGAGGTCGTGATGGCGGGATCCGGCAGTTCGCCAGCACTCGAACGGTGGGCCCGGGATGACCGAAGACACGACCGGCGACGGCCAGGTTGGAGGCGGTTCCCGGCATCCGCAGACCCTGGCGATTCTACTGGCCATGGCGATGTTCGTGCTGGTGGTCGACACGTCACTGATGAACGTGTCGATATCGGCGGTGGTGCGAGATCTCCACACGACCGCCAGTGGCGTCCAAACCGCGATCGCCCTCGAGGCGTTGGTGTCGGCGGCATTCATCCTGATCGGCGGCAAGGTCGGAGACCTCATCGGACGTAAGCGTGCCTACATACTGGGCCTGCTCGGCTACGCGACCGGCGCAACCGCGATGGCCTTTGCGCAGAGCCTCACCACCGTGATCATCTTCTGGGCCGTCGTCGGTGGTATCGGGGCCTCGCTGCTGCTGCCGGCGATGCAATCGCTGGTCCACGGCAACTTCGAGGGCGACGCGCAGTCCAGGGTGTACGCATTGGTCGGGGCCGCAGCGGCGATCGCAGCCGCCGTCGGGCCGCTTCTCGGTGGGTTCATCACCACGTATCTGTCGTGGCGAATCGCATTCCTGTTCGAGGTGGCGATCATCGTGGTGGTGCTGTCGGGCATCCACCTGGTGCGCGATGTGCCCTACACAGGCAATCGCGGCGTCGACCCGGTGGGAGCGCTGCTGTCGGTGATCGGAATGGGTGGTGTCGTTCTCGGCATCCTGGTGTGGCAGGAAGGCGGCGAGGCGGTCGGCGGTCTGCTGGTGGCCGGCTGTGCGTCCCTGGGAGGTCTGGCGTGGTGGCTGGTCCGGGGCAAACGTCTCGGGCGGCCGACGCTCCTCGATCCGGACCTCTTCCGGTCGAAGGTCTTCCGGTTGGGCGTCACGCAGCAGATGCTTCAGCAGATCGCGCTGGGCGGGATCATGATCGTGCTACCGATCTACCTCCAGATGGTGCTGCAGTACAACGCGATGCAGGCCGGCCTGTCTCTTGCTCCGCTGTCACTGAGTATGTTCGTGGTCGCTCTCCTCATGGGGCAGAGGACGAGCGGCCACGACCCGGGTGTCATCGTCCGGTGGGGCTTCGCACTCGCGACGCTCGGAGTGGCCGTGCTGATCCCACTCGTTCCGCGGGCCGATTTCGGGTGGGAACTGCTGATTCCGTTGGCCGTCGCCGGCGCGGGTCTCGGTCTGCTGGTGTCCCAGCTGAACAACTACACGCTCGCGCCGATCTCCGAGGAGCGCGTGAGCGAGGCGGCCGGGACCAACTCGGCCGCGGGGTCCTTCGGCCTGTCCTTCGGACTCGCCTTCGCCGGTGCGGTTCTGCTGGCCACCCTGTCGTTCACGTTCACGACCATGGCGCAGTCGAGTTCGGTGCTGTCGGCGGACGAGCAAGACCGGGTCGCCCAGGTACTTCAGGAAGACGCCGAGGTGATGGACAACGGTCAACTCGGCGAACTGCTGGCCGGGCAGCCGCCGGATGTGCAGACAGAGATCATCCGGATCAACACCCAGGCACGGCCGATCGCCCTCCAGGTGGCCTTGCTGGTGCCGCTCGGAGCCGCGTTGCTGGGAGCCGTGAACGCCTTCAGGATGGGTGCCCGCCGGCGCGATTCCTCGCCCTCGGGATGACCGGGGTCAGCCGACGGTCTCGACCGGTCGCGCCTCGGTCGCCATTTCACGGATCCCGCGGACGAGCGGTCGGGCGACGATCACCAGCGCCACCACCGACGCACTCAGCGAGCCGACGGCGACACCGACGAGCCCCAGCGGTCCCAGCATCACCGCACTGCCACCCACGGTGAGCACCACGACCGCGACCTGTGCGATCACCATCAGACGCAATCTGCGCTGCAACTGCGCGACGAGGTAGTAGGTGGTCACACCGGTCTGCACGATCGAGTCGATGGCCATCACCAGCATCAAGGGAGCGGCGGCATGAAGGTAGTCGGGACCGGTCAGCCACAGGATCAACGGTCCGCCGAGGGCGAGCCCGGCGGCACCGAGTGCGGTGACGGCGATCAGCATCCGACCGAACCGACGCAGCAGCGCCGGATGGTCGGCGTCGGGCAGCGCCGCCTCGACGACGAACGCCGAACCGACCGCCGCACGCAGCAACCCGACGGCCGAGCACATCGTCCAGGCCAGGTTGAAGTAGGCATTCTGGGTGGTGCCCACCTGACCGACCACCAACAACGGCAGCACCAGCGGGGTGACCGACGAGACCAGCATCATGGCGAAGAACGCACTCTGGAACGACAGCAGCTCCCGTCCCGCGGGCAGCAGCGCATGGGACTCGTCGCGACGGCGCAGCGCCACCCGGAAGCCGTGGAAGATCGCGATCGCGGTGATCACCGCGGCCGCCACCGCCCACGAGCCGGTGATCACGAAGGCGGTCGGGGTTGCGGTGACGACGACGAGCGGCACGATCTTCACCGCCGACAACCCGATGTTCTTGGCCGCCACCGCCGGTGCCTGTCGCAGACCGGTGAGGACCGGGTCGCAGATGGCGTACTGGGCGAAGACGACGACCATCGCGATGAAGCCCCACTGTTCACCTGTCGAGAGCAACAGCCGGTCGCCGAATCCGAGCAGCACGAATCCCGAACCGAGCAGGGTGGCGGTTGCGGTGATCAGCAGGTGCCCACCGAGCAGCAGCCGAAACGTGCGATCTCCCGACACCGGCAGGAACCGTTGATAGGCACCACCGAGCGACAGACACGCCAGTGACGAGAGCACCGTCGCGGAACTGATGATCGCCGACGCGCGGCCGACCTCCGCGGTGGGGAAGTAGTGCTCGGCGACGACCCAGTAAAGCAGTCCGAGGGCGCCGGTGCCGATCGACGACAGCATCAGTGCCGACGCATTGCGCGCGAGAAGATCTCGTCCAGGGGATCGGCGGTTCACGATGGCACCCGCCAGGTCCAGCCCGACCCGACCTTGCGGGCGAACAGTGCAGGGCCGGCGAGTGCCTCGGCGAGCAGTGCCTCGTCGAGTTCGGGGGGCGAGTAGGCCTCGTCGTCGCGCCAGTCGATGAAGTGCTGGCCGTGCAGCAGCCGGTCGGTGGCGGGCCGCTCGGAGTAGTCCTGACCGATGCGGTCGGCGAGCGGCGATGCCTTCAGGATGGAGGGGACGAGGATCTCGTCCGGGCACAGTGCGAAGCGCAGATCCGAACACCAGCTCGGATCGGTGGCGATCGCGGAGCGGACGATCTGCATCGCGACGTCGGTCAGCGACCACCACATCGACCCCTGATACAGGAGATGGGCGGGCGGTCGCCGTCGGATGCGTCCCGAGATCCGGCGCAGCACCGGACGATCCGGGAAGTGGATATGGGTGACCTTGTGTGCGTGTGCAGCCCCGGGCCGCAGGGCGTGGTCGATCCGGACGTGTTCGGTGTCGGTGGCCCAGCTCGCGAGCAGATCCGGGAGGGGCCGGAGAACCACGTCACGGCCGGACAACAGGGTGTGCCGCTGGTACGCGACGCCGGTCGCCGCGGCCGACTCGACCAGCGCGAGGACCGCGGTGACGACGCTGAATCCGCCCCAGCGGACGGGAATCCGGTCGGTGTCGGCGATGAAGTGCACCCGATCGTTCGCGGCGAGGGCTGCGGTGAACGGTTCGGGCACGACCCGTGCATCGATGTGGGCGTACACGTCGATCTGCGGATGTCGAAGCGATGCAACCAGATCGGCGAAGAGGCGGGGCTCGTCGTGTGCGATGACGTACACCGCGTGGCGGTCGGTCACGGCCGCACGCCGGTGAGTGCATCGGTGATCACCCTGGCAGTGTGGTCCACATGGGGTGCGCGCAGCATCCCGTTGTGATCACCGGGGACGGTGTGGATGTCACGATGCGCCGGCGCCACCGACACCCACCACTCCCGGGGATCGGGATTGTCCTGTGCCAGAACGATGGTGACCGGCCCCTCCCACGGGCGCAGTCGGTGCAGCAGGGCGGTCCGGCGACCGAGCTCGTGGAACAGCGACCACTGCTGCTGCGCCGGTCGTGGCCACCAGCCCGCGGTGAGCAGGCGCAGTCGCATACGCCACAGGCCCCCGGGAGCCTCCGGCTCCACCGCCGTGGACGAATCCGCTTGTGCCGGTGCGGAGTCGGCGATGCCCGCCGGGGGCAGGAGATCTCCGGCCCGACGCTGTAGCGGTCCGGAGAGAACCGTGTCCAGACACACGATGTGTTCGACGGTCTCGCCGTCGGCGGTCAGGGTTCGTGCGGTCTCCATCGCGATCACCCCGCCGAGGGAATGACCGATGAATCGGTACGGGCCGTGCGGTGCGATGGCCCGGATGTGGCGCACGGCGCGCCGCGTGGCGGCGGTGACCGTCCAGTCCGGCACGCCGCGCGATTCGAGGCCGTGCGCGTGGAGCCCGATCATCCGGAACCCCGACAGCCGGCGGGCCAGCGGCGCGAATGCCAGCGCCGATTCGCCTGCACCACCGAAGGCGAACACGATCGGCCGGGTGTCGGCGGTGACCGTACGCCCGTCGCCGAGATCGACGATGTCACCGCCGGCGCGTACCGGTCCGGCCGCGTCGATCGCGGTCGCCATCGCGGCGAGGGTCGGATGGGTGACCGGTGTCGAGGCAGGGAGGGTGACCCCGAAGGCGTCGTCGACACGGCGCAGCAGGGTCACCATGGTCAGTGAGTCGCCACCCAGTGCGACGAGGTCGTCGTCGGCGCCGATCTCGTCGACGCCGAGCAGATCCGACCACATCGGTGCGAGGAGTCGCTCGGTGGTGGTGCGCGGTGGCACATGGTCGGGGCGTCTCGGGGGCACCGGCAGTGCGGCGCGGTCGATCTTGCCGCGAGCGTTGCGCGGCAACGCCGACAGCAACACCGTGTGCGTGGGCACCATGAACGCCGGCAACGCGGCGGCCATCGTCGTGCGCACCGCGGCGAGCGACGGCGGCGACTCGCCGGCCGGGGGAGCGAGGTAGGCGACGAGCACGGTGCCGCCGGGCTCGGTGCTGTCGGGGTCGGTGCTGTCGGGGTCGGTGCTGTCGGGGTCGGTGCTGGCCGGGTCGGTGCGTGCGATCACCACCGCCTCGCCGATGCCGGGGACGGCCCGTGCGGCGGCGGTGACCTCGCCGATGTCGACCCGGTAGCCACGGATCTTCACGGTGTCGTCCACCCGGCCCGCGAGGTGGAGTTCGCCGTCGACGATGCGGCCGCGATCACCGAGCAGGTGGCGTCGAACGCCCGGGGTGACCTCCGGGAAGTCGATGAATCGACCGTCGACGACGTAGCCGAGCGCCAGGAACGGCGAGGTGACCTCGATGATTCCGGTCGCACCGGCAGGGAGCTCGGACCCGTCGTCGTCGAGGATTCGGAACTGCTTGCCGCCGGCGAGCCTTCCGGCCGGGACCGTGCCCGTGGGGAGCGGCCGCTGTGGCGCGTGGACGCCGAAGGCGAGGTTACCGGTCTCCGACGAGCCGGATCGGTTGACGAAGGTGACCTGCGGTGCCACTGCGCGCAGTCGCGCGAGATCGGCGGCGTCGAGGGCCTCCCCGCAGGTGGCGACCAGACGCACCGCCGTGAGGGCGGCCTCGGCGCCGGGCGCGGCGAGCAGGGGGCGCAGGAGCGCCGGTGACAGATGCACTGAATCGGCTCGCCACCGGGTGAGGGTGGCGACGGTGTCGGCGACCCCGTCGAGGCGGGCATCGATCAGATGCAACTCGCCACCGGCGAGCAGCGTGGTCACGGTGATGTCGAGGCCGCCACCGAAGGCGATCGGAAGTGCCTGTGCGACGGCGATTCCGGGGCCGATCCCGAGTTCGGCCGCGAGTTCGTCCGCCTGGTTCAGCCACAGGTCGTGGCCCTGGCGCACGGCCTTGGGAGCACCCGTCGAGCCCGAGGTGAACGCCAGCAACGCGCACCCCGGCAGGATGAGCGCGTCGGCCTGCGCTCGGATGATGTCGACCCGGGACTGCGGTGAGGACGCGTCGATCGGCACCAGCGGATGACCGGAGAACAGGATCGCGAGCAGGTCGAGTACTGCATCGGGGGAACCGTCGGCGACCACCGGGACCGGACGGGCCGCCGGCAGGTCCCGGGTGAGCGCGACCTCTCGGTCGGCGACCTCCCGGGCGAGTTGGCCGTAGGACAGGATCTGCTCGCCGACGCGCAACGCCGTGCGGTCGGCGTGAGTGCCGACCGTCGCGACGAAACGGCCGGTCAGGGTCTCAGCGTTCGTCACAGAACTCGGTGATGGGCAGACCCACGTGCCTCGCCTCGGTGGGGACGTAGCCGAGCAGCACGTCGCCGGGCTTCAGCTCGGTGACGTTGTTGACGCTGCCGCCGGGGCCGAGTAGCCGAACGTGCCAGTCGTCCTGGGCGATCACGTTGATCGTCTTGCCGTCCGGGCTCGTCGCGGTGATGGAGATCAGGGGGCGTCGCTCGATCTTGACTCTCCCGATCCGCACCTCGCGGGCGGTGCCGTCGGACCGGACGGCGAGGATCGGCTGTCCGGCACGCAGCTCGCTGACGTAGCGGGTGCGGTTGTCGGGGGTCATCACATATGAGTGCACGGCACCGGCGTTCCAGCGGAACGGCCGGGTCGGCATGTATGGCAATGGGTGGGTTTCGCTGCACGACAGGAACATTCCGGATGCGAAGGATCCGATCAGGCAGCCCTCGTCGAGATCGAGCAGCGAGCAGGTGTCGATGCAGGCACGCTCACCCATGCCGATGTGCTCGACGCTCGTGATGGTCAGATGCGACAGCTCGACGCGGTCGGCCGACGGGGTGAGGATCTGGGCCAATGCGATCACGTCGTCGGCGTGGCGCGGGGCCAGCAACAGTCCGTCGGAGCCGTGCTCGAGGACCAGCTTCACGATCTCGGCATCCTCGATGTCGTTGACCACGGTGATCGTCTTGCCGCCGGAGTTCTCGGCCGCGGCGATCACGATCTCGAGCGGGATCTTGGTGGGGTCGGTGAAGGTCAGCACGGTCCACGGGGTCACCCGGACCAGGTCACAGGCGCGGGTGAGGGTGGGGGCGTCGGAGACGACGACGTGCACGGCGGCCGGATTCGGCGGCGTCGTGTCGGGATCGGTGGCCTCGGTCAGCAGGAGGTCACTGCCATCGGTGCCGAGGTCGAGATCGATGTGATCGCCTGCCAGGATGCGGTGGATGGTCGGAGGCAGATCAGCGAGGACCACCGGGTCGTCGGAGACGATTCCGTCGAGGCCCTGGTTGAGGGCGGCGGCGATGACGGCCTCACGAACGGGCCCGGTCAGTCCTCGTACGTCGACCCAGCCGAAGTGCCCGGCGGTGCGGATGCGGTTGCCGGCGTCGGCATCCGGGACGATGTGGTCGGTGACGATGGTGCTCGGGGTGCTCGGTGCCATGGTGGTCTCCTGTGAGGTGAACGATCGGCCGCTGCGGATCGGGCTGGTCAGGCCGATTCGAGGGCGGGAAGGATGTCGGCCGGGACGACGCGGCGATGCACGAGGTCGGCCAGGGTGGTGGCCACCCGCGCCGGATCGTCGGCGTCGAAGATGTTGCGGCCGAAGCTGAGTCCGGCGACACCACTCTCGAGGACCTCGGCACCGAAGGCGATGGCGTCGTCGTCGGAGCGGGTGGCGCCGCCGGCGACGTAGATCGGCAGCGGTGTGGTGGCGACGACCCGGGCCATCGACTCGGTGGAGCCGGTGTAGTCGAGTTTGACCATGTCGGCACCGAGATCGGTGGCGACGGCGGCCAGATGGGCGACGGTCGCCGCGTCGGGCCGGGCTGCCTGGTGCGGGCCGCGTGCATACACCATGGCCAGCAGGGGGACACCGAGTATCTCGCACTCGCGTGACACCGCGGCGAAATCGGTGAGCTGCCGGGTCTCGGTCTCCGAACCCACGTTGACATGGATACTCACCGCGTCGGCGCCGGATCGCAGCGCCGCATCCACGCCGCCGACGATCACCTTCGCGTCGGGGTCGAGTCCCAGCGACGTACTCGCCGACAGGTGGACGATCAATCCCAGGTTCGTGAACGCGTCCGGTGCGATCTGGGCAACTCGCCCGCGATGCAGGACGACGGCATCGCAGGCGGTTCGCGCGAGCAGACGCACCATGTGTTCGGTATGGTTTCGCGGTCCGAGTGGTCCCACCGTCACAGAGTGGTCGAGCGGCACGATCTGCGCCCGGCGGGTTACCGGGTCGGAGATCCGGGACAGTCGGATTGCCTTGCCCCCGTAGGCAGGTGGGCGGCGGTGACCGTCCGGGATGTTGCTCATCTGGTGCTCCTGGCCCCATCGGATTCAGCAGGGAATGTCGGATATGTCGGTTCACGCTCATACCGTGACAGAGGATTAGGGTAGGCTACCCTCGTCGATGGGCGCAATCCGGGGCCTGGTGTGAGCTGAGGCACGTTGTCCGATATTGAGGTTTACCGACTCTTTTGGTTAGGCTTACCTTCGGTTCAGGATTCTGCGCCTATGCCGGGTCCCCAACTCCCATCTGTCCGACCGCAACGAGCGGAGCTTTTCATGCACGACCATGCCAGATCCACTGTGACCGGGCTGCACGGGATCTCGGCGGTACCGTCGGCCGACTCGGACAAGCCTCGGCCGAGTGTGTCGGTCATCATCCCGGCCATGAATGAGGCGAAGAACCTCCCCTACGTCGCATATCGGATGCCCGTCGGGATCGATCAGGTCGTCTTCGTCGACGGGCATTCTGCCGACGACACGGTCGCCGTCGCCCGCAAGTTGTGGCCCGAGGCCACGTTCGTCACGCAGACCCGTTCCGGCAAGGGCAACGCCCTGGCCTGTGGAATCGAGGCCTGCACCGGTGACATCATCGTCATGATCGACGCCGACGGGTCCACCGACCCCGCGGAGATCCCGCTGTTCGTCCAAGCCCTGATCGACGGTGCCGACCTGGCCAAGGGAAGCCGGTTCGTCGGCGCCGGCGGCAGCACCGACATCACCACGCTGCGTCGGTGGGGCAACAAGGCCCTCAACCAGATCGTGAACATGTACTTCCGTACCGAGTTCACCGATCTGTGCTACGGCTACAACGCCTTCTGGGCTCGTCACGCCGAGCAGATCGAGTTGCCTCCGACCCAGTACACCCGTGCCCAGTGGGGCGACGGATTCGAGATCGAGACCGTGATCAACGTGCGTCTGGCCACGGCCGGACTGGAGATCACCGAAGTCGGCAGCTTCGAGGGACCGCGTCTGCACGGCCGGAGCAACCTCAACGCCTACAGCGACGGAATGCGCGTGTTGCGCACCATCAACCAGGAATTCGCGCACTGGAAGGACCACCGGTCCAAGGTGCGCAGCGGGGTACGCGCCGGTGCCGCGGTGGCGAAGGCCGCCGACGAGCTCGCGGGTTGAGTGTTCGCGAGCGTTCGTCACTCGCGCGTAGTTCGCTCGCTCTGGCGGCCTCGGGGCTGCTGACCGCCGCGCTGGGGCTGGTGTACTGGGTGCTGGCCGGGCGGCTGTACCCGGCGCGTGAGGTGGGGGCCGCGGCTGCGGTGATCACCACTGCGACGATGCTCTCCGCATTCGGAAACCTCGGTGTCGGTGCCTATCTCGAGCGCTTCCTGCCGCTCGCGGGCGACCGCGCACGATGGTTGCCCGGCGTCGGACTCGCCGTCGGCGCGGGCTGTGGTGCACTGCTCGGTGTCGGATTCCTGCTGGTGGGTCCGACCGGGGAGATGTTCGACGGTCGGGGCGAGATGGCGTTGTTCCCGCTCGTCGTCGTCGTGCTGTCGATGTTCGCCCTGCTCGATCACCTCGTCATCGCGATGGAACGCGCGCACTGGGCGGCGGGCAAGAACGTCGTGCATGCCGTCGCGAAACTCGTTGCGGTCGTCGTGCTGGCCGCCGGAGCCGACCGGATGGGTCTGGTCGGTTCGTGGATTCTGCTCGCCGCCATCACCGGTGGGGTGGTGTGGTGGTGGGCCGCCCGCGAGCTCACCGAGCGGGCGCTCTCCTCACCCGCCGGACATCGGTTGCCGTCGAGGGCGGTTCAGGGCCGGTTCCTGCTCGGTAACTACGGCGTCTACGTCGCCGGTGCGATCACCCCGCTGATCCTCCCGCCGATCGTGATCGGGCTGGTGGGTGCGGCTCAGAACGCGTACTTCTCCATCGTGTGGTCGTTGGTCAGCGCCGTGATCGTGTTGCTCACGATGCTGATCGGGCCGTACGTGGCGGCGACGAGTACCGACTCCGCCACCACCGATGCCTCGGATGGTTCCCTGCTGCGGCATACCCGAACCTTTGTCGCCACCCTCATCGGTGGCGCGAGTGCTGCAGCGTTGTGTCTGGCGGTTCTCGGTCCGATCATCCTGCGGATCGCCGGTCCCGATTACGCCGAGTTCGGGACCCCGCTGCTACGTGTGGGGGCCCTCGCGTTGCCGCCGGCCGCGGTGGCCCTCTGCTACGTGGGTCTTTGTCGCGTGCGGTGCAATCTCGCACCCGCCCTGGTCGTCCAGGTCATCAGCGCGACCATCATGCTCACCCTCACCACTCTCTGGATCGGAGACCACGGTCTGGTCGCCGCCGGCTGGGCGATGGTGATCGCCGAATCCACCGCCGCAGTCCTGGTGGCCGCGCCGTTGGCGCGCGCCGTGCTGGGGAGGGCGCCGCTGCCGTCGGCCACCGGATGAGCGGGTTGGTTCGACCTGAGGGCGGGGTTTCGATGTTGATCCGCTCAACCATCAACTGGCACTAGGTCTTTGGGTGGTTGGGCCGGGACCGGGCTTCGCGAGGACCCGTGTCGAAACCGGGTGGGTGGACGATGTCGGTGGCCACTGGGAGCGTGGTGGTGGTGTTTCGAGGTCGGCCGGCGGGGGTGTCGACTCGACGTGTCGCTGCGCTCCTCGTCGGATGAACCATGTACTGGCGCTGGCTCTTTGGGTGGTTGGGCCGGGACCGGGCTTCGCGAGGACCCGTGTCGAAACCACTGTGGCGTGTCATGGGTTGGTGACGACGGCCCATGGTGAGGACGCTGGTCTCATGACCCGGCCTACTTGATCTGCACCGCACCCGGTGTGGGTTCGCCGTAGCCGGCCAACCGGAAGGCGTTCTCGTCGTCGACGGGCGCGTAGACTGCGACCCAGTCGATCTCGACCTCTGCGCGTTCGGGGCGCGCCTCGTGGTCGGAGCACGGGTCGAGGTCCCAGTCGGCGCGACGCTCGCAGGCGCCGGCCTCCACTTGCAGGCCCAGCCACATGGGGGTGGTCGGGACCATGTCGGGTGTGCGGACCTCGGCCCACACCTTGCCGTTGTGCAGATACCGGATCAGTCCGGGTAGCCACTCGACGCCGACGGTATGCCAGTCGGCGAAGTCGCCGGCGAGGTCGGCGTGTGCCTTCTCGTTGCTATCGTCGGCCTTCCAGTGAACGAACGCCGACATCGCGTCGCGTTCGGAGGCCACGCTCTCGGCGAAGTCGATCTCGGGCGGCCATTGTTCGTTCTGCGGCCACAGGAGCATGTGGTAAGAGAGGTCTGCCGACCGTGCGGCCCGCATCCGGATCTCCCAGCGACCGTACTGCTGGGTCACCGGATAGTTCGAGACGCCACCGGTCACCCAGCCCGTCGACGTGCGCTTGCCCGAGAGCGTCAGCACGCCGTCGCCGACAGCGACCATGGTCTTGTCCCAGTGGCCCACCGGATTTCCGCCGGGCTGACCCGAGTAGGTGCTCCACTGGGAGCCCAGGTCGCAGCGATCGAAGGTGTCGACGAAGGTCGACCTCCACAGCGCCGGATCGACACCGGTGGGGGCGTGCCCCGATCCTTCCACCGTTCCGGCGCGGACACAGTGGTTGGTGGTCTGAGGGTCATCGGCGAAGATCGCACAGCCACCGAGGACGGTCGCCACGACCGACCCCAGCGCCAGGACCAGCAGGCGGCGTCGCAGTGTCATGAGAGGGCCATGTCGACCAGTCGGTTCAGGGTCAACGCCGCGGAGAGCACGACGAGGATCGCCAACGCGATACTGATCCGATGGGCCAGTGGGCCACGGCCTTCGCTGCCGCCGTCACCGACCTGGACCTCCCGCAGCGCGATGCCGGCGGCGAGCAGGACGCCGCCGGCGACGAAGAAGAGGACGGTGAAACTCATCGGGTACCTGCCTCGTCGCGACGTGTTGCCCGCAGGATCTCGACGCTGTCGGTCCGGGTGATCACCTCGTAGGCTCCGGAGTCGACCAGTGCATCGATCTGCGCCTGTGCGCGATCGATATCGGCACCGTATTGCAGCGCAGACATCTTCAGTCCCTGATTCGTGATGTAGAGGTAGTCGGGTGCTCGTTCGGTAGCACAGTCGCCGACGTTCTCGAGGCACTCGTTGGAGTCGACGTAGGAGAACCGCGGACCGGTGGGATCCAGGACGCGTCGTGTCCCGATGGTGTGCGGCGCGTGGCCGATGCTCATCACGTGCGATTCGGGTTCCACCGATGCGATGAACTCGCCCGACACCACCACCTCGTCGCGCGTCGACGCCTCGAACGCGGTGTTGAGGCCGCGGTTGGTGGTCTCGAGGATCCCCAGGGCGACGATGCCCAGGCAGATCAGCACGAGTCCCGCAGCCCGTGACCACGGTGTCGGACGTCGAATCCCGCGCCGTGCGAGCGCACCCAGGCGGGCCAGTGCGAGGGCCGCGAACGGGGCGAGCACGGGTGACGCCAGCAGGAACGAGCGGATCACCATCTCGCCACCGTAGCTTTGCAGGACCACGAGCATGAATGGTGCGGCACTGAGCAATCCGCCGACCAGCCAGGCGCGGGACGAGCGGTGCAGGCACCAGCCGACAAAGGCCACCGCGGCGAACCCGCCGGAGGCCAGCATCCGGAGGTACTGCATGCGCGTGTAGGTGGGGTCACCGGTGAGGCGATCGCCCACGCCGGAGCCGACCGACTGGCCCACCTGGCCGATCTCGTCGACGATCGATTGCATGTGACCGAACCAGAAGTCGGTGGCGCCGTAGGAGAACCATGCGGCGAAGATCAGTCCGGCGGCAACCCAGAGCGTGCGATACCTCGTGGTGCCCGTGACGGCGAACGCGGTGAGGGCCAGGACGGTGAGGATCGGTGTCATCTGGTGTGCGACGACGAGTGCCGTCACGATCAGGAGCAGGACGAGTTCCACCGCGACGGTCCGCCCGGGCCCGTACCCGGGGACACGACCCGGGGTGCGGCGGAGCAGGCCGGCGAACCGACGCAGACCCCGGGGTCCGGCATCGGGGAGCGGTGCGCGTCGGAGTTGCCAGAGCAGCACACCGATGATCGCGACGTAGCCGATCGTGGCCAGTGCCTGCGGCGCGAAGTAGTCCTGCTGATACCAGTTGAACGCGTGGTACAGGAGCACCGCCGCCCAGGCGAGACGGGCTCGTCCGGTGATCACGATCGCGATGGCGTACAGCCCGAACGACAACGCCACCCCGGACACCAACGGAGCCCAGACCAGGATGTCGAGGGTGTCGTCGAGACCGGCCACGGTCTGCACGTGGGCGAACAGCGAGAAGAAGCCCGCCCAGCTGAACCGGGCATCGATGTGGTCGGGGAGTCGGTGGGCCTCGGCGATGATGCTGATGAAGCCGCGGTGCACGAACGACGTGGGGATCGAGGTCTCACCGGTGGCGGCGGCGACCAGCATCGTGTTGTAGACGACGGCCATCACCACGCTCGCCGACAGCACGATCGGATCGAGTCGGCGTGCGGTGAGCCCGATGGTGATGACGGCCGCGAGCAGTCCGAGTCCCACGAAGTACCAGATCGTGAGGTGGGCGATCACGCCGAAGTGGCCGACGGTGAGGATGTCGAGGAGGTCGGCGGCGACGATGAAGCACACCGACGATGCGGTGAGGCCCGCCAGCGACAGCCACCGGGTCAGGGTCCAGTCGACGCGACCGAGGCGAAGCGATGGCGTGCTGGTCGCGGGCGGCACCGACCGCAGCGCCCACAGGCAGCCCAGCAATGAGCCGACGGCGATGACCGCCTGGGTCACCGGCGGGTTCCACAACTCCTGGATGATGGTCGCCTGGGTCACCAGGATCTGCGTCGACGTCGACACCGCGACGACGAGAACTGCCGACAACGCGCGTCCCGGGATGCGGAGCGCCACCACGATCGGGATGCCGGGCAGCAAGAGCACGCCGGCGCACACGATCAGGGTGCGAGCCCATGCCGGAGGGGCATCGACCCCGGCGGTGACCAGGAGGTCGACGACCACCAGGAGTACCGCGAGCAGGGCACCGGTCCACAGCGCTCCGCGTGGGGCCCAGCCGTAGGCGACGGCCGCGGACTCGGTCTCGGGGGAGTCCGGGCGCTCGGCCTTCTCGAGGGTCACGGTCACCGCCGGGCCTCGGCACGTCGGGCCGCGCGGTAACGCAGGTGTGCGCGGACGAACAGAGTGGGGCCGGCAAGGTAGCCGCGCAACTCCCGATGGCGCAGTTCGGCCGGCCACCCGTCACGGGCGAACGCCGATGTGGTCTCGTCGTCGGGAACCAGCAGGAGCCGCAGTCCCTTCGGGAGACGGGCCAGCACCGCCACCAGGTGACGGCTGAACAACAGTTTGGTCAGGGCGGCGGCCATCCCGGTGCCGTAGCCGTAGCTCTGCACGCGCAGGTCGTCCATGTTGTCGCGGTGATAGTGCACCACAACGGCATTCGGACGATAGGCGATGGCGTCGCCGGCGAGGATCACCGCGCGGAGCACGTCCAGGTCCTCACCGCCGCGGGTCGGGGTGCCGGTGCCCAGGCGCAGGTCGAAGCCGCCGATCCCATCGAGGACCCCGGCCGCGAAGGCCATGTTGTTGCCGCTGCCGAATTGGCCTGCGGTGTAAGGGAAGAACGCGTTGTGCGGTCCGGAAACACCGGCGGCGAGGTGATCGGCGTGTGGGTGCAGCGCCCAGATCACGTCCGCTGACCCCTTGTCGAAGACCCTGGCGTTCTCGAACAGTTCCTGCAGCTGGGTCGGATCCTCCACGCCGATCACACGGCCGGTGACCACCGCGACGGTGCCGGTGGTGTCGCCGGTGAACGCCGCGACGATCTGGCTCACCCAGTCGCGGCGCGGTCGCGCGTCGTCGTCGGTGAAGGCGACGACGCGGCCATGGGCCGCCCGGTTGCCGGCATTGCGGGCGGCGGAGATGCCCGGGACCGGTTCGTCGACGATCCGCAGTCGAGGGTCGGTGTGATCGGCGAGCAGTTCGCGGGTCCGGCCGGTGGTGGGCCGGTTGTCGACGACGATCACCTCAATTGCCGGATGATCCTGGGCGAGTGCGGCTTCGACGGTCTCGACCAGGAGGTCACGGCCGACGGTCGGGATGACGATCGACACCAGGTCCGCGGCGTCGATCCGGTGACGGGCCTGCCGGGGACGGCGTGGCCGGGACGTCGAGGCCCGGCGGCCGGGGAACCGGAGCCGGCCCAGGGTGCCGGTGGCGGTACCCACGACGGTGAACACGACGCCGGTGAGCATCAGGACCAGCCGGGCGACCGCGGTGAGATCACCGCGCACCAACTGCCCGAGGTACCGGCCGACACCCGATCCGATGGTCCGCACCAGATACGTCGCCTCCGCCGAGAACGCGTCGCCGCTCCCGGCGATGTGCCGGAGTGTCGCCTTGGACCGGCCTTCGTGGCGGCAGCGGGACAGGAAGTAGCGCACCGTCTCTCGCGAGGGCGACACGGTGTGGTCGACGGCGAGTCCGGTGGTGCGCAGGATCTGCCCGCCGGGAAAGGTGCGGTGCAGTTCGATCCCCATCAGGGTCTCCTCGCAGCCGACGGGGAGGTCGTCGACCCGCCCGAGTCGGTCGGTGAACCCGCCGATCTTCTCCAGTTCGAGGCGGCGCACCGCCATGGCGGCGCCGATCGGATTACGGATGTCGGCACCCTCCGGCGCGATACCGCGGTAGTCGCAGCCGACCACCCAGCCGAACTCGTCGGGGAACCATCGCGGTGCGTTGCCGGAGGCCCACGCCGGGGTCACCTGCCCGCCGATCGCCAGCACGTCGGTGTCGGTGAACGCGGTGCGGGCGGCGGCGAGTCCGCCGGGACGCAGCACCGCATCGTCGTCGAGGAAGACGACGATGTCCTGAGTAGCGTGTGTCACACCGGTGTTGCGGGCCCCCGACAACCCGCGGGTCTCGGCGTTGGCCACCACCTCGACGTGGTCGTCGCCGGTCAGGTGGGTAGTCAGCTCGGCACGCAGTGCCTCGTTGTGGTCGACCACCACCACGAGGCGGTCGCCGTCCTCACGCTGGGCGAGGGCCGCGTCGATCGCGCGGTTCAGGAGCTGGCGGCGGTCGGCGGTGTAGCAGCAGATGACCACGCAGACACTGACGGCACGCGGGTGGGCAGAGGGCACCGGGAGGGCTCCAAACATCTCTTCGGGAACAGGTCACCTGATCAGTCACTAAGGTGAGGCTAAGCTAGTGTAGTCGAGGCTACCCAATCGGCCATCAGGGGTGTCCGACCGCTGCCGGTGGCGCCCCGGGACTGTGGTGCCGACCTCACGATTCCGGGGATCGCGACCCCGCCCCGTAGACTGGACCGTCGTGATCACCGCGACCGACCTGGAAGTCCGAGCGGGCGCCCGGACCCTGCTGTCGGCGCCCGGCCCTGCACTGCGCATCCAACCGGGCGACCGGATCGGGCTGGTCGGGCGTAACGGCGCAGGCAAGACCACCACCCTGCGCATCCTCGCCGGCGAGACCGAACCGTATGCGGGCACCGTCGTCCGCAGCGGTGAACTCGGGTATCTCCCGCAGGATCCCAAGGAGGGCGACCTCGACGTCCTGGCCAAGGACCGGGTCCTCTCGGCGCGGGGACTCGACTCGATTCTGCACGACATGGAGAAGCAGCAGGCCCTGATGGCCGAGGCCGCCGACGACAAGGTGCGTGATCGCGCGGTCGCCAAGTACGGCCGGCTCGAGGAGCGGTTCTCCGCGCTCGGCGGGTATGTCGCCGAGTCCGAGGCGGCCCGCATCTGCAGCAGCCTGGGCCTTCCCGACCGCGTTCTCGGTCAGCCGCTGCGCACCCTGTCCGGTGGTCAGCGACGTCGAATCGAGCTGGCGCGCATCCTGTTCGCGGCCTCCGACGGCTCCGGCAAGTCCACCACCACGCTGCTGCTCGACGAGCCGACCAACCACCTCGACGCCGACTCGATCACCTGGCTGCGCGGATTCCTGCAGAACCACGACGGCGGTCTGATCGTGATCAGCCACGACGTCGACCTGCTGGCCGACGTGGTCAACAAGGTGTGGTTCCTCGACGCCGTGCGGGGTGAGGCCGACGTCTACAACATGGGCTGGAAGCGCTACCTCGACGCGCGTGCCACCGACGAGCAGCGCCGCAAGCGCGAGCGTGCCAACGCCGAGAAGAAGGCGTCGGCGCTGCGGTCACAGGCGGCCAAGCTGGGCGCGAAGGCCACCAAGGCCACGGCCGCGCAGAACATGCTCAAGCGCGCCGAGCGGATGCTCGACTCCCTCGACGACGAGCGGGTGGCCGACCGTACCGCCAAGATCCGTTTCCCGGATCCGGCCCCGTGTGGCAAGACCCCCCTGATGGCGTCGTCGCTGACCAAGGCATACGGCTCGCTGGAGATCTTCGCCGGCGTCGACCTCGCCATCGACAAGGGGTCACGCGTGGTCGTGCTCGGCCTCAACGGTGCCGGCAAGACCACCTTGCTGAAGGTGCTCGCCGGTGTCGAGACCCACGACACCGGAACCATCGAGCCGGGGTTCGGGCTCAAGATCGGCTATTTCGCCCAGGAGCACGACACCCTTGACGACGATGCGACCGTGTGGGAGAACATCCGCCACGCCGCACCGGACGCGGGGGAGCAGGACCTGCGCGGGCTGCTCGGTGCGTTCATGTTCACCGGACCGCAGCTCGAACAGCCGGCAGGCACCCTGTCCGGTGGCGAGAAGACCCGTCTGACCCTGGCCGGTCTGGTGTCGTCGGCGGCCAATGTGCTGTTGCTCGACGAGCCCACGAACAACCTCGACCCGATCTCGCGTGAGCAGGTGCTCGATGCCCTGCGCAGCTACTCCGGGGCCGTGGTGCTGGTGACCCACGACCCCGGTGCGGCGGCGGCCCTCGATCCGCAGCGTGTGATCCTGCTGCCGGACGGCACCGAGGACCACTGGAGCGAGGAGTATCAGGAACTGATCGAGCTGGCCTGAGGCCAGTACGCCTTCTTCAGGATGCCCTTCACCAGCTTCCCGGTGGGCGTCCGCGGCAGGTCGTCGACGAAGTCCACGCTCCGCGGGGCCTTGTATTTGGCGATCTTCGACGCGGTGAAGGCGAGTAGCTCGTCGCCCAGCGCTTCGGTCGGTGAGTACCCGGGTGCGAGCTGCACGCATGCCATCGCCACCTCGCCGAGTTCGGCGTCGGGCACGCCGATCACACCGACGTCGAACACCGCCGGATGGGTGACGAGGACGTTCTCGGCCTCCTGCGGGTAGATGTTCACACCGCCGGAGATGATCATGAACGCCTTGCGGTCGGTGAGATACAGGTAACCCTCCTCGTCGACGTAGCCGACGTCGCCGGTCGTCGACCAGTTCGCGTGGCGCGGGTGACGTGCCTCGGCGGTTTTGGCCGGATCGTTGTGGTATTCGAAGGCGGCCTCCTCACGCTCGAAGTAGACCAGGCCCACCTCGCCGGCCGGGAGGTCATTGCCGTCCTCGTCGCAGATGTGCACCACACCGAGAAGTGCCTTGCCCACCGACCCGGGCCGCTCGAGGGCCTCCTGCGGGCCGATGAACGTGGCGCCCGCGGCCTCGGTGGAGGCGTAGTACTCGTGGATCACCGGGCCCCACCACTCGATCATCGCCCGCTTGACCTCGGCCGGACACGGCGCGGCCGCGTGGACGGCGATCCTCAGGCTGCCGGTGTCGTACTTCGAGCGGATCTCGTCGGGCAGCTTCAGCATCCGGATGAACATCGTCGGGACCCACTGGCTGTGGGTCGCGTGGTACTTCTCGATCGCCGCCAGGGCGTCCTCCGGATCGAACCGGTCCAGAAAGACCACGGTGCCGCCCACCGAATTGGTGGTCCCGCAGTATCGCAGTGGTGCAGCGTGATACAGCGGCGCGGGGGAGAGGTAGACGCTGTTCTCGTCGAAGCCGTACATGGGCGCGAAGATCGCGGTGTAGGCGTCGGGGATCTCGTCGACCTGTCCTTGTGGCAGCGGCGTCTGGATTCCCTTGGGACGTCCGGTGGTGCCCGACGAGTACAGCATGTCGGTGCCACGCGGCTGATCGGTGCGCGGTGTGCGGTCCGCGGCCGCGAGTACGTCCTCATAGGAGACGAACCCGTCGATCGGCCCGCCCCAGGCGATCCGGTGGCCGGGTGCGGCCAGTGCCGCGATCTCGCCCGCGCGCGCGACGGCGGAGGCCACCGATGCCCCGGCGAGCACCACCTTCGCCGCGGAGTCGGTGAGGATGTAGTTGGTCTCCTCGTCGGTGAGGTGATGGTTGATGGCCGTGATGTAGAGGCCGCTGCGCAGGGCCGCCCAGTACGCCTCGAAGATGTGCAGGTCGTTCTCCGACACCACGGCGATGCTGTCCCCGGGACGCAGACCCAGGCTCTCGAGGTGGTTGGCCAGAGCGGTGGAGTTCTCGTCGAGTTCGCGGTAGGTGAGCTGATCTCCCGTCGCGGCGCGGATCACGGCGGGCTTGTCGGGGGTGCGGGCGGCAAAGACTCCTGGGAACACACTCTCTCCTGACTGACGGGGCGGTGATACCGACGATGGGGGTGATGCGGATCACTCTGAGGTCGAACCCAGGTTATAGCGAGCGCTCAGTCAGGGTCGCGGAATCGCCGATGCCGCTGTCCGGTTCGCGGATCCGCAGGGGGTTCGCCCGAATGACCGGGCGCGTGGCCCACTGTCCGACACGCGTGCATTGGCCCTATTGTTCTCGGCATGCCGATCGATGTTCACGTGTTGGGCGCAGTGCGCGTGCAGGTGGACGGTGTCGACGCCGCACTCGGCGGGCCGATGCCACGTGCACTGCTGTCCCGACTGGTGATCGCCGGCGGTGACACCGTCCCGGTCTCGGCGCTGATCGACGAACTGTGGCGCGGAGACCCCCCGCGCTCGGCATCGGGCACGCTGCAGGGATATGTCTCCACGCTGCGACGCGGCGTCGAACCGGCACACGGTCGCGAGACCCCGACGGTCCTCGTCCGTGCCGGTGCGGGGTATGCGCTACATCTGCCCGACGACGCACTCGACGCCGACCGCTTCGTCGGGCAGGCCCGCCGTGGGCACGCCGAGCTGGCGGCCGGCCGCACCGAACAGGCCCGTGACCTGTTCGCCGGCGCGCTGGCGATGTGGTCGGGGCGGGCCTACGCCGACGCGGAGGGCTGGGAGTTCGCCGAGGTCGAGGCCGACCGGCTGGAGTCGTTGCGTGCCGACGCCGTCGACGGGCACCTCGCGGCGATGTCGGCGTGCGGCGACCAGGAACTCGTCATCGCCGAGCTCACCAAACTCTTACGGACCAACCCCCTGCGGGAGAAGTGGTGGGAGTTGCTGTCGCTCGCCCAGTATCGTGCGGGCCGTCAGGCCGAGGCCCTCGAGAGCCTGCGGCGTGCCCGTCGCGTGGTCGCCGACGAGCTCGGCACCGATCCCGGGCCGTCGCTGGTGGCCCTGCACACCGCGATCCTGCGACAGGATCCGTCGCTGCTGCCCACCCGGCCGTCGTCGGAACCGGCCCCGGTGCGGTCCGGGGCCGATCCCCCGACCGCCGATCATCCCCGCGGCGACCGCAGCGCGCCCCGCCGTCACGTGCCGACGGCGCTGACGTCGTTCGTGGGTCGCGACGTCGAGGTGGCCGAGGTGACCGCGACACTCCGCGCCGAACGCCTGGTCACCGTCACCGGTCCCGGGGGGATCGGGAAGACCCGGGTGGCCCTCGCCGTGGCCCAGGGCCGCGCCGGTGGGGACACCGACGGGCCCTGGTTCCTCGAGTTCTCCGGCGCCCACGATCACGATGCCGTCGTCGACACCCTGGTGCGGGTGCTGCGGCTGACCGCCCCGGGCGGACTCGACACCGTCGCATCCCTGCTGGCCGAGCGCGAGACGCTGCTGGTCTTCGACAACTGCGAACACATCGCCGACGAGATCGCCAAGGCTGCACTGGGTCTGCTCACCGCCTGCCCGCGGTTGTCCATCCTGGCGACGAGCCGGGTGCGGCTGGGAGTGCCGGGCGAGGCGGTGTACGTGCTCGCCCCGCTGGCCGACGGGGCCTCGCTGTTCGCCGAACGGGCGCCGGCGGCTGCCGGCTTCGAGAACCGCGGCGACATCGTCGCCCTGTGCGATGCGCTCGACAATCTGCCGTTGGCCATCGAACTGGCCGCCGCCCGCAACTCGGTGCTCTCGGTACGGCAGCTGCGCGAACGGCTCGACGACCGGTTCGCGATGCTCCGCCACGACCGGCGCGGGGCACCCGGCACCGGTGGTGAGCGGCACATCAGCATGGAGGCCGCGATCGACTCCTCGTACCGGGCGCTCGACGACTCGCAACGGACGCTGTTCGACGCGCTCTCGGTGTTCGAGGGCAGCTTCGACTTCACCGCCGCCGAGGCCGTGACCGGCCACGGGGTGCGGCTGCTCCCGGATCTCGAGGCGCTCATCGACTCGTCGATGGTGACCGTGATCGGCGGCGACCCGCGCCGGTACCGGATCCTGGAGACCCTGCGCCAGTACGCACGCGAGCATCTCGCAGCCGACGCCGCCGACGCCATCCGTACGGCGCACCTGCAGTGGGTGCGTGAGTTCAGCCGGCCGGTGTTCGCCGGACTGCAGGGAGACGACAGCCTCGGCTGGACGCGCCGGATCGATGTCGAGATGCCGAACATCCATGCGGCCCTGGCGCGCGGCCGAACCGACGATCCGGTGGCCTATCTCGAGATCGTCGGCAACATCGTGTGGTACTGGTATCGCCGCGGGTTGATCGACGAGGGCATCCGGATGCTCGACCCGGCGGTCGCGGCCGCAGATGACCCGGCGGTCCCGATCGCGGTCCGACTCCGCGCGCTCACCGGGGCGATGATGATGGCCTACCTCGCCGGCGACCTCGGGGCCCTGCTGTCCACGATGGGCACCGTCGATCGTCTGATCACCGAAGGCGACCTGGGCCTGGCGACACCCGAGGACAGGTTCGTGTACGCCGACGCGACCCTGACACTCGGCAACTTCCAGGCCGGCGCCGGAATGGTCGTGGAGGGCGCGTCGCGGGCCCGCATCGCCCTCGGGATCGCCGCCGACGACGACCAGGGCTGGTTGGAGACGGCGGCCCGAATGGTGCTGGGCGCCGCCGCCTTCCGCGCCGGCGACCACGAGACCGCCGGACGGGAGTTCACCCGCTCGGTGGAGGTGGGCCGGATGCGTGGACACGACTGGGTGGTCGGGTCGTCGCTGTGGATGTACGCCAAATGCGACATCGTCGGCGGAAGGATCGACGGACCGGCACAGGAGAAGCTCGCCGGACTCATCGACGTCACGCGCCGGGGGGACGACCTCACGTCCTGGATGGTCGCGATCCAGACCCTGGCGTGTGTGGCGTTCCGTCGTGGCGATCATGCGACGGCCGCCCGGTTGCTCGGCGTGGTCGCCCGACACACGGAGATGACCGGGTATCGTCCCGACGCCATGGACATCGTCGACCTCGGTCCGTGGGTGGCGCAGATCCGCGATCAGGTCGACGCCGACCTGTTCGCCGAACACCACGCGAACGGACGTGCACTCACCGACGCCGAGGCCGCCGAACTCGTCGCCGCCTGCCTGTCCTGACACGTCGGCAGTATCGCGCCGACCGCTTGGAATCGGCTGGGATCGCCGACGTCCTCGACCTCAGGTGTCTCGCAACCGACACCGGGGACGCTTCTCGCACCGAGCCGCCGAACCCGGCGGCCACAGTGGGAGAGGAACCCACGATGGACAGTACGGATGTGGACCGGTCGGCACCCGACCGGATGGTGGACCAGAGGGTCGAGACGACGTGGCGGGGCCGGGTGGCACCCGACCGGCGGGTCACCGGCATCGTCCTGGCGATCGGATCGGTGACCGTGGCCGTCGGGTTGTCGGCGGTCGGTGACACCGAGGGCTTCGGTGTGGTGTCGGTTCTCGGCGGTGCCGGTGCCCTGGTGTTCCAGATCGCGCTGCTCGCCCTCATCCGGCTGCAATACGCCGAACAGGCGATGACCCGGCCGGGCGCCGCCGGTTCGGTGGCTCGGATCGGATACCTGATCCAGGCGGTGCTGCTGTGCGGGGCGATCTGTTCGACCGTCCTCGACGCACTCTGGCTGATCCACGGTTCGGTGCTGTGGGCGATCTTCGACGTGTGCTGGCCGTTGTCGATGCTGGGCATGGTGGTGATCGGCATCCGGGTCGCGATCGCCGGCCGCTGGCCGGGGTGGCTGCGGTGGCAGACGCTGTTCGCGCAGAGCTGGTTGCTGTGGGGGGTGCCGCTCGCAGCGCTCGGCACCGGGGGGCTCTATGTGGGTGCGGTGCAGTTCGTGCTCGGCTACGGCGTGCTCGGCATCCTGCTGGCCGCACGGACACGCGATGCGGTCACCGCGGACGGAAGCCGCCCGGCCCCGGTCAACCGACCATGATGACAGCCGGGGTCTCCCGGACCGCCGGCGAGGGCATCGAGCACCCGATCGGTGATCGCGGCGTCTGCGATTGTCAGTCGAAAACCATTGTTCTCCAGCGCTTTTCCATGCAGGCCCGCCTCGGCCAGAAGGCGGCCCGCGGCGTGACCCTGCGCACCCGGGAGATACACGAAGTTGGCCTGACTCGGCAGGACATCCCAGCCGAGAGCGGTCGAGGCCTGCACCAGCCGATCGCGCTGCGCACGCGTGGCGGCCACGCGCTCCGCGAGTTCGGTCCGGGCGGCCAGTGCCACCGGGAGGACCTCCGCCGCAGCGGAACTCACCGCGAAGGGCAGCTCGAACCGGCGGGTCTCGGCGATCGCCCACGGATGTCCGATGGCGTACCCCACCCGTACCGCTGCCAGACCGTACGCCTTCGACAGCGTCCGCAGGACGACGAGCTCCGACGACGCCTCGAGCAGGGAGCACAGGTCCGGCGGGTCGACGCAGTACTCGACGTAGGCCTGATCGAGGAGGAGTCGTACGCCATCCGGGCAGTCGGTCAGGAGGCGGTGCAGTTCGTCGCCATCGACGCACACGCCCGTCGGATTGTGCGGTGAGCAGATGATGACCGCGGCCGTCGCCGGTCCGATCGCAGCGCGCAGGGTGCGCAGGTCGGGGCGGCCCGCGGCGTCGATGCCGATCCCCACCAACCGGGCACCGAGCGCCTCGGAGATCAACGCGAATCCCTCGAACGTCGGTGTGGCGGTCACGATCTCGGGTTCGGCCACGCCACGGCGGGTGGCCCGGGCCACGGCTGCGGCGAGCACGGAGTGCGCCACGGCGGTCCCGCCCGGACCGACGGTGATGTGCTCGGGCGTCAGCTCGAACGCACCGGTCCCGAGGTGATCGGTGCGCAGGTGGGCGGCGATGACGTGTCGCGAGTGCTCGGGCCGGAACTCGGGATAGCGATGGGCCTGGCCGGCCGACCGCACCAGCGCCAGGGTCACCGACGGCAGCGGACCGAAGACCGACTCGTTGAGGTCCAGCCGGATCGGCGCCGCGATGGTCACGACCTCCCGTTCCACCGTAGGGCGGCTGCTGCCGCGTAGTCGCCGGCGTGGGCGAACGCCGCGGCCATGACCACCGAGCCCGGTGCCACCCGCCCATCGGTGATGGCCGCGTCGAGGGTCATCGGAATGCCGACCGCGAACAGATTCCCGCACGTGTCGAACGTGTCGGGATGCCGCTCCTCCGGCAGCTCGAGCGCCTCACGCCAGTTCCGGAGGAAGATGCGGTTGGGTTGATTGGTGACCAGCAGGTCGAGGTCGGCGGGCCGGATCCCGATCTCGTCGGCCACCGCCATCGCGACCTCGGGCACCATTCGGTTGCCCCGGGCGAGGACCTTGGTGACCTTGGCCTCGGTGAATCCCACGTGGATCTGGCCGGGGCCGGCCTCCCAGTACCTGCGGTCGGGTTCGGCCACCGATGTCATGTCACCGGAGTACTGGCCGTGACTGCGCGCGGCGATGCCGAGCACGGGGTTGGCGTCGTCGAGGGTGATCACGGCGACCGCGGCGCCGTCGCCGGGGATGGCGGCCTGCGCCTTTCCGCGGACCTGCTCCTGGGTGAAGATCTGTCCGGCGCTGTTCTGCGCCAACCCGATCAGCGCCTTGCGGCCACGCCCACCACGCAGCAGTGATCCCGCGACGTCGATCATGTGCACGAAGGCGGCGCAGCCACCGTTGTGCACGTCGAGGACCAGCGACGGGGTGAGGTCCAGCCGATGGACGACCTCACCGACGCATCCGCGGACCGGCACCTCGGGGAGCTGACTGTGGGTCAGGACGATGTCCACGTCGTCGAGATGATCGGTGCCGTGCCGATCGAGCAACGCCCGTGCAGCGGAGACGATCATGTCGGCCGACGACTCGCCGTCGGCCGCGTGGTGACGGAAGGCCGGTGCCCGGAACATGACGCTGTCGGCGAGGGAGTCGTCCTCGGCGAAGCCCGCGAAATAGTCGGCGGGAACCCGGTTCTCGGGCAGATAGGTCGCGAGGTCGGCCAGCGCCACCGGGGGCGTGTCGGGGGCGTGAACGGCGGTCATGAACGCATCCAATCGGGGGTCAGGGGCAGACCGGCGCGGTGCCGGTGCTCGGCGATGGCGGTGAGGTTGTCGAGCTCGATCCGGTGACCGGCGCTGAACATGTCCCAGAGGTCCCCGACCCATTCCTCCCGCCCCACCGGCGCGGTCTCCGGGTAGGGGTTGGCGTCGTAGAAGGGATGCCGACAGTTGTTCCACAGCACCACCGAGCCGGGCCTGTTCAGCACCAGCCGGGCGTCGACCACCCGCATCAGATAGATCATCCACAGGTGGTCGCCCTGGTCCCACGCACAGTGGTAGTCGACGGTCATGGCCTCGGGGTTGGCGACGGTGCGGACGTAGAAGTCGGTGTCGGTGGCCAGCCGGTCGCGACCCGTCCACAGGTCGGGGGTTCCGGTCGGACGGAGGTCGCGGGTGCTGTAGGTCCATTCCTCCAGCGATCGGGTGTCGGCGAGCCACTCGTAGAGCTCGCGCGGGGGTGCGTCGACGTAGCCCTGCACCGGGCAGTAGCTGCCGAAGACCCGCTCGTGCGGGTACACCGAGCGGATCATGTCGATCACGGTGGGCGTCATCTGCGCGCGCGTGTGGGTCTCGGCCCGGATGACGCCGTCGAGGACGACGCCGTCGAGGTCGGCGAGGGGAGTCGACGTCGAGGGCGGTGGTGTTGTCGGGATCATGCGGACCTCACAGGAAGGGGGCGAAGGGAGGGATCTCGTGCGCCGGGGTGTCGACGACGAGGCAGTTGGGACCGGATTCCGCGAACAGCTCGGATGCCGCCGCCCGCACCGCGTCGGCGTCGGTGGCGCGTCGCACCGACATCGTGGTGAACATCGCGCCGAGTCCGGCGGCGATGTCGGTCTCGCCGAATCGGTTGACCGGGGGCGTCCCGGAGAAGTACAGGTTCTCACGCACCAGACACATACCGTGCGCGTTGTTGTTCAGCACCACCAGGGTCACCGGGGCGGAGTGTTCGACGGCCGTGTGGATCTCGAATCCGTGCATCAGGAACGCCCCGTCGCCGGCGATGATCACCGTTCGCGGCGGATGCCGGGCATCGTCGTCGGAGGCCGGATCGGTTGCGGCGGTGCCGATCGCGGCACCGATGCCGGCGGCGATCGCATACCCCATGCCACCCATGCCGAGTGCGACGACGAAACGTCCGGCGCCGAACGGCAGGTGGTGGACGGCGCTCGCGCCGGTGTTGCCCGCGTCAGCGAAAACCCGTGTACCCGAAGGGATCGTGGCGCCCAGTGCCTCGACCGCCGTGCGCATGCTCAGACCGGGTCCGGTCGTCGGGGTGGGCAGGTACTCGATCTGGCAACGGGCGAGCGCCGACCGGATGGAATCAGCCGGTATCCGTTCCCGTAGTGCCCTGACGAGTGCATCGATCGCCGTGCGGAGGTCGTCGACCCCGATGACCCGGTCGACGCCGGGCAGCCGTGGGTCGAATCGGCCGAGATGGATGATCGTGGTGTCGCGCAGGGTCGGGTCGAGACCTGCGCGGTCGGTGGCCGAGAGACGGCAGCCGACAGCCAGGCAGACCTGTGCCGCGGCGAGGGCCCGGTGTGCCGAAGGATGTCCCATCACGCCGGTGATCCCGGCGGTGCGGGCGGTGGCGAGGTCGCGGCCGCCCGGCGACACCACATGGTCGGCGTCGAGCACAGTGAGCAACTCGGCGAGCTCGGCGTGCGGTTGCGCGCGCGAGGCCTCCTCGCCGGTCCACACGCAGATCCGTGCACCGGTGGCCAGTGCCCGCGTCAGTTCGTCTGCCAGGGAATCGATCTCGGAGCGGGAATCGATGCGGGCGCGAGAATCGATGCCGGTGACGGGCGCCCGGCCGGGCGGCAGTAGTGCCGTCTGCACGTCCTTGGGCAGCACCAGGGCGGCGGGCAGACCCGCCCGCAGCACCGCGAACACCTCGTCGAGCGCGTCGTCGACCCGGGTGGGATCGTCGACGACGCGGACGGCGCCCACCACACCGGAGAGCACCCGTGCGATGTCGGGGGTGTCGGGGAACGACGCCATGTCCTGGAATGCCCCGCGGCCGACGCCGGGCCGTGCGGCCGTCCCGACGAGGGCGAGGACAGGCACTCGGCTGTCATATGACTCCGCCAGGGCTGCAACCACATTCATCGCACCGCCACCCGAAGTGGTGAGGACGACGGCAGGTGTTCCGCTGATGCGCACCAGCCCGTCCGCCATCGCACCGGCGCCGAACTCGTGCTTGGCGACGACCACGCGGAGACGGTCGTCGCCCGCCGCCGCGTCGAAGAGATCCTCCGCGTTGGCACCATGGACGCCGAAGACGGTCGTGACCCCGCTCGCGGCGAGCCGCGACATGAGCTGGTCGGCGAGCCGCGACACGAGCTCGTCGGGGTGCCGCGACACGAGCTCGTCGGGGTGCCGCGACACGAGCTCGTCGGGGTGCCGCGACACGATGGCGTCGCCCGCAGGTGGTGTGGTGGGCCCGGTGGCCGATCGTGTGATCGTCATCGGGTGCTCAGCGTCGGCCGAGGAACCGGTCCATCGTGCGTTCGGCCAGCGCGGTGATGGTCAGCGACGGATTGACCAGGCCGACCGCTCCCGGTGCGAACGATCCGTCCACGACGTACAGGTTGTCGTATCCCTTGACCGCACCGTCGAGGGTCGCGGCCTGCCCGGCCACCACGCCCCCGAGGCCGTGGAAGGTGGCCCCCGAACCGAACCCGGAGGCCCGGTCGTAGATCGGAATACCGTTGAGTGGGTGGCCGAATCGGGATTCGGTGCGCTCGTGGAACTGTTTGGCGAAGGCGATGGCCCGGCGATCGAGGACGCTGGTCTCGGCCCGGTGCGGGTAGTTGAGTGTGGTGCCCCCGGTCGAGTGGTCGTAGTCGATGGTGCCGCGCTCGTCGGTGTGCACCTGGATGAGGTGGGTGGTGGCCAGGGATCCGGCGGGCGCCGGGAACGGGCTGGCCTGATAGATCATGGTGGCCGGTCCGCCGGGCATCCGCTCCTCCCGGATGCGGGCGTAGCCGGGACCGCCCTGGATCGGGCCGTGCTGATCGCGCAGCGCGGTGCGCACGATCAGGAAGTCGCCGTTGCCGCCGAAGCCGTCACCGATCTTCGGCGACAGCCGGGGGAGTGTGCCCTGTGCTCGCGCGCGGAGCAGCAGTGAGGTGGTGTGGAACGAGCCGGCGGCCAGGAACAGGTGGTCGGCCTCGGCGGTGACGATGCGCACCGTGCGACGGGCGTCGTCGATGACTCGGGCCTTCACCACATATCCCGGGCGGCGTGAGCGCTCGCGGATCTCGAAGACCTCGTGCATGGGTTCGATGCTGACGAAGCCGGTCCGCTCGGCCGCGGGCAGGTAGTTGCGGTCGACGGAGTTCTTGGCGCCGCTGTTGACGCCGTAGGAGATGTCGCCGATCGACATGCCGGCCGGCGCGCGGCCGGCGAGTTCGGCGCGCACCCGGTCCCAGTTCACGGCGTATTCGACGAACTCGGGCCGAATCCCGTAGCGTGCCACCACCTTCAGCCACGAGCGTGCGCCGGTGTAGTTGGGATGGGCGAGGACGTCGTCGGGGACACCGCTGGTACCGAGCATCTTTCGGGCGCGCGGATAGTACGTGCGCGCCAGTTCGTCGTAGTCGGTCCCTCCGGGGAAGACCTCGGTGAAATCGTCCTTGTCGGGCTGAAGGGTGAACGCCCCGAACACGAGGGAGCCGCCACCGACACCGGCCCCGTGGACCGATTCGAGTCCATTGCCTCGAATCGTCTCCAGCACACCGGGGTACGGCTGGACCGGTACGCGGCCGACGCTGGAGATGCCCGCGCTGGTGTCGAACCAGGCGGCACGGCGATCCGGGGCGGTGAAGGTGGCGAAGGTGTTGCCGTCGGGGCGGATCGGCCAGCGACGGCCCCGCTCGAACACCGTGGTGCGGATTCCGGCCTCGCCGAGGCGGAGCGCTGCGACCGCGCCCCCGAAGCCGCTGCCGATCACGATCGCGGTGGGTGCGTCGGCCGCGTGGGCCGCGCCCGACCGGGCGATCGCGCCGGCTCCGGTGGCGCCGAGCACCCCCAACCCGGCCGCGCCGCGCAGCAGGGTTCGGCGAGTCGGGGAGGGATTGATCGAGAAGTCTGCATGCACCCTGTGAAGTTAGCCGGAAAAACGACTTAGGGGAACCTAAAGTTAGGACCGGCTACGTGATTCAGATCACTACCCGTCCGCCGAGGGTTCCCGCGTCGGGCGAGGGTCGTCGCGGGACACCCGCACCGACTCCTCCACGAGGTCGAGGACCGCATGCAGATCGTCGGTGGGCTGACCGGTCGCCAGCCGGGTGATGAGCCCGTCGAGGACCAGGTCGAGGTATTTCACCAGGACCTCGGTGGGGACGTCCTCACGCAGTCGGCCCGAGGCCCTGCCGCGTTCCAGTCGATCCAGGGTGGCCTTCTCCAGGTCCGCCGAGTGGCCGAGCCAGGCAGTGCGAAAACTCTTGTCCGTCCGCAGTTTTCGTGCGATCTCGAGCCTGGTTCCGAGCCAGTCGAAGTCCTGGGGGTGTGCCAGGACGTCCCGCATGACCTGGACCAGGCCGGCTTCGGCCGCCACATCGGCCATCCGTTCGGCGTCTTCCTGCGCGAGCGCGAGGAACAATGCCTCCTTGTCCCTGAAGTGGTGGAAGATCGCCCCCCGGGACAACCCGGTCGACTCCTCGATCCGTTTGACGGTCGCACCGTCGTATCCATACTCCGCAAAGCAATGCCGCGCGCCGTCGAGGATTTCCCGACGACGCGCGGCAAGGCGGTCATCGCTGACCTTGGGCATCGCTGATCTTTCGGATCAGCTGTTGATCATGTTGCGTAGGACGTACTGCAGGATGCCGCCGTTGCGGTAGTAGTCCGCCTCTCCGGGCGTGTCGATGCGGACGACCGCGTCGAACTCGACCTTCGCACCGTCTTCCTTGGTGGCGGTGACCTTGACGGTCTTCGGGGTCTTGCCCTCGTTGAGCTCCTCGATGCCCACGATGTCGAAGACCTCGGTGCCGTCCAGGCCCAGCGACTTGGCCGACTCGCCGGCAGGGAACTGGAGCGGGACGACGCCCATGCCGATCAGGTTGGAGCGGTGGATGCGCTCGAACGACTCGGTGATGACGGCCTTGACGCCCAGCAGGACAGTGCCCTTGGCGGCCCAGTCACGCGAGCTGCCGGAACCATACTCCTTGCCGCCCAGGACGACCAGCGGGATGCCGGCTTCCTTGTAGTTGACCGACGCGTCGTAGATGAACGACTGCGGGCCACCGTCCTGGGTGAAATCGCGGGTGTATCCGCCGGACACGCCGTCGAGCAGCTGGTTCTGCAGGCGGATGTTGGCGAAGGTGCCGCGGATCATCACCTCGTGGTTGCCGCGACGCGACCCCAGCGAGTTGTAGTCCTTGCGGGCCACACCGTGCGCGTCCAGGTACTGCGCGGCCGGGGTGCCCGGCTTGATCGGGCCGGCCGGGCTGATGTGGTCGGTGGTCACCGAGTCACCGAGCAGGGCCAGGACGCGCGCGCCCTTGATGTCGGAGACCGGGCTGGTCTCCAGCGACATGCCGTCGAAGTACGGCGCCTTGCGGACGTAGGTGGAGTCCTCGGCCCAGGCGAAGGTGTCACCCGCCGGGGTCTCCAGGTTCTGCCAGCGCTCGTCACCCTTGAACACGTCGGCGTAGGACTTGCGGAACATGTCCTGGCTGATCGCGGTCTTGATGGTGTCGTCGATCTCCTGGGCCGACGGCCAGATGTCCTTCAGGAAGACATCGTTGCCGTCGGTGTCCTGGCCGAGGGCCTGCGACTCGAAGTCGAAATCCATGGTGCCGGCGAGGGCGTAGGCGATGACCAGCGGCGGCGATGCCAGGTAGTTCATCTTGACGTCGGGGGAGATGCGTCCCTCGAAGTTGCGGTTGCCCGAGAGGACCGCGGTGACGGTCAGGTCGTTGTCGTTGACGGCCTTGCTGATCTCCTCCGGCAGCGGACCGGTGTTACCGATGCAGGTGGTGCAGCCGTAACCGCCGAGGTAGAAGCCGAGCTTCTCCAGATACGGCCACAGACCGGCCTTCTCGTAGTAGTCGGTGACGACCTGGCTGCCCGGAGCCATGTTGGTCTTGACCCACGGCTTGCTGGCGAGGCCCTTCTCGACCGCATTACGAGCAAGCAGACCCGCACCGATCATCACCGACGGGTTCGAGGTGTTGGTACACGAGGTGATACCCGCGACGGCGACGGCACCGTGATCGAGGATGAACTCACCCGCGTCGGCGGAGGTCACCTTGATCGGCTTGGTCGGGCGGCCCTCGGCACCGTTGGCGGCCGACTGGACGTCCACCGAACCGTCGTCGGCGAAGGACAATGCGGCCGGATCCGAGGCCGGGAAGGACTCCTCGACGGCCTCGTCGAGCTTCGAGTGGGCCGGGGTGAGGCCCTCCTCGACATAGTTGTGGATGTCCTTACGGAAGGCGATCTTGGACTCCGAGAGCAGGATTCGGTCCTGCGGACGCTTCGGGCCGGCGATCGAGGGCACCACGGTCGACAGGTCGAGCTCCAGGTACTCCGAGAAGGTGGGCTCGTGGTCGGCGTCATGCCACATGCCCTGTTCCTTGGCGTAGGCCTCGACGAGGGCGAGCTGCTCGTCGTCGCGGCCGGTCAGGCGCAGGTAGTTGATGGTCTCGCCGTCGATCGGGAAGATCGCGCAGGTCGAGCCGAACTCGGGACTCATGTTGCCCAGGGTGGCGCGGTTGGCCAGCGGCACCTCGGCGACGCCCTTGCCGTAGAACTCCACGAACTTGCCGACGACACCGTGTCGACGGAGCATGTCGGTCACGGTCAGGACCACGTCGGTGGCGGTGACGCCGGGCTGGATCTCGCCGGTCAGCTTGAATCCGACGACACGCG
The DNA here is from genome assembly GCF_053589235.1 of Gordonia sp. NPDC003376. Taxonomy (NCBI): domain Bacteria; kingdom Bacillati; phylum Actinomycetota; class Actinomycetes; order Mycobacteriales; family Gordoniaceae; genus Gordonia; species Gordonia sp. NPDC003376. The sequence goes on along the minus strand of NZ_JBSFRM010000002.1, from coordinate 21,765 downwards.
GGATGAGCATCGACACCGGCTGGCCGAGCATCGCGGCCTCGGCCTCGATGCCGCCGACACCCCAGCCGAGGACGCCGAGGCCGTTCTCCATGGTGGTGTGCGAGTCGGTACCGACGCAGGTGTCAGGGTAGGCCTGGCCGTTACGGACCATGATCGTGCGTGCGAGGTACTCGATGTTGACCTGGTGCACGATGCCGGTGCCCGGGGGGACGACCTTGAAGTCGTCGAACGCGCCCTGTCCCCAGCGGAGGAACTGGTAGCGCTCACCGTTGCGCTGGTATTCCAGCTCGACGTTGCGCTCGAAGGCGTCCGCCGTACCGAACACGTCGAGGATCACGGAGTGGTCGATGACCATCTCGGCGGGGGACAGCGGGTTGACCTTGTTCGGGTCGCCGCCCAGGGAGGCGACCGCTTCGCGCATGGTGGCCAGGTCGACGACACACGGGACACCCGTGAAGTCCTGCATGAGGACGCGGGCGGGCGTGAACTGGATCTCGACACTCGGATCGGCGTCGGCGTCCCAGTTGGCCAGCGCGTTGACGTGGTCGGCGGTGATGTTGGCACCGTCTTCGGTGCGCAGCAGGTTCTCGGCGAGCACCTTCAGCGAGTAGGGCAGGCGCTCGGTGCCGGGCACGGCGCTCAGTCGGAAGATCTCGTAGGACTTGTCGCCCACCTCAAGGGTTCCACGGGCGCCAAAGGAATTGATACTCACGTCTATCCACTCTCCTCTGGCCGGCGGGCTGCGCCGGCGATGCTGTTCGGTCCCGGGCGACGGGACCGGGACGGCTGTGACCGTCGCCGACGAACGCGACCGGCTAGCCCGGCTCGTCGACTCTGACCATCACCCGACGGGCTGCGTCGGGGTCGTGCTGTACTGCGTGTCTCGTCCAGCGACCACGGGGGCTACCCGCGGCGACCACGCCATTCTAACAGTACGCACGTACTGCTAACAAGGCGGACACGCCGACGAAACGCGCCCGGGGTCGCCCCGGATGCTCACGACGATCCCATTTTGTCGTACCGTGCTGAGCGAGGTTCGACGACGGGTCGCCTCAGCCGGACATTTAATGATCGCGAAACGTTTTCGCCACCCGACGTGGCGGAACGGGAGCGCACCCAACGAGTGAGGAACCATCGCCGTGAGTCCTGAGCCCCTCGCCGACGGACCACTGTTGCTCGCCGCACCCGTTCCGGGCTCCACCTGGGAACCGCCCGGCGACGTCGACCTCGCCGCGATCGCGGCGAGCCTGAAGACCGATCACGTCTGGGGTCCGGCCGATCAGGTCGCGGGTCTGGAGAAGATCGTGTCCGACGCCCGGGCCCAGGGCCATGACATCAACATCGTCGTGCTGACCGAGAAGATGCCACGGTTCACCGTCTACCGCGACATCGCCACCGAACTCCAGCACGAGGTGGGCGGCACGGTGCTGGTGCTCGGTCCGAACGCGGCAGGCAGTTCGTCGACCGAGTTCAGTCGGGTCCAGTTGGAAGAGGCCACCGACAACCTGACCCTGAGCAATCCCACCCAGGCCGCGCGCGACATGGTCGACTACATCACCGACCCCGGCGTGAACTACACCCTCCTCACGATCGTGCTCATCGTCGTGGTCGCGATCGGGGCCGTACTCGGTCGGCTCCGCACGCTCCGCCGGCGTCGGGGCGCGGCGGACGCGGCCTCGGGGTCGGAGGTGGGGTCGGGTCCGGTGCGCGTCGGCGCGGCGGCCACCGACGCCGACCGGTCCGAGGGGTCGGCCGAACCGCGCTGACGCCGCCCGCACGGGGGTCGGCACGCGGTCACTCGCGTAGTCCATGAAGGGCTTGGTCCGCGTGTCCACGGGCGCTGCGCGTCGGTACCCGACCGGCGGTCCGCGGAGGTCTCCGACAGGCACTGTGTGCGCGCGTCCGAGATGTCGCCGACCCCCGCATGTCGTTGCGAATTCTTTATCTGAACCGATTCGAGCTTCTTTTGGCAGTTCACGTCGATTTGTGCAGGTAATCACGTCCCTGTAATTCGTGACAGTGGTTTTCCCTGTGGCGAATGTGACGTACGGTTCCACTGTCGCTTGTGGTTCGGATGTAGTCCACCGGGTCACGTGTGATGTGTGTTGCGCATGGGGGTGCAGCGCTGATCGGGCCGGACGGCGAGGGAGTTCACTAGTGAGGCGACGAACCACTTCAGTGGTCCGCTCGATGCGCGCTCGCGTCGTCGTGGCACTCATCGGCGCGACCACTGCGGTGGTCGGTGCCGTCGGCCCCGCGTCAGCCGCCCCGTCGAGTGCACCCGTATCGCCGGTGTCGTCCCTGATCAATCAGATCGCGCAGGTCAACCAGAACCTCAGCGACCTCGACAATGCCGTCGCGCTCCGCCAGGAAGAGGTCAACCGCTCGGTCGTCGACTACCAGAACGCCCTGGCCGCCCAGCGGCTCGCACGCGTGGCGGCCGACAACGCCCAGAGTTCGCTGACCAAGGCCACCCAGGCCACCGCGGCCGCCCAGAAGCGGTTCGACGACTACGTACGGTCGGTGTACCTCCGTGGCGGTCACCAGGGATCGATGGCCGAGTATCTCTCGTCGAGCGACCCGGACGCGGTGCTCGCCCGGGTCGGCGTCATCGACCAGATCGGGCGTGAGCAGCAGCAGACCATCCGCCGCCTCCAGGTCGCCCGGAACCAACAGGCCAACGACGTCGCCGCGCTCGAGGCCACGCGCCGTCAGACCACGTTCGCCACCGAGAGTGCCGAGCAACGTCGCGACGCCGCGGTGGCCGCGGTGTCGCAGGCCCGTGACGCGATCGCCGACCAGCAGCGCAAGCGCGTCGCCCTGGTCACGCAACGCGACGAGACCCAGAAGCGCCTCGACACCCTGCGCGGCACCGTGCGGCCGACACCGGCGGCCGACCCGGCACCGGCAGATCTGCTGACCGGACTGTTCCGTACGCTGCCCGGTCGGCCCGATCCCGGTCCGATCGCCCCGACGCCGAACCAGGCGGCCGGCGACAACGACAGCATGCAGGTCGCCGCCGAGGCCGCGGCCCGACTTGCCCTCGACGTCACCCAGAAGGTACTGGCCGCGCTCGTCGGTCAGGCGCAGGTACCGCACTCGGAACTCCTCGACGAACTCGGTGTGGGTGGCGCGGGACTGGGCAGCGACGGCGGCGACACCCTGAGTTCACGGCTGGGCACGGGCAGCCTCGGCTCGATCTTCGGCAGTTCGGGAGGCGGCGGTGGCGCGGTGCGCCCCGGTCTCCGCGGTCCGCAGGCGGTGGAGATCGTCGTCAACCGTGCGCTGTCGCAGCTGAACGTCCCGTACGCCTGGGGTGGCGGTGATGCCAACGGCCCCACCCAGGGCATCCGCGACGGCGGTGTCGCCGACAGCTACGGCGATTACAACAAGATCGGCTACGACTGCTCGGGGCTGATGATCTACGCCTTCGCCGGCGTCGGCATCGAACTGCCGCACTACACCGGCTACCAGTACACGTCCGGCCCCCAGGTCCCCCTTTCGCAGATGCAGCGCGGCGACATGATCTTCTACGGTCCCAACGCCAGCACCCATGTGGCCATGTACCTCGGCGACGGAAAGATGGTGGAGGCGCCTCAGTCCGGTGACGTCGTCAAGGTCTCGCCGCTGCGTACCGACGGCGCGATGCCCAACGTCGTCCGTCTGCTCTGATCGAACGGACCGCCTCGACCGAACGGCCCGCCCGGCGGGCGGCGGGGTCGCGTACGGCGTCGGGTGTGACGTCGTCATCCGGCACGCCGACGCACCGCCGGACTTCGTGGCGAGTTCTCAGGCCGCGCGGCTAGGCTGGCACACGATGCCCACGGCGCCGGTGACGGCGGCGCGCGGCAGTCCAGGCGACGGTGACGTGCAGCGCACGGCGTCCGTCGCGCCACGGAAGGACAGGAGCAAGGGTTGACCTCACATCCCAGTGCCGAGTCGCAGGCCACTGCCGTCATGGGCAAGGGGGCCGCGGCCGAGGGGGGCCTCGCACTGAGCGAATCCGACGCGAAGCTGCTCGAGCGGGCCATCTACGAGGTCAAGCGCGTCATCGTCGGCCAGGATGAACTCGTCGAACGGATCCTCGTGGGTCTGCTCGCCAAGGGCCACATCCTGCTCGAGGGTGTTCCGGGCGTCGCCAAGACCCTGGCCGTCGAGACGTTCGCCAAGGTCGTCGGTGGCAGCTTCTCGCGCGTGCAGTTCACCCCCGACCTGGTGCCCACCGATCTCATCGGTACCCGCATCTATCGGCAGGGCCGCGAGGAGTTCGACACCGAACTCGGCCCGGTGGTGGCCAACTTCCTGCTCGCCGACGAGATCAACCGTGCGCCCGCCAAGGTGCAGTCGGCGTTGCTGGAGGTGATGGCCGAGCGGCATGTGTCGATCGGTGGCACCACCTACCCGATGCCCGCACCGTTCCTGGTGATGGCCACCCAGAACCCGATCGAGAACGAGGGCGTGTATCCGCTGCCGGAGGCGCAGCGTGACCGCTTCCTGTTCAAAGTGCTCGTCGACTACCCGTCGGTGGAAGAGGAACGCGAGATCGTCTACCGGATGGGTAATGTCCCGCCGACGGCGTCGCAGGTGCTCGACCCGGCCGCGATGATCCGGCTGCAGCAGACCGCCGCGAACGTCTTCGTCCACCACGCGCTCGTCGACTACGTGGTCCGTGTGATCAACGCGACCCGCCGGCCTGCCGAACTCGGTCTCACCGACGTCGACACCTGGCTGTCCTACGGGGCCTCGCCGCGCGCGACCCTGGGCATCGTGGCCGCCGCCCGTGCCCTCGCGCTGGTACGCGGCCGCGACTACGTGATCCCGCAGGACGTGGTCGAGGTGATCCCGGACGTGCTGCGGCATCGGCTGGTGCTCAGCTACGACGCGCTGGCCGACGAGGTGACCGCGGATGCCGTGATCACCCGCATCCTGCAGACCGTCGGTCTGCCCCAGGTGGGTGCACAGTCGGTGCCCGCGCCGGCGGGACCGGTCGCCGGATACCCCCAGAACGCACCGGTACAGAACCCGGCAGTCCAGAGCCCTCAGGGTTCGGCACCCCAGCCCGCGCCGTCGAACGGGTACCCCGGCGCGGTGATCCCGACGGCCCCGGCGGACCGGACGTCCGTGCAGTATGGCGGCTAACCGCGATCTGCCGTCGTTCGGCGCAGGTCTGCTCGAGGAGCCGCAGCTGACCGCTGCGCTGCGGATGCTCGAGCTCACCGTCCGGCGCAAACTCGACGGCGTACTCCAGGGTGAGCACCTCGGCCTGATCCCGGGGCCGGGCTCGGAGCCGGGAGAGGCGCGTGCGTATCAGCCCGGCGACGACATCCGGCGTATGGAGTGGTCGGTCACCGCGCGCACCACCCAACCGCACGTGCGGCAGATGATCGCCGACCGCGAGCTCGAGACGTGGATCGTGGTCGACGCCTCGGCCAGCCTGGACTTCGGCACGGTCAACTGCACCAAACGCGATCTCGCGGTGGCCGCCTCGGCGGCATTGGTGCACCTCACCGCCGGCGGTGGCAACCGGCACGGCGGGATCGTCGTGACCGGTGACCAGGTGGTGCGTATCCCGGCCCGCGCCGGACGTGTCCACGACCAGCACCTGCTCAAGGCGTTCGCCACCACGCGTCGGGCGGCGCCCGGCGTGCGCGGCGACCTCAAGGCAGGGATCGAGGCCCTCCGCCGACCCGAACGGCGTCGCGGGCTGGCCGTCGTGATCAGCGACTTCCTCGGGCCGATCGACTGGGAACGGTCGTTGCGTGCGATCGGCGCCCACCACGAACTGCTCGCCGTCGAGGTCCTCGACCAGCGAGACCTCGAACTGCCGCCGGTCGGTCAGGTGCGCCTGGCCGACCCCGAATCCGGTGAGGTCCGCGAGGTCACCATCACCGAGACGTTGCGCCGCGACTTCGCCGCCGCCGCCCGCGCGCATCAGCAGAAGGTGCGTCGCGTGGTCCGCAGCTGTGGCGGTCCGGTGCTGTCCCTGCGGACCGACCGGGAATGGCTCACCGACATGGTGCGATTCGTCGGCGAACGCCGCCGAGGACTTGCCGCAGGGGTGGGGTAGCCGACGATGTTCTCCAGCCCCTGGTGGTTGCTGCTCGCCCTGCCGGTGCTCGCGGTGGTCGCCGTCTACGTCTACATCCTGCGGGAACGCCGTCGACGCACCCTGCAGTTCGCCAACCTCGAGGTCCTCGACCGGGTCACCCCGCCGGAGAACCGGTGGATCCGGCGACTTCGGCATGTACCGTTGGCGGTCCTGCTCGTCGCCCTGTTGCTGCTGGTGGTGGCCGCAGCCGGCCCGCAGGCCGAACGCAAGGTGCCGCGTAACAAGGCCACCGTCATCCTCGTCATGGACGTCTCTCGGTCGATGGAGGCCACCGACGTCGCGCCATCGCGCATCAAGGCCGCCCAGGCCGCCGCCAAGAAGTTCGCCGACGAACTCACCGACGGCATCAACCTCGGCCTCATCTCGTTCGCCGGGACCGCATCGAGTCTGGTGACGCCCACCCCAGATCACGGCGCGACCAAGGCGGCGGTCGACAAGCTGCAACTGGCCGACAAGACCGCGACCGGCGAGGGCATCTTCGCCGCGATCCAGCAGATCCAGACGCTGAACTCGGTCCTGGGCGGGCAGGCCGGGGCGCCGCCGGCACGGATCGTGTTGCTGTCGGACGGCAAGCAGACCGTCCCCGACGACGAGAACGATCCGCGCGGGGCGTTCACCGCCGCCCGAAAGGCCAAGGAGGAGAGCATCCCCGTGTCGACCATCTCGTTCGGTACCAAGACCGGCACCGTCGACCTCGACGGCGACCGGGTCCCGGTCCCGGTGGACGACGAGTCGTTGCGGGAGATCGCCAACCTGTCCGGCGGCACCTTCTTCACCGCGTCCAGCCTGGACGAGTTGAACAAGGTGTACGAGACGTTGCAGCAGGAGATCGGCTACGAGATGCGCAAGGGCGACAACTCGCGGCCGTGGATCATCGCGGGCACGATCCTGGCGATCATCGCAGTGGTCGGGTCCCTGCTCGTCAACCAGCGGGTGCCGTGATCGGCTCGGCGCATGTCCGACCTGGGCATCGGCCACCCAGGTCGGACCGATAGGTTGGTGGCCATGGCTGAGAGCAACGAAACCCCCACCGGGCAACCGTCCCGGTCGGTGCTGGTGACCGGTGGCAACCGCGGAATCGGGCTGGCGGTGGCCCGCCGTCTGGCCGCCGACGGACACAAGGTCGCCGTGACCCACCGCGGATCCGGTGCCCCCGAGGGCCTGTTCGGTGTGCTGTGCGACGTCACCGACACCGCATCCGTGGAGCGTGCCTTCGACGAGGTCGCCGAGCATCAGGGGCCGGTCGAGGTGCTCGTGGCCAACGCCGGCATCACCGACAACATGCTGCTCATGCGCCTCACCGAGGAACAGTTCAGCAGCGTCGTCGACGCCAACCTGACCGGAGCGTTCCGCTGCGCCAAGCGCGCCACCAAGGGCATGCAGAGGGCCAAGTGGGGCCGCATGATCTTCCTCGGCTCGGTGGTCGCCACCTCCGGCGTGCCCGGCCAGGTCAACTATGCCGCTTCCAAGGCCGGCCTGATCGGCATGGCCCGCTCGATCGCGCGTGAGCTCGGCTCCCGCAACATCACCGCGAATGTCGTCGCCCCCGGTTTCATCGACACCGACATGACCGCCGAGATGGAGGACAAGTACATCGAGATGGCCAAGCAGGCCATCCCGCTGGGCCGCGTCGGATCACCGGAGGACGTCGCCGCGGCGATCTCGTTCCTGGCCTCCGACCAGGGGTCCTACATCACAGGCGCGGTGATCCCGGTCGACGGCGGCATGGGCATGGGTCACTGACGCGCCCGCACCACCCACACCATCAGATTCGACTTCTCGAACACCCCGACATCCCGAGGAGAACACGTTGAGCGGAATCCTGGACGGGAAGACCGTCCTCGTCACCGGCATCATCACCGATGCCTCGATCGCCTTCCACACCGCGAGGGTCGCCCAGGAACAGGGCGCCAAGGTGATCATCACCGGCATCCCCGATCGGCTCCGGCTGATCGACCGGATCGCCAGGCGGCTGCCGCAGGAGGTGCCGTCGGCGATCCCGCTCGACGTCACCGACGAGGAGTACCTCGGCGCCCTGGCCGACAAGGTGCGGGAGCTCGCGCCAGAGGGTGTCGACGGTGTCGTGCACTCGATCGCCTTCGCCCCCAAGACCCTGATGGGTCCCGACGCCGTACCCTTCCTGGAGGGACCGGGCCCGGACGTTGCCAAGTCGTTCGAGATCTCGGCCTGGAGCTATGCCTCACTGGCCCGCGCCGTTCTCCCGGTGATGAACGAGGGCGGATCGATCGTCGGGATGGACTTCGACCCGCGGACCGCGCTGCCCGACTACAACTGGATGGGTGTGTCCAAGGCCGCCCTCGAGTCGGTCAACCGGTACGTCGCCCGTGAGGTCGGCAACGCCAAGCGGATTCGCTCCAACCTGGTGGCCGCCGGTCCGATCAAGACCCTGGCCGCCAAGGCCATCTCGGGCACCGCGACCGACGACGCCCGCAAGCTGAACATGCTCAACGAGTACTGGGATGGTGCGTCGCCGATCGGCTGGGACGTCAACGACCCGGGCGTGGTGGGCACCAGCGTGTGTGCGCTGCTCTCGGACTTCCTGCCGGCCACCACCGGCTCCATCGTGTACGTCGACGGGGGTGCCAGCCACAACACCTGGTTCCCGGAGAACTTCCTGGGTGCCTGACATGCCGGTTGCAGCCGACGGGTCGGTAGGCCATGCCGACGGGTCGGTGGAGAATTCCGACGGGTCGGTGGAGGATTTCGACGGATCGGGGGGCGAGTTCGACGCGATCCTGTTCCTGTCCTTCGGTGGCCCCGAGGGTCCCGACGACGTGATGCCGTTCCTGGAGAACGTGACCCGGGGCCGCGGGGTACCCCGGGAGCGACTCGAGGAGGTCGCCCACCATTACATGCACTTCGGTGGGGTCTCGCCGATCAATCGGCTCAACCGGGACATGATCGCGTCGCTGCGGGCCGAGCTCGCCACCCGCGGCAACGCCGATCTGCCGATCTACTTCGGCAACCGCAACTGGCACCCGCTGGCGGCCGACACGCTCGTGCAGATGTACGACGACGGGCACCGCCGCATCCTCGCGTTCGCGACGTCGGCCTGGGGTGGGTACTCGGGGTGCCGTCAGTACCACGAGGACATCGAGCGTTCCGTGGCCGCCTTGCACGAGGCGCGACCGCAGGCGGTGGACTCCGACCCGGTACTGGTGCGCAAGCTCCCGCAGTTCTGGGATCGGCCGGCGACCCTGGCCGCCGGGCGCGATGCGATCCGGCGGGCCGCGGCCGAACTCCCCGATGCCGACGCGGTGCCGCACCTGGTGTGTACCGCCCACTCGATCCCGACGGTCGCGGATGCGGCCGCCGGGGAACCCGCCGAGGGGGGACACCTGTATTCGCGGCAGGTCGCGCAGGCGGCAGAGCGGGTGGCGTCGATGGCCGGGTTCGCCGAGCATGACCAGGTGTGGCAGTCCCGGTCGGGTCCGCCGCAGGTGCCGTGGCTCGAACCCGACATCTGTGACCGGCTCGAAGAGCTCGGTGCGCAAGGTGTTTCGCAGGTGATCGTCTTTCCGGTGGGCTTTGTGTCCGATCACGTCGAGGTGGTGTGGGACCTCGACAACGAGGCTGCCGAGCTCGCCGCCCGGCTCGGGATCGACTACGTGCGGGCCGAGACCGTCGGCACCGACCCGCAGTTCATCTCGATGATCGCCGACCTTGTCGACGAATACTGCAGTGGTGCAGGAGATCTCGATGCCCCCGGGGTCGGCGACAATGGTCGACCCTGTGGTTCGCGGTGCTGCGTTCCGGCCCGCCGTCCGGCCCGCTCCTGATCAGCGGTGCCGACGATCGGCATCATCGACCGACGATGACCGGTCGCCGGTCACCATCCTCCCGGCAGGAATTCGCCGATCACCCGGTTGACGGCGGCGGCGCGTGCGGCATGGGCCAGCCGCATCAGGTGACGCAGGCCGTGGTCGCCGGACTCCCACTGCCCGGCGGTCGCGCCGAATCCCGCGCCACCGATGGTGGCCACGGAGACGATCGCCTCGACCTGTGCGGCCGAACCGAGCAGCCGGGTCGCACGGACATCGTCGTGTGGCGGGAGGTCGATGAGATGTCGCTGCGTCTGGGCGCGGATGGTTCCACGCAGGTCCGCCGGGTGTGTCCCGGACCGGCCACCGAGCGTTGCCATCAGTTGTGCGGTCTCCGCGATCGCCTCGCGCAGTTCGTACTCGATCTCTCCGGCGGATGCGGTGCCGGTGACCGGTACCGGCACGCGGTACCGGAACACCGACCAGCGGCAGGAACCGTCGTGTTCGGCGGGGACCAGCGCGAGGGGTGTCGGGGAACCGTCGTCGACGAGCAGCGACTCACCTGCGGTGAGCGCCGCCGCGGTGGCCGGATCCGGTGGGAGACCGTGCGGGGCGCCCGAATCGGGCAGACGAACCGAGAGATTGTGCGCCCGGCGCAGGACGGCGAGCAGGCCGAGCGTGCCGTCGGTCGGGACGGTCTCGAGCCCGGTGGTCTCCAGTGCGCCCCGGTCGTCGATGACGTGCAGTCCGGCGAACCCGGCCAGGGTGTCGGCGACGTCGTCGGGGGAGCAGCGCCCGGCCACCCACGCGGCAGCCCAGGCTCCCAACCCGCAGGTCGGCCAGGCCTGGGTGACGGTGTGATCGGTACTGGTCATAGATGAACCAGAATACTGTGGTGCACCGTCGATCACGGTGCCGGCCATCGCGATCGCGTCGCGCGGATGGTCTGGATCGGCGTGGCGCGTGCGTCGTGGGGCTGCTGTTAACTACCGTGGCTGCTGTGATGGATGATCGATATGGCCGGGATGTCCTGGCGTCGCCGCGCCGGACCAAACCCCGAGCTCCCGAGGTCGCGGCCGAACGCGATCTCGTGGTCGAGGACGCAGCCAGTGGCTTCTGCGGTGCGGTCGTCGGTCTGGAGAAGAGCTATGCCGGAGACCTCGTCCGGCTGGAGGATCGGCACGGGCGCACCCGCGTCTTCCTGATGCATCCGGCCGCCTTCCTGATCGACGGCAAACCCGTCACCCTCGTACGGCCCCGTGGTCGGGGCCCGGTCGCCGCGGCGCGTACCGCGTCGGGCTCGCGGATGGCACCCGTGCGCCGGGCCCGCACGGCGCGTGCCAGCCGTCTGTTCGTCGAAGGCGTGCACGATGCGACGCTGGTGGAGCGGGTGTGGGGTGCCGATCTGCGCGCCGAGGGCGTGGTGGTCGTCAGCCTGGACGGGCTCGACAACCTCGACGCCGCCCTCGCGGAGTTCCAGCCGGCGGCGCACCGGCGGGCGGGCGTACTGGTCGATCACCTGCTCGCCGGTACCAAGGAGGCCCGGCTCACCGAGGAGGTCGGCGAGAACGTCCTGGTCTGCGGACACCCGTATGTCGACGTCTGGCAGGCCGTGAAACCCGCATCGGTGCGCATCTCGGCGTGGCCGACGGTCCCGATGGGTGAGGACTGGAAGACCGGTGTGTGCTCCCGATTGCGGTGGGGTTCACCGCAAGACGGTTGGCGACGGGTCCTGGCCGGGGTCACCGATTTCCGTGATCTCGAGGTGGATCTGCTGCGCTCGGTGGAAGAACTCATCGACTTCGTGACCGCCGCGGAGGGCGATCGCTGACGAGGGCGGCGCAGCACGTGATCGACCCGCCGGGGTACATGGCGCCGGGCGCGGTTCCGGTGGTCGGCCCGTGGGGCGGCGAGGCTTTCTCCTGACGGTGGTCGGCCCGTCGGGGGCGACGAGGAGAGGAGTGGTTCTCTCGGTGGTCGGCCGTCGGGGTGCATGGCGATGGGGTGTGGTTCTCTCGGTGGTCGGCTCGTCGGGGGTGGTGGGGTGTGGTTCTCACGATGATTGAGCCGACGAGGAGCGTAGCGACGAGGCGTGGTTCTCACGATGATTGAGCCGACGAGGAGCGTAGCGACGAGGCGTGG
>NZ_JBSFRM010000002.1:0-9634 GCF_053589235.1 Gordonia sp. NPDC003376 | reverse complement strand
TGTGGTTCTCACGATGATTGAGCCGACGAGGAGCGTAGCGACGAGGCGTGGTTCTCACGATGATTGAGCCGACGAGGAGCGTAGCGACGAGGCGTGGTTCTCACGATGATTGAGCCGACGAGGAGCGTAGCGACGAGGCGTGTCGAAATCTCCGCAGCCCGACCTCGCCGACGCAACCACGAACCACGAACCACGAACCGCGAACCGCGCACGGTCGGGCCTGCACCCCGGCCAGGATCCGCGACACGATGCAGAGATCCACGGTCCACCGAACGCGGCCCCGTCAGCACCGGATTCTCTGGCAGACTGGGTTCATGAGCGCGCTCGTGTGGATCGCGGCGATGATCGTTCTGGTGATCGGTGAGTTGGTCACCGGGGACCTCGTGCTGCTGATGCTCGGTGGTGGTGCGCTCGCCGCCGCCGGCGTCGACTACTTCTTCGGGGCCCCCGTCTGGGTGGACGGGATCGTGTTCGCCGTGGTCTCCATCCTGCTGCTCACGACGGTGCGCCCGGTGGCGAAACGGCACCTGCTCACCCGGCCCGCCTACCGCACCAACATCGAGGCTCTCGAGGGTAGATACGCCACGGTGACGACCCGGGTCGACGAGCATGCCGGACGCGTCAAGATCGGCGGCGACGAATGGTCGGCGCGGGCGATGACGCCGGGCGCGGTGTTCGAACCCGGTGACCAGGTGACCGTCGTGGAGATCGACGGGGCCACCGCCGTGGTCTGGAAGACGTGAAGGACATCGGCGGGTCCGAACGGCCCGAGGACGTCGGCAAGTGCGGAAGGCCTGACCGCAGTTCGCGAGTGCTGACACCGATCGAGAGTGGGGAGTACGTATGGAATACGTCGGTCTGATCATCGCGGTACTGCTGATCGTGATGGTCGTGGTGGTCCTGGCCCGGTCGGTGGCACTGATCCCGCAGGCCGAGGCCGCGGTCATCGAACGGCTGGGCCGCTACACCCGCACCGTGTCCGGACAGCTCACCCTCCTGATCCCGTTCATCGACCGTATTCGTGCACGCGTCGACATCCGCGAGCGGGTGGTGTCGTTCCCGCCGCAGCCGGTCATCACCGAGGACAACCTGACGTTGTCGATCGACACCGTGGTGTATTTCCAGGTGACCAACCCGCGGTCGGCGGTCTACGAGATCGACGACTACATCGCCGGTGTGGAGCAGCTGACCATCACCACCCTGCGCAACGTCGTCGGCGGGATGACCCTGGAGGAGACCCTCACCTCCCGCGACTCGATCAACGGACAGCTGCGGGGGGTTCTCGACGAGGCCACCGGCCGCTGGGGTCTGCGCGTCGCCCGGGTGGAACTCAAGTCGATCATGCCGCCACCGTCGATCCAGGAGTCGATGGAGAAGCAGATGAAGGCCGACCGTGAGAAGCGGGCGACCATCTTGACCGCCGAGGGCCAGCGCGAGTCGGCGATCAAGACCGCCGAGGGCAACAAGCAGAGCCAGATCCTGGCGGCCGAGGGCGCCAAGCAGGCCGCGATCCTGGGTGCCGAGGCCGAACGCCAGTCCCGCATCCTGCGTGCGCAGGGCGAGCGTGCAGCGGTGTACCTGAAGGCGCAGGGTGAGGCCAAGGCCATCCAGAAGCGGTTCGCCGCGGTCAAGGCGAGCAAACCCACCCCGGAGGTGCTGGCGTATCAGTACCTGCAGCAGATCCCCGAGATGGCCAAAGGGGAGGCGAGCAAGGTCTGGGTGGTGCCCACCGATTTCGGGTCGGCGCTCCAGGGATTCGCGCGGTCGTTCGGGGCCCGGGGTGACGACGGGGTGTTCCGGTACGAGCCGACCGACGACGCGGTCCCGGACGTCGACGAATCCGACACCGAGGGCTGGTTCGACATGGTCACCGATCCGAAGGTCGCCCAGGCGGTGGCCGAGGCAGAGGCGGTGGCACGCCAGCCCGTGGAGCCCGAGCTGCCGATCCGACGTCCGGAGCCGATCTCGAGCCCCGAGATCACCCGAGGACCCGAGATCAGTCCCGGCCGGCCGACCCAGCATGCGCCGGAACAGTACTCGGAACAGCACTCGGAGGTCTCCGGTCCTGCTGCAACCGGCCAGCACGCGCAGGGTCAGCACGCATGGGAACCACCGGGCCGGTACGCCCCCGGACAAGACTGACCCAGAAAGGACTGACCCGGGTAAGGATTTCTCCGGCCGGGAATCCCCCCGGGCAGAGTGTCCCGGGCCAGGACGACACCGGCCAGGACGACACCGGCCAGGACCCGGAGGGGTACCAGGACCTGTGATCGCAGAAGGCCCACCCGGATCGGACGGAGATGCGTGGTGGTCACCGGTCGACCCCGATCTGCCGATGGATACCTTGCGCTCGTGCCCGGGGTCAGGCGATCTGGGCGCCCGGATGGTCGACCGGCATACGGACATCGACGATCAGCCCGATCACACCGATGGCGAAGAATGTTCCGCTGAGGAGCAGCAACCACGGATTCTGGGATCCGGTCATGGCGTCGCCGAGCAGGACCACCGCGGTGGTTCCGGGTGCCATCCCGATCACCGTGGCCAGCAGGTACGGCACGGTGCGGACCGACGACAGTCCGGAGCAGTAGTTGAGCAGCCAGAACGGGCACACCGGGATCAGCCGCAGGGAACCGACGGCGAGCCAGCCACGGCGCGCCAGCCGAGACTCCACGGCCCGGATCACCGGGCGCCGCAGATAGGGCTGAACCCGGGTGCGGCCCGCACCGCGGGCGAGCCGGAACGCGAGGTAGGCGGCCAGGGTCGCCGAGATCATCGCGCCGACGAGTCCGACGACCGGCCCGAAGAACACTCCGGACATGACGGTGAAGATGGTGCGCGGGATCGGGAACAGGGTCACGACGACGTAGGCCAGGAAGAACACCCACACGAAGGCGGGGCCGAGGCCCTCGCCCCACTCGCGGACGCTGCCGACCGAAGGGATCGGCACCAGATAGGAGATCCCCAACAGTGCGCACACCGCGACCAGGCCGAGGACCGCATTGCGGATGCTGCGCCGCCCCTGCCGCTCCGGGGCCGGGTCGTCGACGGGTATCGTCGACGTGTCCGGCGTCACAGCCTCGTCTTCGATCGGGGTCTCGACGAGGGGGCGCTGGTCATGTGGCACCCATCCACTGTACCGACGCATTGTGGTGGCATTTCTCACGCAGCGGCCCAACCGGTAGGGGCCGACCGAGCGATCGGCTAAGGTCAACTACGCTCTGATCACCGAGCGCACTATGGAGGTGTGTCCAGCCCGATGCCCGAGCAAACCGTGCATTCAGCAGCATCCGATCCGGCGGGGTCGGCGGACCTGGCCGACGCGTATCGGTCGTGGTCGACCGCCGCGGCGGCGGTCCTGGCCAAGTCCCGTCGCATCGAGGTCGATCAACTCCCGGACACCCCCGAGGCGTTGCTGTCGACCACCACTCCGGAAGGGCTGACCGTCCGCCCGCTCTACACGCGGCGTGACGAGACAGCCGAACCCGGTGTCCCGGGCCGGTTCCCGTTCGTGCGCGGCGCCGATCCGGCGCGCGACGTGTTGACCGGGTGGCGGGTCACCGAGCGGTTCGGCGACGATCCCGCCGACGGTGAGCAGGATCCGATCGAGCAGATCAACGGCGACATCCTCGACGCCATGATGAACGGCGCGAGCGGACTGTGGCTCGAGATCGGCGGCACGATCGGTGTCGACGACCTCCCGGCCGTGCTCGCCAACGTCTTTCTCGACCTGGTGCCACTCACCCTCGACGCCGGCACCCAGGGGATCGAGGCCGCCCGCGCGGTCCTCGCCGTCAAGCAGGCCGGTCTGAGAGCCCCGGAGGCTGCGGCGCCGACCGCCGCGACCACGCTCTCGTTCGGTTTCTCGCCGCTCACCGGAGCGTTCTCCGGTCGGCCCACGGTCGACACCGACGCCGCCACCGCGCTGGCCGTCGAGGTGGCAGACAGTGCGACCGCGGCCGGATCGGTCCGTGCCTTCCGGGTGGACGGCACCGACTTCGCCACCGCCGGGGCCAACGACGCCTTGGAACTCGGCCTGATCGTGTCCGCGGCTCTCGCGCACCTACGTGATCTCACCGATGCCGGACTCGACGCCGCCACCGCACTCGGCCAGATCTCGTTCGCCGTCTCGGTCGACGACGACCAGTTCGCCGGCATCGCGAAACTGCGCGCTCTACGCCGCATCTGGGCGCGTGTCGCCGAGGTCGTCGGAGCCCCCGACGCCGGTGCCGCACTCACCCACGCGGTTACCGACCTGTCCATGTACAGCCAGCGCGATCCGTGGGTCAACATGCTGCGCAGCACCATCGCCGCGTTCGGTGCCGGTGTCGGCGGTGCCGACCAGGTCACCGTCCTGGCATTCGACGCCGCCATCCCGGCCGAGCAGCGCACCTCTGGCGCCCGATTCTCCCGCCGGATCGCACGCAACACCCAGCTGCTGCTGCTCGAGGAGTCCAACATCGGACGTGTGCTCGACCCGGCCGGGGGTTCGTGGTTCGTCGAATCGCTGACCGACGACCTCGCCGCGTCCGCGTGGTCGGTGTTCACCGACGTCGAGCGTCAGGGTGGCTTCCGCGCCGCGCTCGACGCGGGCTGGATCGCCGACCGCATCGGTGAGTCGCTGGCCGCCCGTGACGTCGAGGTCGCCTATCGGCGTGCTTCGGTGACCGGTGTCAACGAGTTCCCGAATCTCGACGAGAAGCCGTTGTGCGGGTCACTCGCCGGTGCCACCGATGTGGTCGGTGCCACCCCGCGACTCGCCCGCGTCGGCCGCGCGTTCGAGGAACTCCGCGACCGGTCCGACGCCCGGCTCGCCGCCACCGGCGTCCGTCCGCAGATCCTGCTGCTTCCGCTGGGCAGCGTCGCCGAACACAACGGCCGCACCACGTTCGTCGCGAACCTGCTCGCCGCGGGTGGCATCGCGGCGGCCAACCCGGGTCCGTTGACCGCCGAGGAGATCGCCGCCGCGGTCGCCGACACCGGCAGCCCGATCGCGGTGCTGTGCGGCACCCGGGCCCGCTATGGCACGGACGGACCGGCGGCGCTCGCCGCGGCCCGTGCCGCCGGACTCACCCGCGTACTGCTCGCCGGTCCGGACAAGGAGTGGCCGGATGGCGACGACCGTCCGGACGGGTCGTTGCGTGTCGGCATCGATGCGGTGGCCACCCTCACCGAGCTGCTCGACGCGCTGGCCGCGTCGGACACCGCACTAGCACAGGCATCGGGAGAACAGGGACTGGGAGCGCAGGCATGACCAACACCGAATCCAGTACGGCCATACCAGATTTCACCGAGATCGCACTCGACGGAGGGGAGGTGGCCGCCACCGATGCCGGTGCGGTGATCTCCGATCTCGCCGGCGCGCACGGCTACACCGATGAGCAGGTGACCTGGTCGACGCCGGAGCAGATCGACGTCAAGCCGGTCTACACGCGGGCCGACCGTGACGCGGTCACCCGTGACGCCGAGCACCCGTACCCGATCGACTCGGTCCCCGGTGCGGCGCCGTTCATCCGTGGCCCGTACCCGACGATGTACGTCAACCAGCCGTGGACGATCCGCCAGTACGCGGGCTTCTCCACCGCCGCCGAGTCGAATGCGTTCTACCGACGCAACCTGGCCGCGGGCCAGAAGGGTCTGTCGGTGGCGTTCGACCTCGCCACGCACCGCGGCTACGACTCCGACCACCCGCGCGTGGCCGGCGACGTCGGTATGGCAGGTGTGGCGATCGACTCGATCCTCGACATGCGGCAGCTGTTCGCCGGCATCGACCTGGGCAACGTGTCGGTGTCGATGACGATGAACGGTGCGGTGCTGCCGATCCTGGCGCTCTACGTCGTCGCCGCCGAGGAACAGGGGGTGCCCCCGGAAAAGCTGGCCGGGACCATCCAGAACGACATCCTCAAAGAGTTCATGGTCCGCAACACCTACATCTATCCGCCGAAGCCGTCGATGCGGATCATCTCCAACATCTTCGAGTACACCAGCCAGAAGATGCCGAAGTTCAACTCGATCTCCATCTCCGGCTACCACATCCAGGAAGCCGGTGCGACCGCCGACCTGGAGCTCGCCTACACCCTCGCCGACGGTGTCGAGTACATCCGTGCCGGTCTCGACGCGGGCCTGGACATCGACAAGTTCGCGCCGCGCCTGTCGTTCTTCTGGGGCATCGGCATGAACTTCTTCATGGAGGTCGCCAAGCTGCGGGCGGCGCGTCTGCTCTGGAGCGAGCTCGTCGCCCAGTTCGAACCGAAGAGTGCCAAGTCGCTGTCCCTGCGGACCCATTCGCAGACCTCCGGCTGGTCGCTGACCGCGCAGGACGTGTTCAACAACGTCGCCCGCACCTGTGTGGAGGCCATGGCCGCGACCCAGGGCCACACCCAGTCGCTGCACACCAACGCCCTCGACGAGGCGATCGCGCTGCCGACCGACTTCTCGGCTCGGATCGCGCGCAACACCCAGCTGCTGTTGCAGCAGGAGTCGGGCACCACCCGTCCGATCGATCCGTGGGCCGGATCGAACTACGTCGAGTGGCTCACCCACCAGCTGGCACAGAAGGCACGCGCCCACATCGCCGAGGTCGAGGCCGCGGGCGGTATGACGCAGGCGATCAACGAGGGTCTGCCCAAGCTGCGCATCGAGGAGGCCGCTGCCCGTACGCAGGCCCGGATCGACTCCGGTCAGCAGCCTCTGGTGGGCGTGAACAAGTACCAGGTGACCGAGGACGAGGAGATCGAGGTCCTCAAGGTCGAGAACTCCAAGGTACGCGCCGAGCAGCTGGAGAAGCTGGATCGTCTTCGCGCAGGCCGTGATTCGGCTGCCGTCGAAAAGGCCTTGGCCGAGCTCACCCGCGCCGCGGCGTCGTCCGAGGGCGGCATGGAGAACAATCTGATGGCGCTGGCCATCGAGGCGGCCCGACATCAGGCCACCGTCGGCGAGATCTCCGAGGCGCTCGAGAAGGTCTATGGTCGGCATCAGGCGGAGATCAAGACCATCAGTGGGGTGTACCGACATGAGGTGGGCGAGGTGAGTGGCGTCGACTCCGCCATCGAGATCGTCAGGCAGTTCGCCGAGGCGGAAGGCCGGCGTCCCCGTGTCCTGGTGGCGAAGATGGGACAGGACGGTCACGACCGGGGCCAGAAGGTGATCGCCACGGCGTTCGCCGACCTCGGTTTCGACGTCGACGTGGGCCCGCTGTTCGCCACCCCCGAGGAGGTCGCCGCACAGGCGGCCGACAACGACGTACACGTCGTCGGCGTGTCGTCGCTCGCGGCCGGTCACCTCACGCTGGTGCCCGCGCTGCGCAAGGCGCTCGAGGAGGTGGGCCGCCCCGACATCATGATCGTCGTGGGTGGTGTCATCCCGCCGGGCGATTTCGACGAGCTCTACGAGGCCGGTGCCTCGGCGATCTTCCCGCCCGGGACGGTGATCGCCGACTCCGCGGTCGAGCTGGTCTCGAAGCTGGCCGACAGCCTCGGACTGGAACTGGCCGGAGTCGCCTCGGAGTGAGCGCGCACGACGTGAACGCCACCGGTGTGCAGGCCGCACCGCGGCCCGCACGCCCACCGCTCGACCTCGATGCCCTCGAGAAGGGCATCCTGGCCGACAGGCGCGCCGACCTCGCACGGGCGATCACCCTGGTCGAGTCGACCCGTGCCGATCATCGCGTTGCGGCCCAGGACCTGCTGCTGCGGTTGACCCCGCACGCCGGCCGATCGTTCCGGGTCGGGATCACCGGGGTTCCCGGTGTCGGCAAGTCGACGACCATCGAGGCCCTCGGGATGCACTTGATCTCGATGGGGCACAAGGTCGCCGTGCTGGCCGTCGACCCGTCGTCCACCCGGACCGGTGGGTCGATCCTCGGTGACAAGACCCGGATGGGACAACTGTCGGTCAACCCGAACGCGTACATTCGGCCGTCCCCGACCTCCGGCACGCTCGGCGGCGTGGCCAAGGCCACCCGCGAGACCATCGTGCTGGTGGAGGCCGCGGGATTCGACGTGGTGCTGGTCGAGACGGTCGGTGTGGGTCAGTCGGAGGTGACGGTCGCCAACATGGTCGACACGTTCACCTTCCTGACTCTCGCCCGGACCGGAGACTCCTTGCAGGGCATCAAGAAGGGTGTCCTCGAACTCGCCGATGTCATCATGGTCAACAAGGCCGACGGCAAGCACGAGCTGGAGGCCAAGTCGGCCGCGCGTGAACTGAAGAACGCGCTCAAGCTGATCTATCCGCACAATGCGCTGTGGATGCCCCCGGTGCAGACGATGAGTGCGCTGGAGAACATCGGCGTCGACGACTTCTGGAATGCGGTCCTCGAACATCGCGAAACCCTCACCAGGGCAGGGGAGTTCGAGGGTCGTCGGAGCCGCCAGCAGAGCGACTGGATGTGGGAGATGGCCCGCGACACCGTGCTCTCGCGGCTGTCGCGCAGCGCCGGGGTCGCCGCGATCCGTGACGACGTCGAATCCCGTGTCCGCTCAGGCGATCTCACGCCGGCACTGGGCGCCAAGCAGATAATCGACGCGTTCGACGCCGAGCGCTGACCGGGGATCGTCTCTCGTGGACCGGCCCAGTCGCGGCCGCCGACCTCAGTTGCGGCCCTTGACGATCATGCGCTCATAGGAGTCGGGGTCGGTCGGATCGAAGTTCCAACGGCCATGGGTCGATCCGAGGTATGTGCCGTGCTGCAGGTCCGCGACGAGATTCCGCTGGGGCGAGTGGCCGGGGAACTGGTCCCTGACCGCGGTCGACATGGCAGCGAGGAGGTTCTCCGGATCACCATGATGCTCGGCGACGATCTGGTCGAGGGGTTTGAGCGTTCGTGATCCGGTGTGCTCGTACCAGGATGGGTCCCCGACGATCTCGCCCGGCTGTGCCACCTGGCTGAGCGTTCCGTACATGAGAACGATCGAGTCGTCGGTGGGGGTGGCGCCGCCGACGGTCTGGGGCGGTGGACGGAAGGGTGTGTCCGACGCGGTCTCCGGTGACAGCATCCACGGGACCGCGGCGGTACCGGCCGCACCGAGCGCGATCGCTGCCGGATGTGGGATCGCGGTGAGACCGGCCGATGCCGAGGTGATGATGTTCTTGACCCTGGCATTCGCGGCGTTGCGCTGCTCGGTGTCGGCGTTCTCGTCGAGCTGCAGATCGTATTCGGCGCCGTAGAGCGCGGCCTGTCCCAATGCCCTGAGGTTCGCGGCCTTCTCGGCCGGCCCGGTCGCCGACGTGGGGTCATGAACGGCCGCAGCACCATTGAGCTCGATCTGCTGCAGGATGGCCCGATACAACCCGGTACCCGCTTGCGTCTCCGGTGGCCGACGTTGTCGCTCGCGATCAGGGTCAACAGCCGTGCCGCCCGCCGCTGGAGTTCGTCCTTGTCGTAGGAATGCTCGAAGTGCGGTTCCGAGGCACCGTCTGCGGTGGATCCGCCGGCGTCATCCCACTCGTGGCCGAGAAGACACGTGACCGACAGATCTCTGTCGAACTCGGGGAGCGCAGAGCCGTCGCCATGGTGTCCTGGGGTTCCCCCGAAAAAGTGAACACGGTTAGCTTGATTGCTGACTTGCGTGTGAGCTGATCTCGAAGTTGATGGGTGAGATCATCCCCAACGAACTGTGTCTCCTGTCATGATTGT
>NZ_JBSFRM010000001.1:442889-515979 GCF_053589235.1 Gordonia sp. NPDC003376 | reverse complement strand
GACAGTCTCGGGCATGCCTATTACGCGAAGAAACGTGCCGAGGGTAAGAAGTCTCGTGAGGCGATGCGTTGCCTGAAACGGCGACTCGTACGCACAATTTTTCATCGTCTGGTCACCGATCACGCTGCCCGTTCACACACCGAAATCCCGGTTCCAGGAGCAGCCGCTTGACATAGGAGCGATGAGCCGATGAGGAGCGGAGCGACGTAGCCGGTTGTGGCGAAAATGGTTGCGGGGAAAGATGGTTGAGCCGATGAGGAGCGGAGCGACGAGGCGTGTCGAAACCTCCGCCGGCCGAGCTCGGGAACCCGGCGCACGTTACGCAGATTTCGACTCGGGTCCTCGCGATGCTCGGTCCCGGCTCAATCAGCCACTCGCCGTTGGTGGTTGAGCCGGTGAGGAGCGGAGCGACGAGGCGTGTCGAAACCTCCGTCGGCCGACCTCGGGAACCCGGCCACTCCGCAGATTTCGACTCGGGTCCTCGCTTCGCTCGGTCCCGGCTCAATCAGTCACTCGCCGTTGGTGGTTGAGCCGATGAGGAGCGGAGCGACGAGGCGTGTCGAAACCTTCGCCGGCTGATCTCGGGAGGTGTCCACTTCGGAGATTTCGACTCGGGTCCTCGCGTTGCTCGGTCCCGGCTCAATCACCAGCCGATTGGATCGGCTCAATCAGTCACTCGCCGTTGGTGGTTGAGCCGATGAGGAGCGGAGCGACGAGGCGTGTCGAAACCTCCGCCGGCCGACCTCAGGAACCCGGCCACTCCGGAGGTGGTCACCACCCGGCGCACGCTACGCAGATTTCGACTCGGGTCCTCGCTTCGCTCGGTCCCGGCTCAATCACCGAAGTAGCCCCGGCTCGGTCCCGGCTCAATCAGCCACTCGCCGTTGGTGGTTGAGCCGGTGAGGAGCGGAGCGACGAGGCGTGTCGAAACCTCCGTCGGCCGACCTCGGGAACCCGGCCACTCCGGAGGTGGTCACCACCCGGCGCACGTTACGCAGATTTCGACTCGGGTCCTCGCTTCGCTCGGTCCCGGCTCAATCACCGAAGTAGCCCCGGCTCGGTCCTGGCTCAATCAGCCACTCGCCGTTGGTGGTTGAGCCGGTGAGGAGCGGAGCGACGAGGCGTGTCGAAACCTCCGTCGGCCGAGCTCGGGAACCCGGCCACTCCGGAGGTGGTCACCACCCGGCGCGCGCTACGCAGATTTCGACTCGGGTCCTCGCTTCGCTCGGTCCCGGCTCAATCACCGAAGTAGCCCCGGCTCGGTCCCGGCTCAATCACCGAAGTAGCCCCGGCTCGGTCCCGGCTCAATCAGCCACTCGCCGTTGGTGGTTGAGCCGATGAGGAGCGGAGCGACGAGGCGTGTCGAAACCTCCGCCGGCCGAGCTCGGAACGCAACCAGCTCATCCCCTCGCACCCGAACCACGCTGAGCCGCGGCGTCGGAAACCGAAACCGGAACCGGAACTTACGAGATCCGTTCCAGTAATCCGGCTTTCGCAACCGGCCAGTCGTCGTCGACCATCGCATACTGGGCGGTGGTGCGCCATCCGTCACCGAACCGGCGATGCTTGCGGAGCAGCCCTTCGAACTGCGCGCCGAGTTTGACGATGGCAGAGCGCGACTGCGCGTTCTCGGCATGGGTGTGCCACACGATCCGCACCGCACCACAGTCCTCGAAGGCGTGCCGCATCAGCAGGAACTTGGCCGTCGGATTGACCGTCGTCCCCTGAACCCGTTCGGCGTAGAAGGTGTAGCCGATCGCGGTTGCCCGAGAAGTGGCGTCGATGTCGTAGAAGCTCGTCGACCCCACCAGGCGACCGTCGGTGTTGTCGATCACGGCATAGGCCACCCGGTGGTCCGGGTCTGCGAGCGCGGTCTCGATCCACGCGCGTGCGGCGTCGGTGTCGGTGGGCACTCCGGACGTCCAGCGGAACCGATCCGGGTCGGCGGTCACCTGCGCGAGTTCGTCGGCATCGTCGACGGTGAACGGCCGCAAGGTCACCCGCTCACCGGCAAGGGCGCCAGTACCGAGCCAGGAACTCATCATCGTCTCCTCACGGACGGGGATCCCGGGGCAGATCAGACCGGCGCGGGCACCGGCGTCGACTCGGGTTCCTCCGGTGCCGGCCGGCGGCCGATCGATGCAAGCGGCTCCCGCATCCCGGCGCGGACGAACCCGAAGATCAGATAGACCAGCAGCACTGCATGCACCCACACGCCCAGGTTCACCCCGCCGATCACCCACCACTTCATCGGGGCGCCCGAGGTGAGGATGCCGAACAGCCGGAAGATCGTGAGATCCAGGGAGAGGTCGGCGATCAGGTAGGCGACGATGACCGACCAGTGAATCCGCAGCAGCACGAACAGCGGCAGGATCCACAGCGTGTACTGCGGGGAGTGCACCTTGTGGAACAGCATGAACCCGGCCAGCATCGCCGCGCACACGCCGAGCCACGGATACGCCCCGCCGGTGCGGTACACCCGCCATCCCAGGTAGATCGCGAGCGCGAACGACGCGACGATCAGGATCGGTGAGAGCACCCCGACGAGTGAGTTGTAGGTGTCGTTCTGGCCACCGGTGAGATGCCGCAGACCCCAGTACCAGATCGAGTTGGTGTCGACGTCGGCCCGGCGTTTGCCCTGGAACGTCAGTGCCGCCTTCCAGCCGTCGTAGCCGAGGATCATGAACGGCAACTGCACCAGGATCACGGTGATCGCCGCGGCCGCGGCCACCCACACCGCGCCCACCCAGTCGAGTGCCTTGCGGGCGCGGGCGACCACCGGTGCGCCGTCGCCGCGGGTCAGCACGTAGATCGCCAGCGGTAGGACGAAGAACCCCGGATAGAGCTTCAGACAAAAACCGATCGCCAGCAGCACCGACGCGACGATCCCGCTCGTACGGAGACTCCACCGCCGTTCCCCGGTCACCGGATGCAGGCTCGCACCCCATGCCATGGCCGCGACCGCGGCGACGGTGGTGGCCACCACCGGAAGCTCCCAGTTGTGGAAGGCGTAGAGCACCAGCGGCGGTGTGGCCGCCCACCACAGCACGTTCCAGCGGGTCAGCACCGCGAGCATGATGGTGATGGCCAGACCGAACGGTGCCAGCAGCAGTGCCGAATGCTGGAAGAACTGCAGGTCGGTGTGCGCACCGATCGCGCCCAACCACATCAGCAGCCCCGACAGCACCGGGTATTCGACGACGCCGCCGAACAGCTGGCCGTCGGCGCCGATCCCGCCGTGGATGTAGGGGAAGACGTGATTGTTGATGTCGCGTCCGACCCACAGATACATCAGGTCCGAATAGCAGGGGACGATCGCGTTCGGGTCGCCCACCGGCCAGCGGTGACTGCGCCCGTCGGGGAAGTACGGTTCGCCACCGCACGCAGCCTTCACCTGGTATCCCCAGGCCAGCAGCAACAGTGTCAGCAGCAGCGACACCGTCAGGATCAGCACCATGTCCCCGCGGCGCGAGAACGTGAAACGCCCGTACCGATACAGGGTGTTCAGGCCCTCAGACATGGGCTACAGGGTAGGGGGTCGTCGACGTCCCACGCCCGGCCACCCTGGGCGAAGAGGGCGATTTCGCAGGTCAGGGCAACCTCGTGTATCTTGGACGGGTTGCCGACGCAGGCGACCCTCCTGCCGCGGACAGTCCGTGGCCGATGAGCCCATAGGAGGTGATGTGGTCACATGCGTCATTACGAATTGATGGTTATCCTCGACCCGAATCTGGACGAGCGCACCGTTGCTCCGTCGCTGGACACGTTCCTGAACGTGGTCCGCACTGATGGTGGCAAGGTCGACAACGTCGACATCTGGGGCAAGCGTCGTCTTGCTTACGAGATCGCCAAGCACACCGAGGGCATCTACGCCGTCGTCGACCTGAACGCCGAGCCGAAGACGGTCAGCGAGCTGGATCGCCAGCTCAAGCTGAACGAGTCGGTGCTGCGCACCAAGGTCCTGCGGAAGTAATCCACAGGCTTCTTCTGGATGTGCCGAGTTAGTCGGTACCGGGCCCTAGGGTGACACCCATGAGGCCACGATCTGTTCGTGGCCGCAGCCCGGTGCACATCGATCGACGAGTGCCCAACCACGACCAAGGGGAGACACATGGCAGGCGATACGGTCATCACCGTCATTGGCAATCTGACAGCCGACCCGGAACTCCGGTTCACGCCGTCGGGTGCCGCGGTGGCCAACTTCACGGTGGCCTCCACTCCGCGTACCTTCGACCGCCAGACCAACGAGTGGAAGGACGGCGAAGCGCTGTTCCTCCGCTGCAACATCTGGCGTGAGGCTGCGGAGAACGTCACCGAGAGCCTGACCAAGGGCTCCCGCGTCATCGTTCAGGGACGCCTCAAGCAGCGTTCCTACGAAACCCGCGAGGGTGAGAAGCGCACGGTCGTGGAGCTCGAGGTCGATGAGATCGGCCCCTCGCTGCGATATGCCACCGCCAAGGTCAATCGGGCCTCGCGCGGCGGTGGCGGTGGTGGCGGCGGCTTCGGTTCGTCTTCCGGTGGCGGCGGAGGCCGCAGCGGGGGCGGAGCGGCGCAGTCGGTGCCCGAAGATCCCTGGGGTTCAGCACCCGCGAGCAGCGGATCGTCGTCGTTCGGCGGGGACGACGAACCACCTTTCTGATACACACGCGAACTCGTGGAGACGTCCACCCACGCGCGTTCGCAAGCATTTTGACTGGAGCAACACATGGCTAAGCAAAAAGGCCGGAAGGTTCGCGTCGAAAAGGTCACCAAGACCAAGGCGTGCTCCTTCTGCAAGGACAAGAAGTCCGTCATCGACTACAAGGACACCGCGCTGCTGCGTCGTTTCCTGTCCGACCGCGGCAAGATCCGTTCGCGTCGCGTGACCGGCAACTGCGTGCAGCACCAGCGCGACGTCGCCGTGGCCGTCAAGAACTCGCGTGAGGTGGCCCTGCTGCCCTTCACCTCGACCAGCCGATAAGCGGAAGGGAAGAGAACACACATGAAGCTCATCCTGACTGCTGCCGTCGAGAACCTCGGCGAGGCCGGCGATTCCGTTGAGGTCAAGGACGGCTACGGCCGCAACTACCTGCTCCCGCGTGGGCTGGCCATCAAGGCCACCCGTGGCGCGGAGAAGCAGGTCGAGGACATCCGCCGGGCGCAGGCCGCCCGCGAGGTGCGTGGCCTCGAGCACGCCAACGAGATCAAGCAGGCCCTCGAGGGTCTGTCCGGCGTCTCGCTGACCGTCAAGACCCACGACTCGGGCAAGCTGTTCGGTTCGGTCACCGCCGCCGACATCACCTCCGCCATCCGTACTGCGGGTGGACCGGTGGTCGACAAGCGCAACGTCGAGTTCCCCAAGGGCCATATCAAGGCCACCGGCTCGTACCCGGTCGTGGTGAACCTGCACGCCGACGTCACCGCAACCGTCGAGGTTGCCGTCGTCGCGGGCTGACACCTGCACTGACACAACGAAACCCGTCGGGCACACAGTGTCCGGCGGGTTTCGTCGTCATCGGGGTCCTCGAACTCGTCGCCGCACCCGAACCGTTGACCGGGCACCCGATTTCGTTGACCGGGCACCCGAACTCGTTGACTGGGTACCCGATTTCGTTGACTGGGCGCTCGAACTCGTTGACCGGGCGCCTGAATCCGCTGACCGGGCGTCAGCCGGCTACTTCGGTTACTTCGGCGGCGGCGGTGACGCCGGCAGCTGGTTCCAGTACTGCAACCGAGGTGGCAGATATTGGGGGGCGGGATTCGTGCTGTGCGCCTTGGTGTCCCAGGCCGGGAAGTAGAACTTGTGCCAGGCCGGGGTGAAGATCAGCGCCCGTGCCCCGGTGCGGCAGGCGACGGTGTCGGCGCGCGGGACCGTGCAGGTCACCCCGCCGATCGTCACCCGCTGACCGACGGCGAGAAGCGGTGGCCGGAAGCCGGTGATCGAGCCGAACCGGTAGGTCGGTTCACCCAGGCCCGGCTGAACCCACCACGGCCCCTGCTGGTCACCGGCGATCGCCGCACCCAGCGCGTTGCGTGGTGCGGTGGCAGGACGGCCCTGACAGCCGACGTAGCGGTATTGCGGGCCCACCTGACACATCCACCTGCCGGTGGTGAAGAAGGAGCGCCCGTTGTCGGCGTAGGCCAACGAACGGTAGCGGTCGGGATCGACCGGTGTGTACCGGGCGAGGTCGAACTCGACCGGCATCGTGGGGCCCGCAGGCGCGGCCCGCGCGATGGCTGAAGACATGGCGGCGGGAGGCCCGAGGACGATTGTCGCCGACACCCCGACGGTGGCGATCATGCGGGCGACACGGGCCGTGGTTCGGAACCTGTGCACGGTCCTCATTGCAACACAGCCCGGGCCGATTGTGAGTCACATCTCCGCATTCGTCGTCCCAACCGTTGGTCAACCCCGTTCCATGCAGAGTTCATCGGGTGGTCAACAACTGTGAGTTGTCGAGTATCACAACACGCCCGGCATCCCCATTCCCCCGACACGCCGTGGGAACAAAGAAGTCGAGCTTGTGGAATTTGAAAACCTGCCTGAACTGCAGATATGGGAGCCTGCACACCATAATTCCCCAGATATTCCACAGTGGGTGCACAACGCTTCCTGCGCTGCCCACACACCGTCCACAATTGCTGCACAGGTTCATGCACAGGACGGTTTGAGCTTGCGCGACCGCAGCCCCTAAGGTCAGCTCGCAGACCATTGCACACATGTCATGGGAGGGAATCCGGCCCCGTCTTGTCGGAGTCGCGGGGTAATGGTTGATCCCGGTTGCAGGGGAAGAGTCGGTGGCCATCTCGGTGCCGACCGCGTTCGGTGGAAGGTTGGCGTGCAGTGGCTGTTGTCGATGATCGGGGGCACGACGGCGGCTTCGATGCCGGTCGGAACGGTAAGGGCGACTTCCGTGGCAAGGGCCGCAAGGACGAGTTCGACGACGCCGACATCCCGGTGGAGGAGTTCGGCCGGCAGCCGCCGCAGGACATGGCCGCCGAGCAGTCTGTGCTCGGCGGCATGCTGCTGTCCAAGGACGCCATCGCCGACGTGGTCGAGCGCATCCGTCCCGCGGACTTCTACCGCCCGGCCCATCAGGCCGTGTACGACGCGATCCTCGAGCTCTACGGACGCGGTGAGCCCGCCGACGCCGTCACCGTTGCCGCCGAGCTCGAGCGCGCCGGTGAGCTGCGTCGCGTGGGCGGTGCCCCGTACATCCACACCCTGATCTCCACGGTGCCGACCGCGGCGAACGCCGGCTACTACGCCGAGATCGTCGCCGAGAAGGCCATCCTGCGGCGGCTCGTCGAGGCCGGTACCCGCATCGTGCAGTTCGGCTATGCCGGAGCCGACGGCCAGGACGTCGCCGAGGTCGTCGACCGCGCGCAGGCCGAGGTGTATGAGGTCACCGAACGCCGCACCGCCGAGGACTATGTCCCGCTCGAAGAGCTGCTGCAGCCGACCATGGACGAGATCGACTCGATCGCCTCGCGTGGCGGCCTGTCGCTGGGTGTGCCCACCGGTTTCGCCGACCTCGACAAGCTCACCAACGGCCTGCATCCCGGCCAGATGATCATCGTCGCGGCCCGCCCCGGTGTCGGCAAGGCACTCGCCCTCGACACTCCGCTGCCCACGCCCACCGGGTGGACCACCATGGGCCGGGTCGCCGTCGGCGACCGGTTGCTCGACGCGCACGGTCGCCCCACCACGGTCGTCGCGGCCACCGAGGTGATGACCGACCGGCCGTGCTTCGAGGTCGAGTTCAGCGACGGGAACGTCCTCGTCGCCGACGCCCAGCACCAGTGGGTCGCCGACGTCGACGACCAGACCCAGGTGATGACCACCGAGGCACTACGGGGACATGTCGGCAGTGCGGTCATCCGCAACACCCGGCCGTTGGAGCTGCCGCGCCGCAACTTCGCCTACGGGCCCTACACCGTTGCAGCCCTGGCCGGTATGGCCTTCGACGACCCCGAGATCGGGATGCGGATCGACGCCGAGGGGCCCGTCGACGTGATGACGTTGATGGCCGACCTCGGTGGCCGCATTCCGTACGAGTATCTGCGCGGATCGATCGCGCAGCGTCGTGCGCTGCTCGCCGGGCTGCTCGACGCCCGTGCGATCGTCGGCGACGACGGCTGGATCATCGTGCCCGCCGCCACCCGTCACATGACCGAGGTGGTGGCCGACCTGGTGGCCGGGCTCGGCTACACCTACCGCCGTTCGGCCACCGGCTGGTTGCGCGTCGACGCCGACGACGATGTGTTCACCGTCCACCACAAAGCGGTGCGGCACAAGGAACTCCGGCGCCGCTCCGGTGTGCGCCGGGTCGTGTCGGTGCGACCGGTCGAGAGCGTTCCGGTGCGATGCGTGCAGGTCGACAACGACGAGCATCTCTATCTCGCCGGCGAGGCGATGGTACCCACCCACAACTCCACTCTCGCAATGGATTTCCTGCGGTCATGCTCGATCCACCACGGCCTGACCGGCGCCATGTTCTCGCTCGAGATGAGCAAGACCGAGATCGTCATGCGCCTGTTGTCGGCGGAGGCGAAGGTCAAGCTCGGTGACATGCGCGGTGGCACCATGACCGACGACGACTGGACGCGGCTCGCCCGCCGGATGGGTGAGATCTCCGAGGCGCCTCTGTTCATCGACGACTCGCCCAACCTGACGATGATGGAGATCCGCGCCAAGGCGCGTCGCCTCAAGCAGCGCAACGACCTGAAACTCGTCGTGGTGGACTACATGCAGCTGATGACCTCGGGTAAGAAGGTCGAGTCCCGACAGCAAGAGGTGTCGGAGTTCTCTCGCCAATTGAAGTTGCTGGCAAAGGAACTCGAGGTTCCGGTGGTCGCGATCAGTCAGCTGAACCGTGGTCCCGAGCAGCGTACCGACAAGAAGCCACAGGTCTCCGACCTTCGCGAGTCGGGCTGCCTTCCTGGTTCGACGCGGATTCTGCGAGCCGACACCGGTGCCGAGGTGACCCTCGACGAGCTGATGGCATCGGGTGAGCAGCCGCTGGTGTGGTCGCTCGACGAGCGCATGCGCATGGTTGCGCGTCCGATGGTGAAGGTCTTCTCCAGCGGCCGCAAGGAGGTCTTCCGTGTTCGGATGGCGTCGGGTCGTGTCGTCGACGCCACCGGGAACCATCCGTTCATGACCGTCGATGGATGGATTCCGCTCGAGGAACTCGAGGTTGATGACCGTGTGGCGGCGCCACGACGGGTTCCGGAACCGCGGGAAACCGGCGTCATGGCCGAACAGGAGATCGTGATGCTTGCGCACATGATCGGTGACGGGTCTTTCGTGAAGCGCCAACCGATTCGATACGCAAGCGTCGACCAGGAGAACCTCCGGGCGGTGACCGAGGCGGCCGAGCATTTCGGTATCACCGCGGTGCGAGACGAGTATGCCGCTGCGCGGGTCATCTCGCTGCGACTCCCTGCGCCGTACCGGCTGACCCACGGGAAACGAAATCCGATTGCAGCATGGCTCGACGCCCTGGGATTGTTCGGCCTGCGTAGCCACGAGAAGTTCATCCCTGCGCCGGTCTTCGCGATGCCGAACGATCAGGTCGCGCTGTTCATCCACCATCTCTGGGCCACCGATGGGTCCGTTCGGTGGGACGAGAAGGTCGGACAAGGGCGGGTCTACTACGCAACGACGTCGCGCGCGCTCGCGGACGGACTGTCCCAGTTGCTCCTTCGTTTCGGAATCTACACACGGACAATTCGCACCGAGAAGTCCGGTTACCGGGCGTGTTGGCACGTTACGATCACCGGGGTCGAGAACCAGACCATCTTCCTGACCAAGATCGGCGTGCACGGTGCCCGGGGAGTACAGGCGCAAAAGGTCCTGGAGAAGTTGGACGCGATCGAGGCCAACACGAACACCGACACGGTTCCCCGCGAGGTCTGGGGACAGGTTCGGGATCTCTTGCGTGACAGGGGCATGACTCATCGCGAGTTCGCGGCGGCCATGGGATCCCGATTCTGTGGGTCGACGATGTGGAAGCACTCGCCCAGCCGATCGAGGCTGGCACGCGTCGCCCAGGTCCTGGACAACGCTCAGATCGAGATGCTCGCAACCAACGACGTCTATTGGGACCGTGTGGTCGAGATCGAAAGTCTTGGTGTACAAGAGGTTTACGATGGAACCGTGCCAGGGACACACAACTTTGTCGCCAACGGCGTGTCCGTGCACAACAGTCTTGAGCAGGACGCCGACATGGTCATCTTGCTGCACCGTCCGGATGCTTTCGAGCGCGACGACCCCCGCGCCGGTGAGGCCGACATCATCGTCGGCAAACACCGCAACGGTCCCACCGCGACGATCACCGTGGCACACCAACTTCACCTGTCGAAGTTCGTGGACATGGCGCGCGGCTGAATAGTAGTCGTCCCGCTGTTGCGGGTTGCTGAGACCGGACGCGTTGCATTGGACGACGCTGCGAGTGGTCGGGAGTTCGCGAGGCCGATGTTGAGGCTATTGCTGGTAGACCGGCCCGAGTATCGGGGGGCAGCTGTATGGGGGTCGCACCGGTGGATCGATGACCTTGTCCAGAGGTCCATGTCACCGAACATGGCGGGGGTGACCGTGGTCAGCGAGGCAGTATCACCTTCCAACTGGTACGTGGATCGAATGCTGCGGTGAACGATCAAGCCCATTCGTCATGGCAATCTGCGATAGCTCGTAGTCGATCGAGCTCTCCGCGAGAGTTCTTCGCTTCACTGAAAGACGTGGCCTGTCCGGGGTACATCTGGCGATCTCCGATGTGCTTTCTGGCTTGAAAGCTTCTGTAGCACAACAGTTCACCAAGGCATCATGGCGGCGATGTCGAGTACATGACATGGCGGAACCTGCACGGGGCGGTATCGACGAAACCGGCGCCGTCGCGAACCGCGCTGTCAAGACGATCACCGCTGACACCTAACCCGACGACATTGGTGCGCAGCGGGAGCAGGTCGCTGATACGTTGTCTTCGTCGATTCCGAAGGTGGCTGCCATTGTGCAGGACGTCGAGCCGGATGCGGCCTATTGCGCGAAAGCGACGCCGAAGGTCATGCGATCGAAGGCGCTCGTAGTGGTTGGCGAGATTCCCCGGACTGCGACCAACAAGATCGAGAAGTTCAAACTCCACAAGGCATTCCTCGAGCAATCGCATCCATGAGGACCTTGGGGATCAGTCGGAGCTCACCGCGGCGGCCGTGGCGGTGGCTCCGCGCACGATGTCGTCGAGCCGATCGGTGAACCGCGAAGACGGCCCGGCAATCGTGATCACCGCGCTCACGGTCGAGCCGGTGAACAGTGGCACCGACACGGCGCTCAGGTCGGGAAGCGTGTCACCGGTGTTGATCGCGAACCCGTCGGCTTTGACCCGGGAGAGGTCGGCGCGGACGACGTTTCGGTCATCGTCGGACGGAAAGTACTTCTGCAGGTACTTGTTCTGGTACTCCGGCGTCGCATTCGCCAGGAAGCACTTGCCCGCGCTGGTGGGGTAGAGGGGCCGGCGGATGCCGATCGTGGGGTGGTACCGGACCGCTTTCGAGGATTCGATCGCATCGGTGGTGACAAACGAGTCCCCGGCGATCACCACCAGCGTCACCGTCTCGTCGAATTCGAGGCTGAGCGCCTCCATCGCCGATCGGTAGCCACGGTCCATCGGCTTGTGCATCAACAAGGCGCTGACCGCGGGGCCCAGCATGTAGCGGCCGTCATCGGTGGCCTGCAGGTAGCCGGTGGAGACGAGGCCGTGCACCAGGCCGTGGACCGACGACCGGGGTGCATTGAGCGCGTTGACCAGATCGGCGAGCCGCACGCTCGTCGACGATCGGGCGACGTACTCGAGGATGTCCGTCACCCGCGAGACGGTCCGGTGCTCCTGTGATCCCGCTGCCGTCGTGCCTGCCATCTCGACCCAGTTCGTCGTCCGCCGTCGGGAGCCGACTCGGCACCCCGCTGTCCAACTTGTCACCGTAGCCCCTGCTTGGGAACGGCTGGACGAGCGGGGGAGCCACGGCGGCCGGGTGGACATGGCCGGGTACCCGGACCGGTGTCGACCCACGGCCTCCGCGGCGGATCGACCCGGTCGGCGATCGACCTAGACGGCGATCGATTCGCAGCTGTCCTGCAGCGCGGCTGCGGAGCCGAGCAGCTGATCGACGGTCGCGTCGTCGTAGCCGAGCTCGGCGAGCACCGAGCGGGTGTCGGCACCCCTGGCGCGGGGGATGTCGCGGACCGAGGCGGGGGTGTCGCTGAGCTTGATCGGGAATCCGACACCTCGATAGCCGTCCTTCTCGACGACCATCTCGCGGTGCAGGGTGTGCGGGTCACGCAACGCCTCGCCGACGTCGCGGAGCGCTGACGCGGGTACGCCCATAGAGATGAGATCCGTTGCCAGTCGGTCCTTCTCGAAGGTCGTGGTCTTCGCGGCGAGGAGTTCGGTGAGGGGCGCGAGGTTGGCCAGCCGGTTGGCATTGGTCTGGTACCGCGGGTCGTCGGCGAGGCCGGGCAGGCCGAGCAGGTCGCACAGCATCCCGAACTGCCTGTCGTTGCCGATCCCGATGAACACCGAGCCGTCCGATGCCGGGAAGGTGTCGTAGGGGGCGACGGTCGGGTGTGCCGAGCCGGTTCGGACCGGAATGCGCCCATCGGCCAGATTCGACGCCGAGTGCGGGTGCAGGAGCGATATCGCCGTGTCGGCCAGGGTGAGATCGACGACCTGTCCCCGGCCTGTGCGGTGACGGGCGTTGAGCGCCAGCAGGACACCGCTGAAGGCGTAGATCCCGGTGACCATGTCGACCACGGGGACGCCCAGGCGTAGCGCTGGGCCGTCGGCTTCGCCGTTGATGCTCATCAGGCCGCCGTAGGCCTGCGCCACGGCGTCGTAGCCGGGCATCCCGCCCATCGGGCCATCGGTGCCGAAGCCGGTGATCCGGGCGACGATGAGTCGCGGGAAGCGCTCGAGGAGCAGGTCGTCGGGAAAGCCCCAGGCCGCCAGGGTTCCGGTCTTGAAGTTCTCCACCACCACATCCGACTCGGCGAGCAGCCGGTCGAGGACCTGCTGGCCGGCTTCGGTGCGCAGATCCACGCAGATGTTCTTCTTGTTGCGGTTGATCGCGCCGAAGTACGCGCTGGTGTCCTCGGCCACGAACGGCGGACCCCATCTCCGGGTGTCGTCGCCCGCCGGGGGTTCCACCTTGATGACCGAGGCGCCGTGGTCGCCGAGCAACTGGCAGCAGAGCGGACCCGCGAGGACTCGTGACAGGTCCAGCACTCGCAGGCCGGCGAGGCTCTCTTCGCCGGGGGTGGCGGTACTCATGAGATTCCAATCAGTAAGGGCTGTCGGTGTTCTGGGTGCCGGTGGTTCTGGTGTCGGTAGGGGTCAGACGACGTGGTTGACGTACTTGTGATGCTGATAGCCGTCCAGTCCCTCGACGCCGCCCTCGTAGCCGTGGCCGCTGTCCTTGAGCCCACCGAACGGCGCCTCGATGGCGGAGACGGAGAACGAGTTGATGCCGATGCCACCGGCCTGGAGTTCGTCGCTCATCGTCAGCGCGGTCTCCGCAGAGGTGGTGAAGACGTACGCAGCGAGCCCGACGTCGAGGCGGTGGCATTCGCCCAGGGCCTCGTCCACGGTGTGGAATCGGTTCACCAGTGCCAGCGGTCCGAACGGCTCGACCTGCATCGCCTGTGCCTCGATCGGGACGTCGGCCAGCAGGGTGGGCCGGAAGAAGTTGCCGGTGTCGCCGACCCGTCGGCCACCGGTCACCAGACGTGCTCCTCGACCGGTCGCATCGTCGACCATGTCGACCATCGCGCGCAGCCGGCGGCCGTTGGCCAGCGG
Source organism: Gordonia sp. NPDC003376 (assembly GCF_053589235.1). Taxonomy (NCBI): domain Bacteria; kingdom Bacillati; phylum Actinomycetota; class Actinomycetes; order Mycobacteriales; family Gordoniaceae; genus Gordonia; species Gordonia sp. NPDC003376. Next base: position 502,150 of record NZ_JBSFRM010000001.1, on the reverse strand, counting down.
CCCCATCTGCGTACCGCCGGCGAAGCCGTCCCCCACCTCGACCGACTCGAGGGCCGTGCCGAATGCGGTGACGAACTCCTCGAAGATGCTGTCCTGCACGACGAATCGGGTCGGTGACGTGCAGACCTGTCCGGCATTGCGCGTCTTGCCGGCGACGCAGGTCGCCACCGCCTTGTCGATGTCGACGTCGTCGAAGATCACCACCGGTGCGTGGCCACCGAGCTCCATGGTGCTGGGTTTGGCCGCGGCGGCGAGCAACTGGGAGAGCTGTCGACCCACCGCCGTCGAGCCCGTGAAGCTCACCTTCCGGATGATCGGCGAGGCGATGAGGCGCTCGGAGATCTCGGCGGGAACACCGAGGACGACATTGAACGCACCCGGCTCGAGACCGGCCTCGGCGAGGACCTGTGCCAGTGCCAGCACCGCTCCGGGGGTCTCTTCGGCGGGTTTGGCCACGACGGTGCATCCGGCGGCCAGCGCCGCGGCGACCTTTCGGACCGGAAGCAACAGCGGGAAGTTCCACGGGGCCAGTGCCAGAACAGGTCCCAACGGTTGCGTGATCACCGTCTGCCGGGAGCCTGCGACCCGCGGCGGCAGGGTTCGACCCCCCGCCCGCAACGACTCCCCCGCGAACCACTCGAACGTCTCCGCGGCCAGCACCACCTCCAGCGTCGATTCGGCGAGCGGCTTGCCCTGTTCGAGCGTGATCACCGCAGCGATGGCCGCGGAGCGCTCCCGCAGCAGTGCTGCTGCCCGATGCAGGACCGCGACCCGGTCGACGGCCGGGGTGCGGCCCCAGACCGCGAAGGCCGAGTCTGCTGCGGCGAGCGCGCCGTCGAGGTCTGCGGCACTCGCCCGGGGGATCGGCGCCACGATCTCGTCGGTTGCCGGATTGACTCGCTGACCCGCGGTTCCGGCCCCGGCATCCCGCCATTCACCGCCGATGAACAACTGCGTGATGGGCTCTGTCTGGACGGTCATCGGTCATTCCTTTCGATGGGGTGCGCGGGGTCGCTATTTGATGAGGAATCCGGCGTCGACCGGCAGCGCCACGCCGGTCACATACCGCGAATCGTCGGTGGCGAGCCAGGCGACCGCACTGCTCACATCCGACGCCTCGATGACCGGGATAGGCATCTGGTTGGCCATCACACCGGCGGCATCCGGATCCTGTTCCAGCCATTCGCGGATCACGTCGTTGTCCGCCATCGGGGTGTTGACGCCCGTCGGGGCCACCGCATTGACGCGGATGTTCTTGGGGGCGAGCCAGAAAGCCCATGTCTTCATCAAACCGATGACACCGTGCTTGGACGCGGTGTAGCCGTCCTGGGCGCCGCTGCCGTTGCCACCGCGGCCGGTGAGACCTTGCGTCGAACTCGTGAGGATGATCGAACCGCCCTCACCCTGGGAGATGATCTGGTCCACCCCCGCGTGAACCGTGTTGTACACGCCCGCAAGGTTGACGGCGACGGTGTCGAGGAACGTCTGATACTGATCGCTCGGCCGCACCGACTGGGGAGCGATCCCGGCGTTCGCCACAATCACGTCGAGTCTTCCGAGCTGTGAGATTCCTTCGGACACTGCCTGATTCATGGCCTCGGCGTCCCGGACATCGGTCGTGCTGTAGACGATCTTGCGTCCGGCTCCCTCCACGGCGGCTACGGTTTCGCGAAGATCGTCATCCGTGGCCAGCGGGTAGTGGACCGTGTCGATCTGTGCACACAGATCCAGGGCGATGATGTCGGCGCCCTCTTCGGCGAGTCGGATCGCGTGGCTGCGTCCCTGGCCGCGGGCCGCGCCGGTCACGAGTGCCACCTTGCCGGCGAGCTTCTGCGTCATGGGTGTTCTCCTTCTGTGGTCGTCGCGCCGGCAGCGTCAGTGTTCCCAGCCGGCGAGGGCTTGCATGCTCACACCGAACCGGCCGATCATGCCCTGCGCGTCCTCGTGCATGGCGTGTCCCTCCGGGGACCCGAAACCGGCGGCCATCGACTCGGGGGAGTCGAAGTACATCTCGGCGAGGCGGTAGCAGGCCGGGGCACTTCCCCCGAGGCCTGCCTCGGCGCGGGTGAGGGTGATCTTCTGCAGGCCGGGTACGGCCGCCGCGAGCGGCACATGCGTCGTCGCGTAGTGCTCTTCGAAATCGTCGATGTCGGCGTCCTGCGGAGCCGACCACAGGCCGACGACCTTGTACTGCTTGTTCATTCCACTGAGCCTTTCGGGATGAGTGGGCCTTCCCGGGATGAGAGGGCCTTTCGGGACGGGAGGTCTTCGACCGGGCGGGCCCGGGTCAGGCCTTGACGACGATCCCGGCGTCCACGGGCAGGGTCGCGCCGGTGATGTAGCGCGCCTCGTCGGAGGCGAGGAACAGGACGGCGTTGGACACGTCGATGGGGTCCACCCACGGCACCGGCAGTGCGTTCATGTTGGTGGAGACCTCGACGATGTCTTCCTTCGTGGGCGCATCGAGATCCGGCCGGAACATGCGGTAGATCTCGTCGTGCATGATCATCGGGGTGTCGACCTGGGTCGGATGGATGCTGTTGACCCGGATGCGGTGCTGCGCCAGTTCATTGGCGAATGCCCGCATCAGGCCGACGGTTCCGTGCTTGGCCGCCGCGTAGTGGGCGAGATTCTGTGGTGCGATCAGGCCGGCGGCGGAGCTGATGATCGTGATCGACCCGCCGCGGCCCTGTTCGATCAGTTGCGGCACGGCGGCTTTGATCGTCTGCCATACGCCGGTGAGATCGATGTCGATCATCTCGCGGAAGGCGTCCTCGGTGATGAGGTGGCCGGGTGCGTAGCTGGCGATACCCGCGTTGGGGACGACGATGTCGAGACCACCCAGTTCGGCGACGCCCCGATCCAGGGCCTCCTGGAGGGCGGTGGCGTCCCGGACATCGGCGACCGCCGACACCATACGGCGTCCGAGCGCGGTGACCTGCCGCTCGGTCTCCGCCAGGTCTTCCCTGGTGCCCAGCTCGTAGGTGACGCTCTCCACGGGCGCGCAGATGTCGATGCCGATGATGTCCGCGCCCTCCTCTGCCAGCCGGACGGCGTGACTACGCCCCTGCCCGCGGGCGGCGCCGGTGATGAAGGCGACCTTTCCTGCTACGCGACCCATGTCGTGCTCCTCTGTCGGTTCTGACGGACCTCGATCGGTCCGTTGTGGTGATGGGGTGATCCGGGTGCTGCCATGGCGGTCAGACGACCGAACGGGCTTCGGCCGGAGTGAGGATGAAGTCGGAGTACCCGTTGCGCGCGACCTCGTCGCACTTGTCGCGGAACACGTCGAGCCCGCCCGCATAGGGCAGGAACCGCCGCGGCTTGCCGGGGACGTTCTCACCGGTGTACCAGGACTTGGCCTTCACATAGAGCGTGCCGGCGCCGACCTCGTCGACGTGGGCGGCCCAGGCATCGTCGAACGCGTCGGTGGTCTCGATCGTCGCGATCGAGTTCTTCTGCAGGTGGTCGATGCAGTCGGTGATCCATTCGATGTGTTGCTCGGCAAAGCTGACGACGTTCCCGAGGACCGCCGGGCTGCCCGGGCCGTTGACCAGGAAGAGGTTGGGGAACCCGGAAACCTGCACGCCCAGTGTCGCTTTGGGGCCGTCGGCCCAATAGTCCCGGAGTCGGCGTCCGTAGCGGCCGGTCAGGTCGATATCGGTGACCGCTCCGCTGATGGCGTCGAACCCGATGGCGAACACGATGATGTCGACGGCATATTCCTCTCCGCCGCAGATGATTCCGTTCGGAGTGATCCGTTCCAGGGGCTTCTTGCGCAGGTCGACGAGATCGACGTTGTCCCGGTTGTAGGTCGTGAAGTAGTCGGTGTCGACGCACAGCCGCTTCGCGCCGAAGGGGTACTCCGTCGGTGACAGCGAACTCGCGGTCTCGGGGTCGTCGACGATCTCGGAGATCTTGGCGCGGACGAAGTTCCCGACGGTGAGATTCACACCCTCGTCGGTCATCACGTCGGTGAAGGCCCGAAGCAGGCCAGGCGCGCCACCGAGCTGCCAGCCGGCCTCGAGCACCGCGATCCGCTCGTCCTCGGAGAGCGGTGCGCCCGGTTCCGGCACGCTCATCGGGGGGACTCCGGACGGTGCGCGGCGTGCGCGGGCCCGACGATCCGCGTAGGTCGCCTTGACCTCGTCGAGCTCTTCGCCGCCGAGCGGCCGGTTGCCGGCGGGCACCGAGTAGTTGGGTGTCCGCTGGAGAACATAGACCTGGTCGGCCTGCTTCGCGAGCTGGGGAATCGCCTGGATGCCGGTGGATCCGGTGCCGATGACGGCGACCCGCTTGCCGGTCACGTCGATGCCCCCGGACGGCCAGCGCGCGGTGTGGAGCCACTGGCCACGGAAGCTGTCGAGGCCGTCGAAGTCGGGCTTCTTGGGAACCGAGAGCCCACCGGAGGCCATGATGGCGAACCTGGACCGGACGGTTTCGCCGGTGGAGGTGGTCACGGTCCAGGCGTCGTCGACGAACTCGGCGGCATTCACCCGGGTGTCGAGGCTGATGTGCCTGCGGAGGTCGAAGCGGTCGGCGACGTGGTTGAGGTAGGCCAGGATCTCCGGCTGCGCCGCATACCGTTCCGACCAGTTCCATTCCTGCTGGAGCTCTTCGGAGAACGAGTACGAGTAGTCGATGCTCTCCACGTCGCATCGGGCGCCGGGATAGGTGTTCCAGAACCAGGTCCCGCCGACGCTGGGGCCCGCCTCGAAGACTCGGACGCTCAGCCCCATCCGTTCGGCGCGGTAGGCCAGGTAGAGGCCGGAGAAACCGGCACCGACGACGGCGAGGTCGACGTCGACGTCAGATGGGGTGGTGTTGTCGGTCACTGGAGTTCCCTTCGAGGATGTTCGCGGCGCCCACGTGGGTTCGGGGGCGGCGGAGTGGGTCATCGGGTTGCGGTCCGGGTGATGGCCTCGGCCGTGGACCGGATCGCGTCGTCGGCGGTCGGCAGTGCGGCATACATGGGAAAGAAGCCATGCGCCATCGAGTCGTATCGGCGAACGGAGGTCGGGACACCCGCTTCGTCGAGACGTCGCGCATAGTCGAGGGCCTCGTCGCGCATGGTGTCGTACTCGGCCACGACGACCAGCGTCGGCGGCAGTCCGGTCAGATCCGCCGTCGTCGCCGGTGCTACCCGATGGTCGTCCCGCTCATCGGGTTCGGGCACGTAGCAGTCCCAGAACCACGCCATGTCGTCGGCGCTGATCAGGTACTTCGCGCCGTGTTCGCGATACGACGGGGTGGCCATCGTGTGGTCGAGGACGGGGTAGACGAGTACCTGCATGTCGATGCGGGGAGCGCCCCCGGACCGGACGTGGTCGAGGGTCACGGCGGCGGCCAGGTTGCCCCCCGAACTGTCGCCCATGACCACCAGCGGGCACGAGTCCGGCAGCATCGCGGCGATGTGTGCGACCGCGTCCCGGGCGTCGTCGTAGGCGGCCGGGAAACGATGCTCGGGCGCCAACCGGTAGTCGACGCTGAAGACGTCGAAGCCGGTCAGCGCCGACAGATACCGGCACAGGCCGTCGGACTCCGCGATACTCCCCAGAACCCAGCCACCGCCGTGAAAGAACACGATGGCACCGGTTGCGGTCGGGGTCGGCCGGTACCGGCGGACGGGGATCGACCCGGCCCGGCCGGTGACCTCGAGGTCCTCGACCGACTCGACGTCGGCCGGTGGCGGGGAGACCTTCTGCAGTGCGGCGCGACGAATCCGGAGGTCCGTCGCACCGATCTCGCGCATCGGCTCGCCGAGGTGGGACTGGAAGGCGTCGATGATCGTCTTCAACTGGGGGTCGAGTGGTGTTCGAGACGGTGCCGGGTTCATGGAGGACCTCAACTCGGGGAGTGTGGGAGGGATGTCGGTGTCGGGCTGTCGGGTCAGGACCTGTCGAACCCGGGGTAGCCCTTGGCCGATTCGTCGCCGAGCACGTCCCGGTAGCCCTTGACCCCGCCGAGGTAGAAGAACGGCGCGTGGGCCTTGCCCGGGATGTTGTCGCCGAGGAAGTAGTTGTTCCGGCCCTTCGCGACGACCGTGGCGTTGAGGATGTCGGTCAGGTTGTCGCGCCAGACGTCCGAGCACTCGGCGGACGGTTCGCTGACGGCGAGGTCGTGCTCGCGCATGTACGCGATCCGTTCGGCGATCCACTCCGCGGAGTCCTCGATGACGACGGGGCGTTCGCGAACGGTGCGTGCGGTCCGAAGATCATGAAGAAGTTCGGGAAGTCGGGGACTGCCACGCCGAGATAGGTCGACGGTCCGTCGGCCCACTTGTCGGCGATGGACAGGCCGTCGCGGCCGCGGATGTCGATCCGGGTGATCGAGCCGGTCGCGGCATCGAAGCCGGTGGCGAAGATGATCACGTCGGCTTCGTACTCGGTGTCGCCGACCCGGATCCCCTTGTCGGTGATCCGGGAGATCGGATCGACGCTCACATCGACCAGCGACACGTTGTCGCGGTTGAACGTCTCGTAGTAGAAGTGTCCGAGCGGAGGCCGCTTACCGCAGAACGGATAGTCTCTGGGGCACAGCAGTTCTGCCGTCGCCTCGTCCTTCACGATGGTACGGATCTTGTTCCGGATGAACTCCGAGATCACATCGTTGGTGCGTTCGTCGGTGAACACGTCGTCGAAGGTCTCGAACACGAAGTGGAATCCACCGATCTCCCAGCCGCGTTCGAGGATCAGCTGCATCTCCTCCGATGTGACGTCGTCGAAGGTCCGGCCGGCGAGGCCGAGGTCGAAACCGAAGACCTGGTCACGGGCCTGATCCCAGATGTTCGGATAGCGACTGCGGATGCTCTCCCGCTCCCGGTCGTGAAGGGTGGCGTTCCGCGCGGGCACAACATAATTGGGGGTGCGCTGGAAGACGGTGACCTGCTCGGCGGTGTGTGCGATGGTCGGGATGAGCTGGACCGCACTGGCGCCGGTTCCGATCACCGCGACCCGCTTGCCGGTCAGGTCCGGATCCACCTCCGGCCAGCGTGCGGTCATGTACCACTCGCCGCCGAAGTCGTCGATCCCGGGGAAGTTCGGCTTGTATGCAGCCGACAGCGGCCCGGTGGCACTGATGAGGAAGCGGGAGGTCACGCTCTCGCCGGTGCTGGTGGCCACGGTCCACACCGCCCGGTCCTCGTCGTACGTCGCCGATTCGACGCGCGTGTTGAGCGAGACCTGGTCGCGCAGATCGAAGCGGTCGGCGACGTGGTTGAGGTAGGAGTAGATCTCCTTCTGCGGTGTATACCGCTCACTCCATGTCCACTCGTTCTGCAGGTCCTCGGAGAACGAGTAGGCGTAGATCCAGGACTGGCTGTCGGTGCGGGCGCCCGGGTAGCGGTTCCAGTACCACACGCCGCCGATCTCCGGTGCCTCGTCGAAGCAGCGGGCCGAGATCCCGCGCTGTCGCAGGTCGTAGAGCTCACGGAGTCCGGCGAATCCGGCTCCGATCACGATCGCCTCGACGTCGACCGTCGATTCTCGATTCCTGAGGTCAAGGGGCCTGCTTTCGGTGACAACCATGGGGAGTCCTTTCGGCTTCTTCGGGTGGTGGCCGGGCAGCTGTCGGTCGGGTGGCCGGAGCTGGTGGTGCATGCCGTGTAGCTGCATGCCCGTGCGCTTCGGAGGCGTCGGTGGTCGAGTATGTTCGTATATAAGTTGTTCGATGTCTTAACTACGAACATGGTCAGGCTATTACGCGATCTGGATCACGTCAATGTCCCCGTATGCGAGAAGTCACTGGCGTGAGCCGCAGCAGGGACGACCGTGTGCCGGCGGTGGCCGCTGGGCGGTCGGATCGATCGGGACGCGAGGGAGCTGGGAGCCGGGCGTCGTGACGACGACGGGTGACAGCCGCGCGGGGATTCACAGCACGGCCCGGCGTCACGTGACAGAACGAATCTGCTTGTGTGCCCCTGCCGGCGCGGACGTCGGCCGGTGGTGTGCCCCACGCCGGCGGCGCCGACGATGACGGCGTCGGAGAGGCGCCCCGGGCGGGAACGTATCCGGTGGTGAAAGATATTGCCCGGTGATCGGATTCGCGATCCGCGTTGTCCAGTGCTTATGGCAGTACGCGCGCCCGGTGGCCCGAGTCCTGGCGGCGTCGGCGGACTCCGCGAGGACACCACACCCGGAAGGGTGGTGTGGGTCACCGGTGTCGGTGGCGAAAGTCGTTGCCGTGCCGCATCACTGGTGGAATTGGGACAACTCGGGCCGTCCGCGGCGCAGCGGGGTGGGCCTCGGCTAAGGTTCCGTACCGTTGGCGCCGACGTGCTCCCGCCGTCGGCGACGGATCACCCGAGAGCGGAATACGAGCCCTGTGCAGACCTTCGAGGTGATCGTCCAGATCCTGCTGTTCATCGCACCGCTGGCCATCAGCGTCCGGTACGGGCCGATGGCCCTGATCGGGTGCTCGGCGGTGTCGGTCTTCATCATGGTCGAGATCATGCGGATGGAGCCGGCGTCGCCACCGCTGTCGGCGGTGTTCATCATCCTGTCGGTGATCTGCGCGACCGCGGCGCTGACCGCCGCCGGTGGCATGGAATGGCTGGTTCGCCTGGCGGGCAAGGCGATGCGCCGCCACCCGCGCAGCATCCCCGTCGTCGGACCGCTGTTCGTCTGGCTGTTCACCGTCATGTCGGGGACGGGGAACATCACCTTCGCGCTCGTCCCGATCATGTACGAGGTGTCGTATGCGGCGAAGATCCGTCCCGAACGCATCCTCGGTACCGCGGTCGCGGTCTGCCAGCTCGCCCTGATGGCCAGTCCGGTGGCCGCGGTCACCTACGTCTTCCTCACTCTCACCGAGCCAGAGGGAAATACGCTTCTCAAGACGCTCGCCGTGACCATTCCCGCATCACTGATCTCCACCGTGCTGACGTCGATGGTGATGTCGCGGTACGGCAAGGATCTCGCCGACGACCCGGAGTACCAGCGGCGGCTGGCGGCCGGCGAGATCGAGTCGCCGAACACCGACGTCGACGACGCCGAGGATCTGCCGCCGCTGCGTGATCGTGCGCCGTGGAGCGCGTTCATCTTCCTCGGCGGCGTGATCTGCGGGTGCGTCCTCGGGTTCTTCGAACCGTTGCGGCCCACCAATCAGGTTGTGCAGGCCGATGGTTCGGTGCTCGACCACACGGTGTCGATGGCCTTCATGATCCCGATCACGATGTTCGCCGTCGCCGGGCTGATCATGATCGTGTGTCGGGTCAAGACCCAGGATGTGATCGGTCAGCCGATCATCGGTACCGGTCTCATCGCCGCGCTGCTGCTGGCGTCGGTGCCGGTACTCGCGGGCACGATCCTCAACGCGCACATGGACCAGGTGGCGTCGTTCGTCGGCAGCGCGATCGGGGTGTCGGTGGCGTTGTTCGCCCTGATCCTGTTCCTGCTCGCCTCGCTGATCCAGAGCCAGGTCGCGTCGCTGACGATGCTGGTCCCGGCCGCGTTGGCCGGGGGCCTGGCCATCGGCCCGATGACCGGCATGCTCGGCGCCGCCAGCGGCAACAACCTGCTGGCCTCGATGAGCGGTCTGGGGCAGGCGTGCATCCTCACCGACAAGACCGGCTCGACCAAACAGGGGTCGATCCTGATCAACGGGTCGTTCCTGCTGCCGATGCTGCTGGGATCGGTGTTCGCCATCGCACTCGGGCTGGGGATTCAGGCGCTGGTGTATTGACCGCATGCACGGCGACGATGACGATGAGTCCTGCTGGTCTCTGAGTCACCTCATGGCTGTATCCACGTGGCGGCTGACAGGCGGCTGATCGGGGCGCAGGTTTGCCGACACCGGGAAGGCCGCTCACCAAGTCGGCGAAGCTGCCGCGTGCACTCGACGGTCGGTCGACGGCCCGGGTCGGTTGCCAGACCGACAGCACCCAGCCGGGACGCCCAGGCCACGCAGTAGAGCGGGGTCTTGCCGACCGCTTCCCCCGGCAGTGCGGGCTTCAGCCAGCCGCCGGCATGGACCCCGCCAACGTGGAACCAGAGTGGCCGACCTCCTCGAATGGCTATTGCGTGCACGGGTTCTCGGTGAGTTGGAGAGAGTCGTCATCGGTTGAGAAAGCGCTCGACGATGATCGAGTCGTCGTCGAGTATCAGTCCGTACTCGAACGCAGCGGGCGTACTGCTCGTATCCCGATATATGCAGCGCACGAACAGAAACGTTCCAGGCCTCGTGGCCGCATACTTTTCCATCCTCCGCCAGCGTGCGCTGAGGTTCACCCGCGCGGACTGGACGACCAGGTTGAATCCCTCGTCGGGTCCTCCCACGCTGTGCGCGGCAATGTGTCCACGGTGGACGTCGAAGCCACCAGGTGGCCGACGCAAGGGGAATCCGGCCATGCGTGACGAACTGCGTCGATGCCGGGGCTTCGCGGACGTTCCATAGACGCCGACCATCCGAGCGTCGAAGGCACTGTCCTCGGGACTCGTCACATCCCACAGGTAGGTGAATGTCCCAGTGGTGAAAGCACGAACGTCGCGCCGGCCTGGTGTGGCTCGCTCATACAATGCCGCCCATTCCCCCTCCAGGGCCCTCGGGATCGTAGTACCGCTCGCCGGGTAGACGGCCCAGGAGAGAAGGTCCGGGTAGTCGACAAAGTGCGTTCCCCCCGGCTCGAGCTCGTCGACCACGTGATCGTGTTCATCCACGGATCCGATGGTGCACGATACCGAGACCCGGGATCGGCGAATCGTCCTCGTCGAGGTCGGCGACGGATGCTCCTCGACAGCACTTGCATGCATCGATGCATGCAAGTGCTATCGTCGTCCCATGTCCATGCGCACTCCCGACGACCAACCTGCGGTTTCGGCGTCTGATCGCGCCTTCCACCACGTGAAGGCGGCGATCATCCGCGGCGACTTCGCGTCCGGGACGATGATCAGCGAAGGGCTCGTGGTCGCCGATCTGGGGATCAGCCGGACGCCGGTCCACGAGGCGTTCCTGCGGCTGGCCGCGGAGGGGCTTCTCGACCTGCTCTCGCGCAAGGGCGCGATCGTCCGGCCGATCGCCCCCAGCGAGGCCGAGGACGTCCTCGAGATGCGCGAGGCCATCGAATCGGCGGCAGCGCAGCGGGCGATCCGGCTCGGCGACATCGACACGCTCATGCCGAGGCTTCGCCGGCTTCTCGACCTGCAGGTCGTCGCTACCGAGACCGCCGATGTCGTCGCCTATCTCGACGCCGACGACGAGTTCCACTCGGCGGTCGTCGAGGCGTCCGGGAACCGCATCGCCGTCGACTTCATGGGGCGACTGCACGACCGGCAGCAGCGCCTACGCCACCAGTTGGTCCGGGTGCGACCCGAACAACTGGTGGAGGGCCTGGCCCAACACCGGCAGCTGGCCGACGCCCTGGCCGCCGGTGACGGCGAGCGGTATGCGGCGGTCCTGCATGATCACGTCGCCTCGCATCGCGGGGCACTGTGATGGCGGTGTCGGCCGCCGCAACCGGAGTCACCTCACGCCTGCGCCCCTGGATGGCGGTGTGGGCCGGGATCTTCGCCTGCACCTGGGGCGGAAACCAATTCAGTCCACTGTTGCTCATGTACGAAGAGCGCGTGCACTATTCGTCGATCGTGGTCAACGGTCTCCTCGGGATCTACGTGCTCGGACTGATCCCGGCGTTGCTGATCGCCGGGGCGATGTCGGACCGGCGTGGCCGCAAGCGGCTGATGCTCGGCGGTGTGCTGGCGACGATCACCGGAAGCGTGCTCCTGGCCTTGGGGCCGTTCGGACTCGGATTCTTGGCCGCGGGCCGATTGTTCTCCGGGATCGGAGTCGGTGTGGCTATGGCCGTCGGGACCAGCTGGATGACCGAACTGTCCATGCGCCCCTACGAGGCGGGTGCGCGCCCCGGTACGGGTGCGCGGCGGTCGGCGGTGGTCTTCGGCACCGGATCGGCGTGCGGCGCACTGGTTGCCGGTCTCCTCGCACAGTGGGGACCGCTGCCGGAGACGCTGCCCTTCCTGGTGCACATCGCGCTGAGCGTCCCGGCGCTGGCCGCCGTCCTCACCGCACCCGAGACCCATCGCGCATCGGCCGACACCGCAGAATCGGTGTCACGACGCAGGTTCCGTGCGCCCGGCATGACCCACAAGCGTTTCCTTCTCGTCGTGATGATCGCCAGCCCATGGCTTTTCGGTGGCGCGGCGATCGGATACGGATATCTCCCGACCAGGCTCGAGGATGCGACGGGCGCCTACGGTCTGGTGTTCGCCACCGGTGCCTCGGTGATCGCGCTCGCGACATCCTCACTCGTGCAGCCGTTCGCGCGCTGGATCCACTCGGAGAACTCGGCTCGCGGACTGATCGTCGCGGTGCTCGCACTGACCGCCGGGATCGCCCTGGCCACGGTCAGCATCGACCTCCAGTCGATCGTCCTGGCCGTGGTCTCGAACGTCGCGATCGGCGCCGGTATCGGGATCGGGCAGGTCTCAGGGCTTCTCGAGGTGCAGCGGATCGCCGGACCATCCGAACTCGCGGTGCTGACCGGCGCCTTCTACTCGCTGGCCTACGTCGGCTTCTTCCTGCCGTTGATCATCGCCGGGCTGGCCGTCCACGTCGGACTGTTCGTCGTGCTGTGGTCGGTGGTGGCACTCGCCGCGCTGACCGTTCTGGGACTGGCATTCTCGTCCACGAAGTACCTGCCGCCGGTGCGCGGACTCGTCGAGGTGGAAGTTCCCGAGAGGCAACCAGGCGCCGGTGCAGACGGCGCACTGCCACAAGACGGGCACCGAACTGTCCAAACGGAACCATCGCCGCCGGGTTGAGAGACCCCGGTCGAACGACGGACCGTGTGAACCCACCCGACCAGGTCGCCCAGTTCGTGATAGACCAGTCGGGTCAGGCTGTCTGTCGCGTCACCGGGAGGGTGCCCTGTGATCTGTCCGCGCTGTTCGCAGGACCTGCGTCGTCGCGATCGGGAAAACCGTGTGTGTGCCAGGTGTCGTGCACGGTTTGCCCTCGAACCCAAGCAGACCATGCACAACCTCCACGACGTGCGGCTCCGCAAGCTCTCGGCGAAGCTCCGCACCGACGACGACCTGACCTTCACCTATACCCAACTCGTCTACGCCGCCGCACGCGGGCGGCTGCCGCGCCTGGGCGCCGGGTGGTCGCGCAGCGCGCTGGGCTGGACGATCGCGGTCTTCGTCGTCGTCGATGTTCTGACCGTGGCGTCCGCGGCCTTCCTGACCTCCAGGGGCGGCGACATCGCCGGGATGCTGCCGGTGATCATCGCCTGTGGTGTGGTGGCGATCATCGCGTCGGTGGTGGTCAATGTGGTGCGCAGGCCCGCGGCGCTCCGGAAGGCCCGCGTCGGAGTCGATGTGGCGCCCGCCGACGTCGTCGCCGAGGTCGAGAGGTACTGGAAGGCGGTCTACCGGGAGTCGGTCCCCGGGGCGGTCAACGACGACATCGCAGCCCTTCCCGCATGTCCGAATCCGAAGGTCGCGGTGGTCTGTCCGAGCCGGAGCGTGCTGGTCTGCCTGGCCGCCAACGGGTTCGCCGACCGGTATGCGATGGCCTTGGTCCACCGTCCCGAGGATGCACCGTCGGACCTGCCGATTCTGTTGCTGCATGACGCGAGCCCCGCGGGGACGGCGTTGGCGGAGCACGCCCGCAGTCGGTTCGGGCCTCGTGTCCGCGACGTCGGACTCGCTCCGCGGATGGTGATGGATTCGGAGAAGGCGCTGATCCTGCACGAGCCCGCGTTGTCGGCGGCCGAGGTGGCCGCACTGCCGTCGGGACTGTCCGAGCGGGAACGCGATTGGCTCGCCTACGGCTGGTGGTCGCCGATCGCGGCCGTCCCTCCGCGCAAGCTCCTGTCGGCCGTCGAACGGGCACTTGCGCCGTCGCGTGCGGGTGAGCAGACCGCGCACGGCGTGGGCTTCCTCACCTGGCCCGCGGCGTGAGCGCATGTGCCCCGCCGGGAGGCGGGAACGTCGACGGCGGCCCGCGGGCGGTGTGATAGATGTGGACTCACCCACGCACGGCCCGCAGCGCGTTCACGGGCTGCCCGGAGACCGGCCCAGGAGGACCCGTCAGATGACCACGAGGACGCCGCCCCGGCCTCGGCGTGTACGTCTCCGAGGGCTGATCGATCGTGTCGTCGACGCCGTCCTCACGCGCGCCGTGCAGCGGGTCGGGGCTCCCACCGACCTGCAGTTCACACAGCGCCAGCTGTACTACGAGGTCTGTCGGACACTTCTGCCGGTGCGCGGGTTGCCCCGTCGTCCCGCCTTCACCATCCCCGCCGTCGTGCCGTACCGACGGTTCAGCGCCTGGCTGGAGCGGTCCGGTGAGCTGCCCGGTCTCCTCCATCCCCGGGCTGAACCGACCGGTGGGATCAGTTGTCACACCACCGAACCCGACCTGTATGCCTACGGACTCCCGCGGGTGCTGTGCTGCCAGAGTCAGGAGATCGCAGAGATGCTGCGCGCCAACGAGTTACCGATGGAATCGGCGTGCCTGGTGGTCGGCGTCGACGAGTTGCCGCTGTCCGACGGGATCATCCGGATGCTCGGCAACGCCGACGACGGTCCCGCCCGAATCTATGTCCTGCACGACGACTCGCCTGCGGGTAGGGAGTTGCCGGGACGGATTCGCGAACTCACGTCACTCCCGGACGCGGTGCAGGTGGTCCCGATCGGCCTGCGCCGTGCTCAGACGGCCCCACTGCATCTGACCCGAACCGGATTCGGCGTGTTCTCGGACGTCGAGGTGGCCGCCGTCGCCCCGGCGATGCTGCTCCGGAGCGTTCATCGACTGGTCCGCGAGGTGCACCGGCACCACGAACCCCTCGTCGACGTTCGCGGAGCACGCTCGGCAGGATTTCTGACATGGCCGCACCGGTGAGGGAGTCGCGATGACCGGACAGTCTCCACAGCAGCTCACCTACAGTGACGAACTGCTCGCCGACCACTCGGTGTACCGACGGTATTCCGATGGCCGTCAGGAGTGGCGTCGCCGCGACGACCAGGGTCGGGTGTGGTGGCGCGACGATCGAGGGAACAGCGGTGTCGACGAACCGCTCGGCACCCGGATCGTCAAGCGCACCTACCACAATGGAGCGGTGATCTACGGACGCGAGAACGGATTCGGGCGCACGCTGTGGAGTGACGGCATCCTCACCCTCAACCGTTCCCGGTTCGGTGGCAGGCTCGGTGCTGCCCTCGCCGCGGTGGCCGGTGGCGCTTTGCTGGTCGGCCTCATCCATCCCCCGCAACACCTGACGCCCGAGCAGGAGGCGCAACTCCAGACGGAGCCGGTCGACCCCGGCAGCGGCGGCGGGAGCGACTCCTATTCGTCCTGGGATGACACGGGTGACGATGATGGCGGTGATTTCGGTTGATCCCATGGATCTTTCGTCTCCGCTTCATCGTCGGGTCATCGTTCGGCCCGGTGAGGTGGTAGGTGGCCCGGTTCATCGTCCGCCCCGGCAGCGCCGATCGGGCCGGTCACGACTGGGTGCTCGTCGACGGCCCCGGTGTCGCCGACGGCCCAGTGACCGTCGGTGGGTTCACCGCTGTCGGTGAGGCCACGGTCTTCAACGGCGCCGCCCTCCGACGTCGGCTGTTCCCACCTGCACCCGAATCATGCACGGACATGGAGTTGTTGGTCCATGCCTACGCGCAGCACGGTCTGCCCGGTGTCGCCGAGGCCGACGGCATGTTCGCGATGGTCGTCTCGGACGGCGATGACCTGGTCCTGTTGCGCGACCACGTCGGCGCGCGCACGCTGTTCTATGCACGCGCCGGTGGGTCGTGGGCGGCGGCGAGTTCGTTGCGGTCCTTGGCATCCTGGCCCGCGCTCGACACCGGGCTCGACGTGCGGGCGGTGCGGTCGTTCCTGACCTTCGCCTACCTTCCCGGGGCCGAGACCTTCTTCCGCGGCATTCGCGAGGTCGGCCCCGGGCGGTGCCTCCGCCTGCGTGCAGACGGCGGTACCGACGAGAGCGTGCTGTGGGATCCGGCCGAGGCCGACGATCCGCGGGGGGCCGACCCCGATGGGGTCCGGTTGCGGGAGTTGTTGGAGGAAGCAACCATTCGACGCCTCCCGGCCGCTGAGCCGGTGGGTGTGCTGTTGTCGGGTGGGGTGGACAGCAGCCTGGTGACCGCGTTGGCGGCGAAGTTCCACGACGAGCCGGTCACCGCCTACTCCATCGGCTTCGACTCCGACACCCCCAATGAACTCGCCTACTCCGGGCTCGTGGCCGCACACTGCAACGTGGAACGCCGGGTGCTCACCGTGCCCGGGGCCGTGATCGCCGAGCGGATGGCCGAGACCGTCGCCCTGCTCGACTGTCCGGTCGGAGATCCGCTCACCGTCCCCAATCTGCTGCTGGCACAAGAAGCGGCCCGCGACGGACACTCGGTGATCCTGAACGGCGAGGGCGGCGACCCGGTGTTCGGCGGGCCCAAGAACCTGCCGATGCTCATCTTCGAGCTCACCCGCGACGACCCGTCGGTGCAGGCCCGAGCCGCCGCCTACCTGTCGAGCTATCGGAAGTGCCTCGACGACCTGCCGACCCTGCTCACCGGCGACGTCCTGGACGAGCTCGCCACCACCGCACCGTCCACCGAGGTCCTGCTCCCGTACCTGGGTCCTGGCCAGATGCGCAGTCTGCTCAACAAATTGCTGCACACCAATCTGAGAACCAAAGGTGCGCACCATATCCTGACGAAGGTGGAACGGCTGACCGCGGCCAGCGGTGTGGAGGGACGTTCCCCGCTGTTCGACAGCGCCGTCATCGATCATGCGTTCGCCATCCCGCCGGAGCTGAAATTGCGTGGCACCACCGAGAAGTGGATTCTCAAGCAGGCGGTGCGCGATCTGCTGCCGTCGACCATCGTCGACCGACCCAAGAGTGGCATGCGGGTCCCGGTGCAGCAGTGGCTCGACGGCCCGCTTCGCGATCTCACCCACGACGTGCTGCTCAGTGGCGACGCGGACCGCGGACTGTTCCGTCGCGACACCATCCGGGCCTGGTTGCGCAAGGACGGCTCCTTGCTTCCGCGCCACGGCGGAAAGCTGTGGCTGGTACTGACTCTGGAACTCTGGTTGCAATCATTCGAGGTGGGACAGTGACAGGTACGTCGCCGATCAAAGCGCATGCAGACGATGTCAACGAGGTGCACGACCTCGCGACCTTCGCCGATCCCGGGCACAACGTCGTGACACCGGTTGCGCAGTTCGCCCCCGAGGTGGCGTTGGCGGTGGTCTCGACCCTGGCCGGGATCGTCACCCGGGCCAAGACGAGCACGGCGGCAACGACTCCCGACGCCGACGGCATCACGCGTTCGCAGGTCTTCGAAGAGGGCGACGTCTACATGATCGAGAAGCCCTTCGACGGGTTCTTCGCCGATCGCTATCTGATGGACTTCTACGACGTCACCCACCGCGATCTGTGTTCCCGGATGCACCTGCACACCGGGCTGCGTTTCGTTCGCATGATGACCGGCCCGGACACCAGGATCCGGGTCGGCAGTCTCTCCCCGTTCGCGATCACCGAGGTTCCCGGTGTCACCCCGTTCACGTTGCGCACCTTCACCGACGAGCTCCCCGACACCCCCGACGGCGTCGTGCGGACCCGCTACAACCTCGTCGTACCGCCGTGTTCGTTCGTCGACATGCAGGTGCCCCGCGGGGTGAGCCACCAGTTCAATGCGATCGGCCCGCATGCGGTGATCGACTCGGTGCACCCGGAGGAATCGATCGAGGTGTTCCGCGAACAGATGTCGGGTTACCGGATGATGGCCCAGACGGTGTTCCTCGCCGACGAACTCCACTCCGCGGACGGGTGTACCGATCTCGGGGATGCAGACGTCGAGGCCGGGGGCTGAGGCCGGGGGCCCAGCTCAGCTGGACTCGGTCTGTGTGCCGCCGACCGTGTCGCGCATGGCGGTGAGGGAGGCGAGCAGGATCTCCACCATCTGCGGAGTACTGCTCTCCATTCCGAAACCCTTCTCGCTGAGCGCCTCGGTGGCGAGGGTGCGGCCCTCATCGGTGATCGTCACACAGGTGGCGCGGCGGTCGGTCGGGTGCGGGCTGCGGTAGAGCAGACCGCGGTCCTCGAGTCGATCGGTGGCCAGTGTCGCGGTGGTGGCGTGGACGAGCAGATTGCGCGCCAGGCCGGAGATGAGGCGGGTACCCGATTCCGACAGCAGCAGGGTCATCAGCATCAGGTAGTCGGTCAGGTTCAGGCCGTCCTGCTTCAGTTCCGCCTCGACCCGGTCGGCCACGATGCGCTCGAAACGCAGCAACGAGGTCATCGCCTGGAAGCGTCGGGGATCTCCGACGAGGTCCTGCTGCTCCCAGTAGTGGGCGGCCCATTCGACGGGGTCGGTGATGTCGGGTAGTTGGCCTTCTACCTTCTTCTTCTCGGTCGCCACCGGGACTCCTTACCGATCACCGGGCATGTCATCGGTGCCCCCTCGTCGGATTGGTCGACAGAATCGGACATCTCCCGCAGTGGTACAGCGGGTCAGCGCAGCCGCTATCGAGTACTCGAGCCGGTATGTCAGTACGAGGCCGATCGCCTGGCCGGGTCGTCGGACGCCGGTCTCGTGCACCGGCGTCACCGGGACTACTACTTCCGGTTCGCACAGCGGGTCGCCACCGAGTACGGAAGCGATCGTGACGTCGACTGGTACTTCACCACCCGGGCCGAACACGCCAATCTGCGCGAAGCGCTTGCCTTCTCACTCCGGGGCGTCGACGAGGCTCGATACGCTTTGGAGGTGGCGACGGTGCCGGCACCTTGTGACAGCAATCCAGCTCCCTTCGCGAAGGATACGAGTGGATCTGCGCCACCCTCGGCCAGGTCACCGCGCCGTGCCGGGAACGGGCGGTCGGACTCGCCGCGGCAGGCATCGTCGGTTTCCTGCTGCGCGAGGTCGACGATGCCCGAGCACTCCTGCGCGAGCACCGAGAACCCATCGCTCGACTGGGGATGCCCGATGACTCCATGGTGACCCTGCAGGCCCTGGCCCTCGAGACATTCACCGACGGTGACATCGACCGATCACTCGCATTCGCCGAGCGGGTGGTCGAACGTGGGATCGCGGGTGCGAATCCGGGCCGTGTATCCGAGGTGATGGCGCTGACAGTGCTCTATGCGATCGTCCTCGAGAACGACAGGGCAGAGGGGCTGGTCTGCGCGAGGTCGGGGGCGGGCGGCATCCCTGCGGAGGAGTGATCCGCGGACTCCGGTCACGCCTCATGATCGACGGCGGTGTGACCGGCTCGAACCGGCTTCCCCGGTCGCGGGCCCATGTTCTTCGACATCACGATGCCGACGAGCAGGACGGCGGCCACGACGACGATGAACCACCCGGTGGTGTGGAGGCCGTGGTCGGTGATGGTGGCCCCGGCGGTCAGCTGCATGACGACGACGGCGAGGTTGGCGCCGATGAAGGCCATGGTGCGGTACATGCCGATGGCGGTGCCCACGTCGTCGACGGAGGTGACGGCGTTGATCAGGTTCTGATTGCCGATGTTGTTGAAGCCGTTGGGTATTCCAAGAACTGCTGCCACGAGCAGGAGCACGAGGATCGGGGCGGTGGACTTCTCGACCGAGGCGATCAGGATGCCGCCGGCGAGCAGTGCCGCGGTTCCGATGAACAGTGTGGTGCGGGGGCCGTGGCGACGATAGGTGCGTGAGCCGACCATCGTCGCGATCACGCTCACCCCGGCGACCGGCAGCATCGTGAGTCCGGTCTGGATCGGGGTCATCTCGCGGACGTACTGCAGCCATTGCGGGATTCCGAAGAACACGCAGTAGAAGCAGGTGTAGGTGAGCAGCGTCCGCCCGAGGGTGGCGCTCAGTGCCCGGTTGCCGAACAGTGCGCGGACATCGAGGAACGGCTCGGGGGTGTGCCGTTCCCACAGGACGAAGGCGACGGCGGTGATGACCGAGACCGGGAGCGCCCACCAGGCGATCGATGCGCGCAGGGACACCAGGAACACCATCAGGGTGGTCAGGGCGGGAACGAACAGTGCGATGCCGGTCATGTCGATGGCGTGCAGGGCGGCCGGCACCGACGGTGGCCGGTCGCCGGCGAATCCGACGTCGGCGCGGAGGATGAAGAATCCGCTCAGCGCGGCGACCGGGATGTTGACCCAGAGGATGGACTGCCACCCGAACGTGCCGACGAGCAGTCCGCCGAGGGTGGGGCCCAGGGCGGCCACCGACTGTCCGCACACGACGAGTGTGGTGATGGCCGTTCGTGATTGGCGCCGGTACTTCTCGGCATAGCTGCGGACCATCGTCATCGCGTTCGGCATGTGCACCGAGATCCCGATGCCGAGCAGCACATAGGCGACGATGAGCCATTCGATCCCGGGGGCGACCATGCCCACGACCGATCCGATACACACCAGGACCAGGCCGGCGAGGAAGACCCGGCGGGCGCCGAACATGGCGCCGAGGCGTCCGGCCATCGGCGCGCACACCGCGGTGGTGATGTACATCGCGGAGATCACCCAGGAGACGCTGGCCGAGGCGCCGAACTGGGCGGCGATCCCGACGATCGCGACCGCGATCATCGAGGAGTTGAGGGGCTGGAGGACGGTTCCGGAGGCGGCGGCACCGCTGACGCCGAAGGGGACCGGTCGCTTGTCCTCGGTGGTGGGCGGGTTCTGGGTGAGGGTCATCGGGCGGCGCCGGTGACATCGTCGGCCGGGGCGTCCTCGGCGATCCTGCGGAGGAGGTTGCCCGCCAGGAACAGCAGGTCACGCTCGACGGGAGTGCAGTGCGTGCTGATCGCCTCGGCCAGCCATTCGTTGCGGGTGCTGCGGTCGGCCTCGAGGGTCTGGTGGCCGACGTCGGTGATCGAGATCAGGGCGGCGCGTGCGTCATCAGGATCGGGGTGACGGGTGACCAGGCCTTGTTGTTCGAGGTAGGCGACCGTCCGCGCCACGGTCTGGGGAGCGACCATCTCGGCGTCGGCGAGCGCGCGTGCGCTCATCGGGCCGAGCCGATCCACATGTGCCAGGGCCTGTACCTGCGTGGGGGTGAGCAGATGGTGTCCGGCGCTCTTGGTGCGGATGCGTCGGTTGAATCGGACGATGTCGTCCCGGAGCTGATCGACCCTCTCGTCCATCCGTCATCCTCGATACTTGGCAGCAGTTGATACACAGCATAGCTGTCTAATTGCCTCGAATATTTCAAGTTCGTCGCCGATGTGCGTCACAATATGGAACGCAGTGCGTTCTATTTGGCGGATGTGGTCGATGATCTGCAGTCGCCACGCCCACGTCGTATCCGACGAAGGATGGGCGTGGCGACGCCGTGGTCACTCGCTGAGTGAATCGAGGTCGACCACCTCACCTCTCCGTTCCCGCCGCCGGGCGACGGCGACACCGACGACGAGTGCGAGCGGGATGACGACGGGAAGCGAGTTGATCAGAGGTGAATCGCTTCCGGTGAGGACGTGATAATTCAGCGCGATCGCGATCACCCCGAGCAGGATCCCGATGCCGCCGATCGCCGGCGCCCAGAGTGTCGCCCACCGCTTACGGTCCGGATCACCGCGGAAGTACCGGATCACCGACAACGCGACGAGCACCTGAACGCCGATCACGCCGATGGTGAAGATGCCGGTCAGGCTGGTACCGATGCTGAGGTACGGGTCCGCGCCGGTCAACGCGCAGCCCAGGAGGACGACGGCGGTCGAGGCCACCACCACATCGCTCGCGATGGACGGGGCGCCGTGCTTGGTGTGGATGCGGCCCAGGGCCCGGGGCAGGAAGCGCTGCTGCCCGAGTGCCTGGACGTAGCGCACCGTCGCGTTGTGCAGCGCGAGGAGGCAGGCGAGCAGGCTGGTGCAGAAGAACACCTGCATCAGGACGAGGAGTGGGTCGCCGCCGTTGTCGGCGGCGATCGCGAACACGAAGTCGCCCGACATCTCGGTGGCCATCGGGACGGCCTGGTCGGCGCCGACGGCGCCGATGATGAGCCAGCTGCTGAGCAGATAGATCACGATGATCACCGAGACCGCACAGTAGGTCGCACGGGGAATGCTGCGGTGTGGGTCCTTGGCCTCGGACTTGTACAGGATGGCCGACTCGATACCGATATAGGACGTGAACCCCATCATGATCGCGGGTCCGATGGACCCCGACAGCACCGTCGAGGGGCTGAATGTCGTCAGGGGGAACGCCGAGAACCCGTGGTTGACCAGGATGGCGACGTCGAGGATTCCGACGACGGCGAACTCGGCGATCATCAGGCCGAGCAGGGCGCGCGCCGAGACCGTCGCCGCGCGTCGACCCAGGGTGAGGACGAGCGCCAGTGCGATCGCCGACCATCCCCACCAGGGCAGATCGATTCCGAACCCGCCGAGGATCAGGTTGGAGTAGTACCCGGTCGCCACCGCGAGCGCAACGGTGCCGGCCAGGTATGCCAGCCCGGTGGCGAAGGCGGTCCCGAGCCCGAGCGCCGGACCCAGGCCCGCACCGACCAGCACAGAGAAACCGCCGGGGCCGTCGACGCGCGCGCTCAGTGCGAGGTATCCGGTGGCGAGCAGGGCGACCAGGACTCCGGCCACCAAGAACATCACGGGCAGCCCTGCCCCGTTGCCGAGAATGATCCCGATCGGGATGTTGCCGATCATGACGCCCAACGGGGCAGCTGCCGCGACCACCAGCATGGTGACGCGCGGAGCGGTCAGGGTGCGGTGGAATCCGGGAACGTCACCCGGGGCGACGGCCGGTTGTGTGCCGGGCGGGTTCGATCCGAGTTCGGTCATCGTGCACCCCGGACTGCTCGAACGGCGTCGAATCCGGCGGCGGCCGCATCGATCATCTGGTCGACGACCTCCGGCGTGTGTGCGGTGGACAGGAACCAGTTGTGCCAGGGGTGGAAGAAGGTCCCCGCGTCGAGCGCTGCGGCGCAGAACGCCATGGCCTGGGACAGGTCGGCATCGTCGTCGAAGGTCATGAAGGGCATCTGGACATGACCGGACTGCCGGATGGGTACGCCGGCGGCGGCGGCGGCCAGGCCTGACCGGAGACGCTCACCTGCCGCCACCATGGTGGCGATACCGTCCTCCTCGCGAAGCTGTGTGATCGTGGCCAGTGCGGCGGCCATCGGGGCTGCCGACGACCAGAACGAGCCGGTGATGAAGATACTGCCGGCGGCATCCTTGAGCGCATCGGTCCCGGTGACCGCCGAGATCGCGGCGCCGTTGCCGATGGCCTTGCTCAGCGCGGTGAGGTCGGGCCGTACGCCGAGGTGCTCCCAGGCGCCGGCGAGGCTCAGTCGCATGCCCGTCCGCACCTCGTCGAGGACGAGAACGGCCCCGATCCGGTCGCACAGCTCACGGACACCCTGGGCGAACTCGGGTGTCGCGAACTCCTGGTCGACGAATCCGTCATGCTGCAGGGGGACGACGATCACCGCGGCGACGTCGCCGTCGTGGGCATCGGCAGCGGCGGCGAGGGATGCGAGATCGTTGTAGTCGAACTCGACGATGTTGGCCCGGTCTGATTCGGCGACGCCGACCATCGACGGTGTGAAGACGTCACTGGCCCCGTGATAGGCCTTGCGTGCCTTGAGGATCTTGGTGCGTCCGGTCGCCGCGCGTGCGATTCGGAGGCTCATCGCGGTGGCATCGTTGCCGTTCTTGCCGAACATCGCCCAGTCGGCATGCGCGACGGTGTCGACCAGCAGTTCGGCGAGTTCCACCGCCACCGGACCCGGCCCGTTGAGGGTGTTGCCGAGCCGGATCTGCTCGCACTGCGCGGCCACGACGCGCGGCTCGGCGTAGCCGACGACCATCGGGCCCCAGGCGCACATGGCATCGCTGAAGCGCCGCCCGTCGACATCGATGAGGTGGGCGCCCTCACCCCGCGCATAGAACTGGGGATATGTCGGGGGTAGCTGGTTGACCCCGACCGACAGATGTCCGGGATAGCCCCCGGGACCGGGCAAGACGTGGGCCGCTCGAGCGCGAAGGCCCGCGTCTCGGGTGAGGGTGGGAGGAGTGGGGGTTGGTGTCATGCGAGGAGCGTATCTATTTCGCACGCGCGTAATAATACGAATCGATTAAGTGCTCGTTACGCCCGATTCGAGGCGGTCTGAGAGGGTTGAGGCATGCCGAAAGTGGTCGATCACGAGCAGCGCCGCGCAGAACTTCTGACCGTGGTCTGGCGGGTGATCGCCCGCGACGGACTCGACGGGGTGACGATGCGATCCCTCTCGGCGGAGACCGGATGGTCGAGCGGGGTACTCCAGCACTACTTTTCCGGCAAACGCGACATCGTCGTCTCCGCGCATCGACTCGCCTACGAGCGGGCGGGAGAGCGGATCGAGGCCCGGATCCGGGGGCTGCGTGCGCGGGATGCCCTACGGGTGGCACTGCTGGAAGCATTGCCCCTCGACGAGGAGCGGTTGGTGGAGGCGCGCGTGGAGGTCAGCGCATGGTCCTTGGCGATGAACGACCCGGAGTTTCTCGCGATCCGGGAGGAGAGCCTGCAGGCGTGGCGGTCGTTGCTGGTCGACATCATCGCGGCCGCCCGGGCGAACGGGGATGTGCACTCCCCGATGACCGATGATCTGCTCGCGCACGAGGTGTTGGCACTCGTCGACGCGATGTCGGTGCAGGCGGTGCTCTTTCCCGCGCTCGCGACCCCACGACGACAGGTGGAACTCGCCGACGCGCTCCTGGGCAGGATTCTGACCGGGGACGCTTGATCGCGGCGCGTCGTCGATCAGGACGTCCTCACCGATGACCCGCTCTCGCCCGACGACGGGTCCCGATCACGGTGTGTCGCGCTGCCGGAACCCGGCGAAGCCGACGAGCAGGAACCCGGTGGCGAACAAGCTGATCCACAGCAGCCCCCACCAGTTCTGCGCTCCCGCAGACACATCCGGCACGTGATAGAAGGGGCTGATGGCCAGGGCCCAGTCGGGGAGCTTGAAGCTCGGTCCGAACAGGGTGAGCACGAACGAGGCGAGGACCCCGATCCACGCGGCGACCATGACCTGGGGCCGCACACCGGTCACGGTCACCGCGATCGCGATCACCGTCCAGACCGCGGGGATGGTGACGATCGCCTGGAACAGGGCGTCCCCGAATCCGATTCCGATCCCGGCCGTCGAGGCGAAGATCCCGATGAACACACCGGCGACGACCAGGAACAGGATCGGCGCGGCGAAGGCGACCATCACCGATGCGGCGAGGTACCGTTGCCGGCTGACCGCGGTGGCGAGTACGGGTTCTGCGCGATCGGAGAGTTCTTCGGTCCGGACGCGGGTGATGATCTGGACCCCGGCGATCGCGGCGATGATGCCCACCAGGGACAGGATGGTGGTGAGGAAGGCGGCGATGAGGTCGGCCGGCGAGGCCGCGCCCGACGCGAAGACCTTGGCCATGACGGGATTGGCGGCGAAGAGGTCGTTGACCGACCGGGTGAAGTAGCCGAACACGACGCCGAGCCCGATGAACGCGAACGACCAGGAGATCACTGCCGACCGGTTGAGCTGGATCGCCAGGGCCAGCGGCGTGCGGGCCCGGCCGCGCGACGGGCCAGGGGACGGGGCGATGAGTCCCTGACCGAAATCGCGGGAGATCTGAAGGGCGAAGCCGATACTCGCGACGACGAGGGCGAACACGACACCGAGGAGCAGCGGCCACCAGTGATCCCCTGTGGCAGGTCGGGTCTCCTCGATCCAGCCGAGCGGGTTGATCCAGGCGGTCCACGCGGGCGCGTCGATCGAGTACAGGAATCCGCGTAGCACGAACAGGATTCCGAGCACCGTCACCGCGATCGAGGTGGCGGTCCGTGAATCGGAACCGATCTGGGCGGTCACCGCGGCCACCGCTGCGAACATCCACCCGGTCACCGTGAACCCCGCGCTCAACAGCAACGATGCCTGCCAGCCGCCACCACACAACCCGGTGACGACACCGGAGACCACGCCGACGGCGAGAGAGGCGACCACGGCCATCAGCAGTGCGGTGAGCAGACGTGACTGGCGGCCGAGCACACCGGCGGCGAGCAGTTCGGCCTGTCCGGAATCCTCTTGTCCGCGACTGGCCTTGACGACGATGAAGATGGCTCCAGTGCGGTGATGAATCCACCCAGGGCCAGACTGCGCCACGCGGTGAAGCCGTCCACGGTCGAGAGGTCGAAGGCGGGGCCGAAGATCAATCCGAGCGCCGGATTCGATCCGACGGTGGCAGCGAACACCTGGCGGTCGAGGAGATCCGGATACAATAGCGGATACGCGATCACCGACGACACGGTGAGGGCCGTCGCGATCACCACCCATGGCGCGAAGGAACGCGCATCGTGGCGCAGGGACGCCCGCAGCAGCGGTGCGGTGCCGGCGACTGCGCCGGACACGACCGTCGGGGTGGCCGTCACCGGTTGCCCTCGGCGGCGTCGTCGTACAGTCGGAGGAACAGGCTTTCCAGGGACGGTGGTTCCACCGTGAGCGACTGCAGGCCATAGGGTGTGAGCGCTTCCATCGCCGTGCCGATGCGGTCCGAATCGACGGTGGCGGTCAGGCGGTGTCCGTCGATGGTCAGGTCATGCAGCATCGAGAGATCCGCACGGTCGGGAACGGTGCCGAGATCGGCGCGCACGGAGGTGCGGGTATGTCCGCGCAACTCGGTCAGGGTGCCGGTCTCGACGATCGCGCCGTCACGGATGATGCTGACGCGATCGGCCAGGGTCTCCACCTCGGCCATGATGTGGCTGCTGAGCAAGACCGATGCCCCGCGGGCCTTGGCCTCGTCGACCACCTCCTGGAAGACGCTTTCCATCAACGGGTCGAGACCCGACGTCGGTTCGTCCAGGATGAGCAATTCCACGTCGGAGGCCAGCGCGGCGACGATCGCCACCTTCTGGCGGTTGCCCTTGGAGTACTGACGTCCCCGCTTGGTCGGGTCGAGTTCGAAGCGGTCGATGAGATCGGCCCGGCGCGTCTCGTTCAGGCCACCGCGCATCGACCCGAGCAGATCGATGGCCTCACCCCCGCTCATCGACGGCCACAACGACACATCGCCCGGGACGTATGCCAGCCGACGGTGCAATGCGACAACGTCGGTCCACGGGTCCCCGTCGAGGAGACGCACGCGCCCGGAATCGGCGCGCAACAGACCCAACAGCACGCGGATCGTGGTCGACTTCCCGGCGCCGTTGGGTCCGAGGAATCCGTGGACCTGTCCGCGGCGCACCTGCAGATCGAGGCCTTGCAGCGCGGGGAACTCTCCGAATGACTTGTGCAGACCTGCGATGTCGATGACGAGATCATCGGTGGCCATGGTGTCCTCCAGGGTGGTGCGGCTGGACCGATGGTTCCACATACGAGGAATTAATTCCACGGTAGAGGAGATATTTCGACACCCCGGGTACTCTTGTCCAGGTGAATCACGACGTGGCGGCTTCGGAGCGTCGCGGCCGCGGTCGTCCCGCCGGCGACGGCGCGAACCGTGCGGCAATCCTCGATGCGGCGAAGGTCATGTTCGGTGCCCACGGATACGACGGTGCGTCGATGCGGGCCATAGCCGCGGCCGCCGGGGTCGACCCCGGCATGATCAGGCACTTCTTCACCGACAAACACGGCCTGTTCGCCGCCACGATCGCCGACCGGACCGAGTTCCCCTCCCGGATGGCCGCCGCGTTTGCCGGTGACCGGGCGCACCTCGGTGAGCGGGTGGCGGCGGCCTACCTCGGCGCGTGGGAGGACGAGGCGACCGCGCCGATCCTGCGTGCGATCGTTCGGACGGCACTGACCTCGGAACGCACCGCGAATGTGCTGCGCGCGATGTTCGCGACCATGATCATCGCCGAGCTACCGTCCGATATGGCCGACATCGGTCAACTCCCGCTGCGCTTCGCGCTGGCGGGCTCGCATCTCCTCGGTGTCGCGGTGGCGCGCAACCTCGGGCACATCGAGGCCTTGGCCACGATCGACCACGACCATCTCATCGCGATCCTGGCCCCGGTGATCCAGGCATATCTGACCGGGCCGCTGCCCGCGGGCACCGATCCATCGTGACCGGGTGCGCCGGTCGGCGACGTGTGTCGACGACCGGGGCGAGTGTCCCGGTTCGGATGGCCGGATCGGTCGTCGCGATGGTCAACCCTCGTGGGGGCCTGGGCGACGATCACGCGGTCGAACGGGTCGCGATGGTCCCCGGTCGGTTGGTCTGAGGTCGCTGCGTCGGTCGATCGACCGCGAGGGCGGTCGCCGCCATCGCCTCGAGGGTTTCTCCCCACGCCGCCAGCAGGGGGCCGCCATCGAGACGCCCCAGTCTGGTCTTGATCGCGATCTCCCACGCCCGGAGCTCGGCATCGGGCAGCGGTGCATCGAAGTCCTCCGGGACCGTCGACCCCGGGAACTGCCCGAACCGACGTACCTGTGGTGTGACCGGGCTGATCACGGCCACCGGACGCCCGTGTTGGTGATGGTGATCTCCTATCCGGTGCGCTCCACCTCGGCGAGCACCGCATCGAGCCTCGCCTTGGCCTCGGTGCTGCTGATGGTCTTCACCGCACCAGTCCAGTGCGGGCGGACCAGTAGGACAAGTCGGAGTGACTCGATGAAGGGTGGGAGTGGCCGGTGTGGGGCGATCCTCACTCCAGCCGGCGTAGCACGCCCGGTTCGACACCGTCGTCGGCGGCCAGTGCGAGCACCTCACCGAAGCCTGCGATCAGGCAGTCCGCGAACAAATCCAGGTCGGTGACCGCGGCACCGTCGGAATTGATTCCGAGACAGGCGGTTCCGTTGTGGGTGATCATGGTCGCCATCATCGCGCAGCCGGGCAGCGGGCCGAAGGGGAACATCCGCTCCACCTTGGCGCCGGCGACATAGCTGTCCCAGGGGATTCCGGGGACGTTGCTGGCCTGCAGGTCGTTCTGGCTGGTGGTTCCGCTGAACTGCATGAGCACCGTTCCGGGTAGCCAGGCCATCACCGAACCGAGGGTGTTGAAGATGTCGACGGCCGGTTCGTGACGGGCCAGCCGTACCTGCTCCCGGATGGTGAGGACCCGCTCGAAGGGGTCGGCGATGCCGACCGGACCGGCCAGGCGTCCCACGGCGATCCGGTTTCCGCCGGCCGGATCCTCGGGGCGGCGCACCGAGATCGGGATAGCCACCGGGATCGCGTCCACCGGGGAGTCCATCTTCTCGTGGTAGATCCGGAATCCGCCGATCAGGCCGGCGAGATAGACATCGTTGATCGAGGCGTGCACCGCCGTGGCCGCCGCCTTGAGATCGGTGAACGGCACTTCGAAGGCGCTGAACCGCCACGACAGACTGCGATGGGCGAGTAGCGGGGAACCGGGCGGGCTCACCAGACCGGCCACCCGTGGAACCGAACGGCCGTAGCGCAGTGCGGAACTCAATGCCCGACGCGGATTGGCGAGGGCGCGTACCCCTTTGAGAGCCAGGTCGATGCGGTGCGGGATACGTCCGATCTCGTCACCGATCTGCCGGCCGATGAGGTCGAGTGCTCCGATGTTGACCGGGTCGGGGCTCGGTGGCTGCGGTTTGCCCGGACTGTGTTCTCGCGTGGGCGAATGCAGTTGGGCCAGAACGATGATCGCGCCGAGGCCGTCGGTGAGGGCGTGGTGGGCCTTGAGGAAGTACGCGGCCTTGCCGTCGGGTAGTCCCTCGATCAGGGTGCCCTCCCACGGCGGGCGGGCCGCGTCGAGCGCAGTCATCGCGAGCTGCTCACACGTCACCAGCAACTCGCGCATGCTGCCATCGCCACCCAGCTTGATGCGGCGTAGGTGGTAGTGCAGGTCGAAGTCGGGATCGACTGCCCAACTGGGTGTTCCGGCGCCCAGCGGTGAGTCGACGACGCGTTGTCGGAACCGCGGCGCCATCCGGCTTCCCCATTCATGTGCCGCCACGAGACGATCCCAGTCGGGGCTGCAGTCGTAGATCTCCAGCATGCAGATGGTCCCGCGCATCCGACGGTCGGTGTCGCCGCGCCACATGATGGTGTCGACGGAGCTCATATGGGGTTCATTGGCCCAGTCGAGGGGCCGATCCCTGCCGCCCGTCATCTCGCCCTTGTCACTCACGAACGGTCCTCCTCGGTTGCCCGGTCTGCGGTGTCGTTCGTCCCGTCGGCAAACGACTCGAGTGGCCAGTCGGCCAATGCGGTCACATACATCTGACGTACTTCTGCTGCGCGGGAGGGGATCTCGTCGGCGGTCCAGTTCGAGGTGTCGATCGGTGGCAGGACCATCACCTCGACGGTGCCCGGCCGGATCAACTGCGAACCACGCCACATCAGTTCGCCGGTGTTGCGCAGCACCACCGGGACGATGGGTACTCCGGCCTGCATGGCGATGTGGAACGGCCCCTTCTTGAACGTCCCGACCCGGGGTGTCGGAGAGCGGGTCCCCTCCGGGGCCACCACCAACGACATCCCCTCTTCTCGAAGGGCTTTGACCGCGGGGGCCAGTTGCTCGATCGCACGGGACCGGTCGCTCCGGTCGATGAACACCAGACCCGCCTGATCGAGGATCTGCCCGAGGACGGGAACCCGCTGCACCTCCTTCTTGGCCACGCCCGTCGCGTCCGCCCGGATGAGGTTGATCATCACCGGCAGATCGAGTTTCGACTGATGGTTGAACAAGAAGACGCACGGCCGTGCCGAGGTCAGGTATTCGCCGCCGTCGAGCACCCGCACGTGGATGCCGGCCAGCGACAGCCCGACATCGGTGCCGGTCGGCAGGATGTCGACGAGGGCATGCGGGTCGCGTCGGATCAGCCCGGTGGTGAGACCGACTGCGGCGGAGGCGATGAACGACCCGTAGAAGGCGCCGGTGCGGGCCAGCATGCCCACCCGGTTGTAGGTGGGGTTCTTCAGATCGATGATCGGCCACCCGCGGGACTCGGCCTCGGCGCGAAGCACCCGCCGCGGTGACACCGCAGCCGGATTGCCCACCGACTCCAGGTAGGGGATGTCCTCGTCGCCGTCGCTGTAGGCGAAGGACGAGGCCAGATCGATTCCCTGCTCGCGCGCCAGCGCCCGGACCGCGGCGGCCTTGCCCGGACCCCACAACGGCCGGCCCAGCACGTTGCCGGTGACCACCCCGTCGACCACCTCGACGTCGGTGGCGAGGGCGTAGTCGGCGTCGATCTCCCGGGCGATCGGCTCGATCTGGAACCGGGTGGCCGACGACGCGATGACGATGGTGTGCCCCATCTCGCGATGTGCGCGCAGGATCTGCCACATCTGCGGGCGCAGTTTGGAGGCGGTCTCGTGCTTGAACAGGTGATCGCCGAAGTCGATGAGCTCGGCGTAGGTCTTGCCGGCGAAGGTGGGTTTGGTGGCCTCGAGTACCTCCGCGTAGTCCTGTTCGGAGACCACACCACGCAACCCGATCAGCAGGAACTCGGCGAGCTCGCCGAGCCCGAATTCCATGCTGCGAACCCGTGCCCGCATGATGTCGGCTGCCGAGAAACCCTCGATCAGGGTGCCGTCGTAATCGAACAGCGCGGCCACCTTCTTGCCGGTCGGGGCGGAGCGGATGGCGTGCATCCGGTCGGTGAAGGCATTCACCGTGCCACCTCCGATCCGATCGCCGGCTGGATCGCCTCGATCGAGGCGATCCGGGACAGCCGGTCACGCATCAGTTCCACCTCGTCGAGCCACCGTTGTCGTGCGAGCGGGAGGTCATCGATGTTCTCGCCGTGGATCAGACCCCGGTTGTCGGCGAGCTGGTACCCACCGTCATAGAGGTCCTTGGACACCGAATCCTTGCTGCGCACAATATCTTGCAGCGAGAGCTGTCGGCCCAGACCGAGACAGTCGGAGATCAGGTCGTCCCGGTCGCGGGATGCGGAGCCGAGTTGCACCAATCGCGTCGCCACCACGAGCTGTGCGTCGAAGAACGGCTGGAGGGTGCGTCGGGCCAGCAGGGCGCCGGTGTGTCCGTGTAGCACCTCGTAGGTCCACTCCTGGGTGGGTGTCACCTCGCGCCAGCCGGGGGCGAGCAGGTCGAGTTCCTGTCCCAGCCGGTGCAGGAACTCGGTCTTGGGCGGGAAGAAGAACTCGAATTTGAGCAGGTCCCGGATGCGCAGCGCCTCCTGTTGGGACGCCGTGAGCAGACTGTCCTTCGTCTCGGGATCCCCGAGGTGGGTGACCTCGCCCTCGGCCACCACCAACATGCCGACCTCGACGATCGCGCGATCGACGAAGTGGTGGAGCGCGCCGTTGCGGTAGTAGGCGGCCACCGCCCGGTTCTCCGGAACGATCGACCACACCGGCTCGGAGCCGCCCTCGAAGCAGCTCACCACGCCGTTGCCGGCCAGGACCCGCAAGGTCTGGGTCAGCCCGACGCCGCGACACAAGGTCGGGTCCGGGCCGGGCAGATCGCGCCGGGCGATGTAGGTGAGCAGCGGTGACAGGATCGCCTCGATCTCGGGCAGCGTGTACGCCCGGTCCTGGGCGCCCAGCAGCGCGAAGCCCACCAGCGACGTCGCCGTGATCGGTGTGGCGGAGTTGATCTCGTCCATCACCCGGAAGGCGACCTTCTCCAGCCGGGCGGGCCCGTCACCGGCGGCGGCGAGGGCCGCACGCAGGGAGATCGGCGCACCGAAGCGCACTCTGGCCTCGCCGAGGTAGTGCCGTTGCGCCTTGGCGTAGCGCAGCAACCACGCGACGCCTTCGGGCTTCTTGGTGCCACCGGCATCCTCTGCGGCCATCGCCCGGATCTCGTTGAGCTGGTCGTAGACGATCGACGTCGGAACGATGGTGACGTCGGCGTCGTCGAGCTGGCAGACGGCATCGACGACGTAGGTGAGCAGGCCCAGTTTGGGCTGGCGGAGCTTGCCGGTCCGGCTGCGGCCGCCCTCGATGTACCACTCGAGGTTGAACCGCTTCTCGACGATGTGGGCGAGATAGGAGCGCATGGCGAACTTGTAGACCGGGTCCGCGCCGAACTTGCGGCGGATGAAGATCATTCCCGCGCGGCGGGCGACCGGTCCGACCGGCCAGAAGGCGAGGTTATTGCCGCCGAGTACCAGATTCGGAGGGAAGTCGTTGTTGCGCAGCACCTTCGCCAATACCAGGGGATCGACGTAGGAGCGGTGGGACGGCAGAAAGATCAGGCCGGTGGTCTTGTTCAGCGTGCGGAGCTCGTTGAGGTGGTCGACGTCGACGGACACATTCCAGGCCCGCTCGTGCAGTCGGTTGAACGTTGCGGAGAACACGTCGTCCATCAACCGGCTCTGCGTGGCGACGAAGGTCGACAGTTTGTCGGTGGCCTCGGCGATCACCGCATCGGTCGGCCGGCCGAGTTTCGCCGCCAGTGCGGCCGCACCCGATTTGAATCGGGCCGAACTGCCGATCTGCTCGGCGACGAGCCGGGGGACCTTGTATCGGTCGCCGACGATCTGGCGTTCGGCCCGCTCCGCCGACAACGACGCCTGCACGGAGACGAACTCGCCGAACGGTTCCCCCTCGGCCTGGCTGCGCGTGTAGCGGGTACGCAGTTCGGCGATGGTGGCGGGAGCGCCGGCCGCCACTCTCAGACTGTCGGGGCGTCTGCTCTTGATCACCGGTTGCATGAGCCGGGCGGGGCGGCGCGGGTTGGACAGCACCAGCACGTCCCCGAGGGTGACCCGGCGCTCGCCCTGCCGGACCGCGGGCAGCCAGACGGGTCGGACGGGGACGAGCAGGGCCTGCGGCGGTAGCGCGTCGTAGTCGACATCGGCCAACTGGTGGACCTCGGCGTCGGGATAGGTCGACGACGCCCAGTCGGTCACCGCACGCAGCTCGCTCGGCGTACGGGCCTTGGTCAGGACCAACACCGGATCGGTCATGCGCATCACCCCGCGTGTCATGGGTCGGTGCCGCTGCGGCACCGACCACCAGAGCCTCATTGTGACCTGGGTTACACCAAGCGGGGTGGTTTTTGGTGATGGAGCATGGAGTCGTGCAGGTAGAGAAGTCAGTCGAGTGGTGACACCGTGATGATCTGACTCATCGAGTGCGTGGTCCGACCCGGCACCTCGACCACGTCCGGCCCCGCATTCGCGGCCTCGACACACACGAACCCACGCCAATGCGGGCCGACGTCGGCCATCCCGGAGGCCACCGCCTCACCCGGGTTCCAGACCACCGCGGAGTGCGCGCCCTGCGTGACGATCTCGATCCGACGCCCCAGTCCGGGGTCGACGAGGCGATACCGTCCGCCGGCACCGGGATAGATCCGGTCGCTGCGGGCGGGATCGGCCGGGAGCCGCCAGTCGCCGGTCTGCTCGTGGGCGGTCATGCCGTCGAACTTGTCCAGATAGGTCAGACCGGAGAGCCCGTCCACGTGGACTGCCGTGGCATCGGAGACGCGGAAGTAGTTGTGGAACGCCTCGGTGAGGCGGACCGACCGTGTCCCCGGGTTGGTGGTGTGCAGTGTCTGTTCGAGGGATGCGCCGACGCGCAGCGTCATTCGGAGGCGAAGGTCGAGGTGATCGAGGCCCTCGGGTTCCAATTCGATCTCGACATCTCCGGTGTCGAGGGCGCGCCCTCCCGTCGCCGTCCAACCGGCGGTACGCGCATATCCGTGCGACGGCACATCGCCGGTCTGCCCCTCCTTGCCGAAATACGGCCAGCACACGGGGGTACCGCCGCGGATCGGGGTTGGCGGGGCCTTGACGAGTGGCGACACCCAGAACACGTCCTCGGCACCGGTGGGGATGAAGGACAGCACCTGTCCGCCGAACAGCGAGACGGCCGCCCGGGCGTGCGGTGTCTCGACGAGGATCGCGTCGAGACCTTGGTGGGGTCCGATGCTGACGCCGGGGATCTGTTCGAAGTCGATCACCCCATGAGCCTGGCATATGAACGGATGGGGTGTCGGTTCCGCCGGGGGATGCGGCGGCATCATGTGGTCCGTCTCGCCGACGACGTCGACACCGAGTTCAGCGCGCGGCTGTCGGCCGAACCGTGCCCTCCGCGCATCGATTGCCGATTTCGGCGCAAATATGTCGCATTCCTGCCGGGTGTGCCCGCTTGCCGATGGCCGACGCGCATCCCTCCGGTTCACTCGGATCTGTGAGCGCAGAGGTCGACACCGAGACATCCCGGGGTGGTATCCGCCCGGCTGTCGTATGGAACCGGCGTGCTCGCGTGCGTGAACGGCGGCCCTCGACCCATCGGGGAGCTCCTGCGGAGCTCGCCCGACCGGCACAGTCGGGAACCGGGTCGATCCTTCAGAACCGTCAAGATTCTCCGAAGTCTTTCTCCCGGAGGGCTATTCGTTGAAATCGCTCGACGTCGAGAAGTAGACGGCGACATCGGACACGTGAAGACCGCCCCGACGATGACCATCTCATCGCCGGGGTACCGTCGTGTGGATTACGAAATGTTTTGTAGCGCAATGGTTTACACAAATTGCCCATTGGGAAATGTGATCGCAACACTCCAGATGTTTCCTGGGATCAGACGGAGTCCACTGCAGCTATCCGAACTCGAATGCAGGAATCCGCAATACCCCAGCAGGATTGTCCGATGTGCTCCACCGCATGCCGGCGATAGATTTCGACACAGATCACAACAGCCGCACGAAGAGGAAAACGCATGCCCCGCATCGCTTATCTCGTCACCAGCGCACGGGAGATAGATTTCCGTGACAGCCCGCAACATCCCACCGGCTACTGGGCGGAGGAAGCCCTCAAGTCCTACGAGATGTTCGTCGCCGCAGGGGCCGATGTCGTGGTGATGACACCGGACGGCGTACCGCCTGTCGCCGATCCCTACGGCCTCGAAGCGATCTTCCATTACCCAGACGAGGATCGGGACTACTTTGCCTCGGTCTACCGAACCTTCCATCATGATCCGGACGACATTCGGATCACGTTGCACCACACGACAGATCTCCAGCTGATGGCAGCACGGCGGATTACCAAGCGGATGGTCGACAACGGTACGACGCCGATCGATGCGCATGCGATCGTGAGCAAGGCCGCCAAGATCGCCTGGGCCGAGGATCTGCTGCTGGTCGAGGTCATGCTCGACCACGGCCTCGACGCCGGCCTGCCCGAGGCCGCTCTGCGGAGTGCGGTCGAGGAGCTGGAGGCCGACAGCCAGGCGGTATCCGACGACCGCAAGGCCCGGCTCGATGCGATCGACGGCTTCCGATCGCCGGTCAACCTGGCCGACCTCACCGACGCCGACCTGGCCGAATTCGACGCGGTTTTCGCCCCCGGCGGACACGGGCCGATGGTGGACCTGCCCGCGAACCCGGACGTAACCAGGCTTCTGGCCATCCTCCACGCCAAAGGCGCGCCGATCGTCTCACTGTGCCACGGGGTCGCGATGCTTCTCGCTGCCCCGGAGCGGGCCGATGGTCAGTGGTTGTTCGAGGGGTATCGGATGACCTCCTACACCGACGAGGAAGAAGACCAGAATCGTCTGGGGCAGTTGGGGATGTCCTGGTATCTGGACGCCGCACTGAAGAATGCCGGCGCGGTGTTCGACGACGCGCCGTTCGCCTGGGCCTCCCACGTCGTCGTCGACCGCAACGTCATCACCGGGCAGCAGCCCAACTCCACCGAGGCCACCGCCGCGGCGACGCTCAAGGCGCTGGGCCTGTGAAACCCCATCCGATCACCCTGGACCCGAGGAGAGGCCGACCATGAGCACAGCACGCCAGATCGTGGAGGGGTTCGTCACCGGATTCCGTCTGCGCGATCCCGACGCGGCGGTCGCGGCCGTCCTCGAGGACGTCGCGGTGACCGTGTATCCGCTACAGATCGCCGATACCGGAGTGGGCGTCATCCGCACTGTCCTGCAGGACATCTGCACCGCATTCCCGGACCTGCACATCACCCTGACCCATCTCGTCGACGTCGGTGCGGTGCTGGTTGCCGAGATGAAGATCGAGGGCACCCAGGCCGGGGACTATGCCGGGGTGATCAACCAGGAGAAGCACCTCGATGTGGATTCGGCGTGGCGGTTCACCGTATCCGGTGAACGGATCACGGCCGTCGACGTGTACTGGTGCCAGAACCAGCTCCTGCGCCGCCTCGCAGTCAAGCGCACCGACCACGTGACGATCGTCTAGGAGGGAAACAGACAATGACGCAGACTATTTCGGCAACAGAGATCCCCACTCGAACACCGACCGACGTCGTCACCGAGTTCTTCGACGCCTATCGCCGCCGGGACGTCGAGGCGATGACCGATCTGTGTACCGACAACGCCGATTTCTCCTACATCCCCTTCGAGGTGTGGGCCAAGCAGCGCGTGATGCGCGGCGACGGCAAGGTCCGCACCGTCGGCAAGGTGATCTGGAGCGGCCTGATCAACGCATTTCCCAACCTGTACAACGTCGTACACCACATCGATGGCAACGACGACGGCGATGTCGTGGTTGCCTGCGACATCGCCGGAACCCAGCAGTCGGCGTGGGCATTCATCGCGCCGCAGGGCAAACCGTTCTCCGAGCCGCACCTGTTCATCATGCATGTCGACGGCGACGGACTGATCGACAGCATCCGCTGCTACTGGGACAACGCCGGCGTGTGCCGACAACTCGGACACCTCGAAGTCGACTGACGAGAAGGACAGGAACAACCATGGCATTGCTCAAACGAGAAGAGTGGCAAGACTTCGTGCGCGACGTCGACTGGACACTGTCCTACGTCGACGACGAGGCGGTCTTCCCCGAGTGGTTCTGCGGCACCGGAAAGGTCCCGCGTGAGGCATGGCTGACGTGGGAAGAGGACTACAAGGTCAGCTATCCCGAATACGTCTACACCCAGCGCGAGAAGGAGGCGTCGACCTACGCCGTCAAGGCGGCGCTGGCCCGCTCCACCGTGTTCGACAACCTCGACGAGGGATGGAAGTCGTCGACCAAGATGCACTTCGGTGGTGTCGCCCAGGTGGAGTACACCGCGACCCTGGCCGAGCTGAAGATGGCCCGCTTCGGACTGAACGCCGCCTGGCGGAACATGGCCACCTTCGGCCAGCTCGACGAACTCCGGCACAACGCGTTGACCACCTACTTCGGTCACGAATTCGTCAGCAAGGACCCGCAATTCGACTGGACGCAGAAGGCGTATTCCACCAACGACTGGGTACCCATCGCGTTGCGCACCTACTTCGACGGCATCATGACCACCTCGAATGCGGTCGATTGCGCGCTCCAGGTCCCCCTGACCTTCGAGACGGGATTCACCAATCTGCAGTTCGTGGCGCTCTCCGCCGATGCGCTGGAGTCCGGTGACATCAACTTCGCCAACATGATCTCGTCGATCCAGACCGACGAGGCACGACATTCCCAGCAGGGTGTCGCGACGCTGGAGATCCTGGTCGAGCACGATCCGGTACGCGCACAGTGGGTGATCGACAAGGCCTTCTGGGGGTCGGCCCGTCTGTTCGCCGCGCTCACCGGACTGCCGATGGACTACTACACCCCGGTCGAACACCGGAAGCAGTCCTACCGGGAGTTCATGGAGGAGTGGATCATCGACCAGTTCGTGCGGACGATCGAAGACTACGGACTGAAGAAGCCGTGGTTCTGGGACGAGTTCATGCGCGGGCTCGACACCTGGCACCACAGCCTCCACCTGGGCATGTGGTGGTGGCGTCCGACTCTCTGGTGGAAGCCGAAAGCCGGTGTCTCCAAGGACGAACGGGACTGGCTGCGTGAGAAGTACCCGACCTGGGAGAAGATCTACGGCGAGAAGTGGGATGTGATCATCGACAACATCAACGCCAACAACGTCGAGGCCACGCTCCCCGAGACGCTGCCCTGGCTGTGCAGCACCTGTCACCTGCCCGCCTGCAACCCGACACAGGCACGCGACGGCAGCTGGCGGGTCCGTGACCACTCGCTGAAGTACGACGGCAAGACCTACCACTTCTGCACGATGGGGTGCCGCCAGATCTGGTGGAAGGACCGCGACAACGTCAACCACCAGACCCTGGTCGATCGGTTCCTGGACGGTCAGATCCAGCCCATGACCGTACCCGGTCTCCTCGAGTACATGGGGGTCACCGCTGATGTGATGGGCGATGACCCCGATTACGCGGCCTGGACCAAGGACTACATCGGCCGCGAGGCCAGTGGTCTGATCGTGGTGGGGGACGGACGTCGATGACCACCGAATACGCCGATCGCCCTGCCGCCGACCGTGCACCGGAACTGGTGCCGCTCAACGCGATCTTCCACACCGATTTCGTTCAGATCCTGGTACCCGTCACCACCGCCGACACCCTGGACGACGTGGCAGCCGCCATTGCCGGGCATTCCGAGGGCCGCCGCGTGCGCGCACTCCCGTACCCCAAGGTCGTCATTCACAACGGACGAAAACTGCCAGGGCACATGACTGTTGCCGAGGCCGGCATCGAGCCACTCGACCACGTCACGGTCGAGTACGACATCCCGGGAGGGACATCATGAAGAATCCGGTCGGACCCGTCCTACGGATGGGAGAAGAGGTCGAGCAGATCGTGGCCGCCATCGAGGACGACAACCCGGACACCGAGATCGAGGTCATCGATCGCGGCGCGTACGTGCGCATCCAGGGGGAGGGGCGGGTGGTGCTGACCGAGGCCACCCTGCAGGTGTACCTCGGCAGTGACTATCGCATCCGGTCACTGGAGAACCTGATGTCGTCCTTCAGCGGACGGGCCATCACCGCCAGCGATTCGATCACCTGGCAGAGCGCATCCGCCCCCAAGAACCCCGTCGCCGTCCCCGGAGGAGCCCCGCGATGAGCAGTCCCGGAAAGAAGCGAAAACTCCGTACCTTCAGTGCATTCGGTGATGTGCGCCGGATGCCCAGCGAGTACGAGATCGTCACCCACGCCCAGAACTGGAACACCCGAAGCAGCCGCCTGAGCACGTTCGAACAGAACTCGTCGTCGCCGTTGAATCTCTGGTTCCTGACGTACCGGCAGAACTCGCCGCTGCAGGCCGACGAGTGGGACGGGTTCCGTGACCCCGAGCAGGTCGCCTACCGCTCGTATGTCAATCTCCAGGCCGACGAACAGACGAGACTCGATGCCGCGTTGGACAGCTATTCCGATGCCGCGATCGAGGGGGCGCTGCCGGCGGGGCAGGTGGAGCGTCTGGGAACCCTCTTCACGCCGTCTCGCTACCTGATCCACGGCTTTCAGATGGCCCAGGCCTACGTCGCCTACATGGGGCCGAGCTCCTACATCACCAGTGCCGCGGGGTATGCCAACGCCGACTTCCTGCGCCGCGTCACCACGATCGCCTATCGGACCCGGTCGCTGCAGATCGCCCATCCGGACTCCGGGATCGGGACCGCCGAGCGGTCGATCTGGGAGGGGCACGCGGCCTGGCAACCCGCACGTGAGGCGATCGAGCGGGCGTTGGTGGCCTACGACTGGGGGGAGGCCTTCACCGCCCTCGACCTCGTCCTCGCGCCCACGCTCGACGACCTGCTCATCCGCCGGCTCGGTGAGATCGGCAAGGCCGAGGGTGACGAACTCACCTGGTTGCTGTGCCGGCATCTCGCCAAGGACAGCGCCCGTCGGGACAGCTGGAGCGCGGAGTTGGCGCGGTATGCGGTCACCCGGCGACCGGAGAACGAGGCACCGTTGAAGAAATGGATCGCCAAGTGGGCGCCGATCGCCGACGCGGCCGTCGAAGGGCTCTCGGAATTGCTGGGTACA
Organism: Gordonia sp. NPDC003376; assembly: GCF_053589235.1. NCBI lineage: Bacteria > Bacillati > Actinomycetota > Actinomycetes > Mycobacteriales > Gordoniaceae > Gordonia > Gordonia sp. NPDC003376. The sequence goes on along the minus strand of NZ_JBSFRM010000001.1, from coordinate 461,526 downwards.
CCGTCGGCGGATGTCGTAGCTGATGCGCGGGCGGCTCGGGAAGTACTGCACCACAGCATCTTCGATGTCGAAGCCGTGGTCGGGTGATCAGCATGGGTGAGACGGTGCACCAGCACTGGCATCAGGTGTCCCATCTCGACGACCTGTGGGAGGGAGAGATGGAGTCGGTCGTGGTGGAGGGGACGCCGGTTCTCCTGGTCAATCTGGACGGTACCGTGGTGGCCTACCAGAACCGCTGCCCGCATCAGGAATGGCCGCTCGACGACGGCGACCTCGACGACAACAAGCTGACGTGTGCACAGCACCTGTGGGAGTTCGACGCGCGGACGGGTAAGGGCATCAACCCGTCCAGTTGTGCGCTGGTCGGTTACGACTGCCGCGTCGACGAGGACGGCTCGATCTCGGTGGCCGTCAAATGAATCGCGTGGTCGTGGTCGGTGGCGGGGTCGCGTCGGCGGCCACCGCTGCCGGCCTCCGCGAGGCCGGGTTCGACGGATCGATCGGCATCGTGTCCGATGAACCGCACGCCCCGTACGAGCGGCCACCCCTGTCGAAGCAGGTCCTGGCCGGGACCTTCACCCGGGACGACTGCCGGATCGGTCCCGAACAGTGGTACGCCGACAACGACATCGACCTGATCCTCGGCACCCGGGCGACGGAACTCGATCTCGGGAGGCGGCGAGTCACCCTGTCTGGCGGTGGTTTCCTGGATTACGACGCGTTGGTGCTGGCCACGGGTGTCCGGGCACGGACCATTCCCGCGTTCACCGGTGAACGGGTGCACACCCTGCGGTCCATCGCAGATTCCGAGCGCCTCGCCGAACGACTCATACCGGGCCGTCGCCTGGCCGTCCTGGGCGCCGGGTTCATCGGCTGCGAGGTGGCCGCGGCGGCCACCGGTCGCGGGGTGCAGGTCACGGTGTTCGACCCGAACCCCACACCCCTGGCGCGGGCAGCGGGAACACACATCGGCCGCGCCATGACCGAGATCCACACCGACCACGGCGTCGACATGCGTGCCGGTGAGGTCATCGTCGAGATCGCGGAGACCGCAACGGGACTGGAGCTCCGCACCAGCCGCGGGCAGGTGACGGAGTGCGACGACCTGGTGGTCGGCATCGGCTCGGTGGCGAACTCCGGATTGGCCGTGGCCGCCGGCCTCGAGGTGCGCGGCGGCATCGTCACCGACGAGTTCGGGCGCACCGCGGCTCCCGGCGTGTATGCCATCGGGGATGTCGCCGAGCGACCGTATCCGGGCCACGGCGGCTGCGTTCGCGTCGAGCACCACGACACGGCCCGCCGACATGGCGCCAACGTGGCGGTCACTCTGCTCGGCGGTACCGTGTCCTACGACCAGCCGCACTGGTTCTGGTCGGATCAGTACGACCACAGCCTGCAGGCCGTCGGCCGGTTCGACAGCACCGCAACACAGGTCATTCGGGGATCGGTCGAGGATCGATCGTTCGCGGTCGTCACCGTCACCGGTCGGCAGATCACCGGGATCGTCGCCCTGAATCGGCCCCGCGATGTGATGCAGGCCCGAAAGGTGATGGCCACAGCGCACGAGGTGAGCGTCGATCAGCTCGCCGACGACGGATTCCAGCTCAAGAGCCTGTTGCCGCAGAGGGCCGGCACACGACGCAGAGAGGTTCGGATATGACCACGATGACCGAGGTCGCAGACATCGTCGTCCGCGAGGAACAGCTCAGGATCTCCGAAGCGGACGCACTGGCCGCATTGTCGCGGGTGCACGGTGAATCGGCGGTAAACGCACGCACAATGCTGCGGTACGGCCCGGGCCGCACCTGCGAACCCCTTGCCCGCATGCTCGATGCGGCGTTGATCCGCGCAGGCGACGCCGGACTCGACGTCGAGTCCCTGGTGCTCGACTCGGGCACCGCCTCGGCCGCCGAGGACATCGTCCGGGTGCGTCGCAAGGCGCACGGGGTGGCCGACTGGATCCGCAGTCCGACCAGCGAGGTCACCCTGGTCTTGCGGCCCCGGGGGGTGGCCGGGATCGCCACCGCAGGTCCCGACACAGCAGGCGCCGGCCCAGCAGACGCTGGCACAGCGATGTCCGCGGTCGGGCGAGCAGCAACCGAAGCCGCCGCAACCGAGCAATCGGCGCCGACAGCGGAACGGCCGGCGGCCCCGGAAGGCCCTGCCGAACGTGCCGTGCGTGAGGCGCTCTACGACGTCATCGACCCAGACCTCGGCGTCAACATCGTCGATCTCGGATTCATCCGGCGAATCCACATCGACCCGACCGGTCGGGCGATCATCGCGATGACGCTGACGTCGGCGGCGTGTCCGCTCACGGTGGTGATGGAAGGACAGATCCGCTCGGTCCTCTCGGCGATGGACACCGACTTCGAGGTGTGTTGGGAGTGGTTGCCGAGCTGGCGGCCCAGCGAGATCACCGAGGACGGCCGCGACCAGTTGCGTGCTATCGGCTTCAGCGCGTTCTGACCGCGAGATCCGCACAGACCGACCACCATCGAAAGGAATCCACCCATGCCCGCAACTCCTACCGTGACTCCCACCGCGTCGATAGAGGTGCTCGAAGCGCTCATGACGGCGTTCAACGCGCACGACCTCGACGCGATCATGGAGTTCTTCGTCGACGACTGTTCGTTCGACACGTCCCGCGGGCCCGAGCCGTGGGGCCGGCGGCTCGTCGGCAAGGCCGCTGTTCGAGAGGGACTGGCAGCCCGATTCGCGGGCGTTCCCGATGTCCGGTACGACGCCGACCGGCATTGGGTCAGCGGTGACCTCGGGGTGTCGGAGTGGACGGTCACCGGAACGACATCAGACGGCAACGAGCTGCGCGTGCGTGGATGTGATCATTGGGAATTCCAGGACGGCAGGATCCGGCGTAAGGATTCGTACTGGAAAATCGTCGACCCATCGGATTAGCTGGGCGAACGAGATCGAGGAGACTGCGATGACCGATATTCTCAATCCGCTGGAGTTCCGGATCACGTCCGGTGATCTCGTCGCCGAGCTCAGATCCCGCGCGTCCGAACCCGGCATCCTCGAGACCGACTACCCAGGTCTGACGATCTACCGATTCGACGAGCCGGTCGAACCCCTGTGGGAGGAAGTCTCCCAGCTGCACCTGTGCGTGATCGCGCAAGGGCGCAAATGCGTCACACAGGACGGTGTCGAACGTTACTACGACCCCTTCACCTACCTCGCGATCAGCGGTAACCGTCCTTTCCGGACCGAGATCATCGAGGCAAGCAAGGCAAAGCCGTTTCTGTCCTTCGGGCTGCAGATCGATCCCGACCTGGTCAGACAGGTGTCGTCAGACATCCTGTTGGAACGCGAGACGGCAGCCTTCACCCGCAACCGGCACCCCGACCACGTGGCCCGCGGGTTCGTCTCGGCGCTGGACCGCGACATGATGGATGCGATCCTGCGGTTCCTGCGGTCGCTGTCGACGGCCACCGACCGGCGCGTGCTGACCCCGACCTACCTCAAGGAGATCGTCTACCGCGCGCTGCAGGCGGAGCAGTACGGGTTGCTGGTCGAACGGGCCGCGAGTGAACGGGCGAACAACCCGGTCAGTGCGGTCATCGCCTATGTCCAGGAGCATTTCGCGGAGCCGTTGAGTGTGAGCGACCTGGCCGAGAAGGCCTTCATGAGCCCGTCGGCATTCTCTCACCTGTTCCGCGACACCACCGGCAAGTCGCCCTATCAGTTCGTGAAGGAGATGCGGCTGACCCGAGCACGGGAGTTGCTCATCGCGAACGAGCAGAACGTCACCGAGATCTCCAAGGCAGTCGGATACCGGAGCACGTCGCACTTCATCAACGAGTTCCGTGAGCGATACGGGCAGACCCCGCGTGCCTGCAGCGAGTCGATCTCCGGCAACGATCTCCGCCGCGCTCGGGGTTGAACACACCGACACGCGATGCGCCGCCACTGTGATGAGGCCGATGCCCCCGCCATCGGCCTCATCACAGTGTTCGACAAGGATCACTCAGCGGAGAGATGGTCGGGCAGGTTCTCGACCGCCTCGTCGATCGCGGTGTGGAATGCCGCGGCCAGGTCGGCCGGTTCGATCTCGGTACTGTACGACAGCAGCGTGCGGCCCTCGCCGATCTCGAAGACATCGACGGTGCCGAGGTGGCTCTCGATGGGGAGATCGCCACCCACCGCGCGATATTGCATCCGGCGCAGTGTGTCGTCGAGGGTCACGATGTCCTCCACGATGGTGCTGCCGTCGCCCAGGACGACGGTGCGTTGCCGCGTGTTACCGACAGACGTCGTGATCCCGGGGAACCATCGGCTGATGTTCGACGTGTCGCGGATGACGTCCCAGACCGTGGAAGCGTTGTGGTCGAGCAGGACTGACGAGCGCAATGTGGTCACGAGTGGCCTTTCTCGAGGAGATCCGCGGGGATCGACGGTCGTCGTCTGCCCCGCAAGGGGTTCTAGGTGGTGACCGGTATCGACGCGACGAGCTGCTGTGCCAGCGGCTTGGTCGACGCCGGGTTCTGACCGGTGTACAGGTTGCCGTCGACCACCACGTACGGAGCCCACGGATCGTCGGCCTGTTCGTACTGTCCGCCCGCATCACCGAGGCGATCCGCCAGCAGCCAAGGAGCTGTGTCGGCAAATCCGAGCTGGGTCTCCTCGACATTGGAGAACCCGGTCACGCGACGTCCGGCGAATGTCCAACCGCCGTCGGGATCGACGGCCGGGAGCAATGCGGCGGGCCCGTGGCAGACCGCTGCGATCGTCTTGCCGGCGGCGTCGAATGAACGCAGCAGAGAGCCGAACGTCTTGTGGACCGCGAGATCTTCCATCGGTCCGTGACCGCCGGGGATGAAGAGAAGGTCGAAATCGTCCGCCGAGACCGAGTCCAGGTCCAGTGGTGTGGCCAGCTCGTCATCGAGATCGGCGAGTTGCCTGCGGAACCGGGCACCGGCCTCGGTGTCACCGAAGTTCATCTCGACGGTGAATCCGGCCTCGTCGGGTATCGGTCGGACGCCACCGGGCGTGGCGATGGCGATGTCGTGGCCGGCTTCCCGGAAGATCTCGTAGGGGACGACCAACTCCTCCGGCCAGAAACCCGTGGTGTGGCGGGTGCCGTCGGCCAGGGTCCAGTACCCGGCACCTGAGACGGCGATGAGCACGCGTGTCATCGGCTGCTCCCTTCGTGTGTCGCGTTGATGTTCACGCTCTTCACGCTAGGAGTGACGATGTTGCGCACCAATACCTTTCGGCCGATCATCCTCGATCCCGGCACTGATCGAGACGTTCGCGGCATCGGCGACCCGAACCGGGACCGGGCTTGTGACAACGGCCGCCGACATCACCCGAGCGGTCTATCGGCCTGGTTCCACCGCCTCCGCGGCGCCTTCCACCTCTTCCACCACCGGCGACATCGCCACCACCACCGCTCCGACCACCGCCGCGACGAAGGCGATGACCGCCGGGATCTGCCATCCGGCGCGGGTGGTGTCGCCGAGCAGGGCGATGCCCACGACACCGGGGATGACGGTCTCCCCCACGACGAGGGACGCCGACGCCGCGCTCACCGACCCGGTCTGCAGCGCCACGGTGAACATGTAGAAGCCGCCCGGTCCGCACACCAGGATGGCCCAGAACGCCGGGTCGCCGAGCAGCATGCCGACGTCGAACGGATCGAGTCCGTCGACGATGCGCACGGCGACGGCGAGGACTCCGAACAGCACGCCACCGGTCAGTCCGGCGAGCACGGCGACATGTGATCGCAGGCGAACCAGTACTGCCGCGCCGATCGCGAGCAGGCCAAGGCCCACACCGAGGACCGCCCAGTGCAGCCACGGGTCCTCGGCATGTCCCTCCTCCCCGGCAGCCACACCGAGCACCACCAGGGCCGCGACGACCACACCGATCGCCGCCCAGTCGCGTGTCGAGAGTCGGGCGTGTAGGAACAGGACCGCGAGTACCACGGTGACCACGAGATTGGCACTCACGATCGGCTGGGCGAGGAACAGCGGCAGCAGGCGTGCGGCCACCATGTTTCGCGAGGAATCCCAGGCCGTCCAGCAGCAGTCCGGCCAGGTACGACACGGTCAGCACCGCGGTGATGGTCGAGCGTAGTGAGGGGGCCGAACCGCTCGTCGGGCCGACGGACTCACCGCCGACGCTCTGGGCGCCGTGTGCCTGCAGGACCGACGCGGCTCCGTAACCCAGAGCTGCGAGGACGGCGGCGACGATTCCGAGGAGCATGACGTCAGTGTGCGGCGTCGGTCTTCTTGCGCTTCGGCACGAAGTGCATGATCAGCACCACGATCGCGCCGACGATCAGACCCACGATCGCCGACACCACGGTGCCCGCCGTCCAGGACAGGACGCCCCCGAACCAGCCGTGGACGAGCTCACCGGCCCAGTGCTCGAGATCGTGCAGACGGTCGGCGGGCCAATGGAATCCGGCCTCACCCAGGTTGGCGATCAGGATATGGCCGCCGACCCACAACATGGCGGCGATACCGACGACCGTCAGCGTCGACATCACCTTGGGCATCGCACGCACCAGGCCGCGTCCCACTGTCTGGCTGAACGTCGAATCCCGTTGGGCCAGGGCCAGTCCCACATCGTCCATCTTGACGATCACCGCCACCACGCCGTAGACGAGTGCGGTGATGACGAAGGCGACGACGATGAGGACCCCGAGACGCACGAAGAACGGCTCGTCCTCGACCGAGGCCAGCGAGATGATCATGATCTCGGCAGACAGGATCAGGTCGGTGCGGATGGCGCCGCTGACCATCGTCTTCTCGAACTCGGGTCCGCGCTCGGCGGTGTCCTCGGCCTCTTCGTGATGTCCGGCGAGGGCCTCGTAGACCTTCTCGGCACCCTCGTAGGACAGGTACAGGCCACCGGCGATCAGGAGGTAGGGGAGCGCCCCCGGCAGGAACTGACTGAGCAGCAGCGCCACCGGCAGGATGATCACCAGTTTGTTGCGGATCGACCCGAGGGAGATCTTCCAGATGATCGGCAACTCGCGGTCGGGGGTGAACCCGTGCACATAGCGCGGGGTCACGGCGGCGTCGTCGACCACGACTCCGGTCGCCTTGATGCTGGCCTTGCCGGCAGCGGCGCCGATGTCGTCGATGCTCGCGGCCGCGGCCTTGGTGATCGCAGCGACGTCGTCCAACAGGGCGACGAGACCTCCGGACACGCGAACCTCCTCGGAGTAGATGGGTGTGTTCGCGTCGAACGATACGTGGTCTTCGGCGGCCTGCGGCGTGTGACGGCTGCCAGGTATGCCCGTTCGCCGCTGCGTTGTCGGCGGCACGGGGCGTCACAGTGCCATCACACGCCGGTTCCCGTGAGCCGCCGCAGACGGGAACCGGCGCGCGATGCCCACCTATTCGGCGGCGATCCGGGCGTCGGTGGCCGCGAGGACATCCCCTCGCGAAACTCCCGGGGCCAGTTCCCGAATGGCGAGCGTGCCGTCGCCGAGCACGTCGAGCACGGCGAGGTTGGTGATCACCCGGTCCACCACACGGGCACCGGTGAGCGGCAGGGTGCAGGTCTCGACGAGCTTGGAGTTGCCCGCACGGTCGGTGTGTTCCATCAGCACGATCACCCGGTCGGCCCCGTGGACCAAGTCCATGGCGCCACCCATCCCCTTGACCATCTTTCCGGGGACCATCCAGTTCGCGAGGTCACCCCGGCCCGAGACCTGCATGCCGCCGAGGACGGCGGTGCCGATGTGGCCGCCGCGGATCATGCCGAACGAGGTCGCCGAGTCGAAGAACGCCGCCCCGGGGTTGACCGTGACGGTCTCCTTGCCCGCGTTGATCAGGTCGGCGTCGACGTCGTCGACCGACGGATACGCGCCGGTCCCGAGGATGCCGTTCTCCGAGTGCAGGGTGACGTGCACGTCGGCGGACAGATGGTCGGGGATCAGTGTGGGCAGCCCGATCCCGAGGTTCACATACTGGCCGTCCACCATCTCCGCGGCCGCTCGGGCCGCCATCTGGTTGCGGGTCCAGCCGACCTGGGCGGTGACGGGGGTCGGTGCGGTCACGGGCGGGCTCCTTCGGCGTCGCTGACGGTGAGCTTCTCGATGCGCTTGTCCTGCGGTCCGGTGTGCACGATCCGCTGGACGAAGATGCCGGGAAGGTGCACCGCACCGGGATCGATCTCGCCCGGTTCGACCAGGTTCTCGACCTGCGCGATCGTGATCGTGCCGGCCATGGCGGCCAGCGGATTGAAGTTCATCGCAGACTTCTCGAACACGAGATTGCCCGCGGTGTCACCGAGCTTGGCATGCACCAGGGCGAAGTCGGCGTGGATGCCCTCTTCCAGGACATAGGTGCGGCCGTCGAACTCGCGGGTCTCCTTGGGCGGGGACGCGATCTCCACCGTCGCCCCGTCCGCGGAGTACTTCCACGGGATGCCGCCGTCGGCGACCGGGGTGGAGACCCCGGCCGGTGTGTAGAACGCCGGGATACCGACGCCACCGGCACGGAGCCGCTCGGCGAGCGTGCCCTGTGGGGTCAGCTCCACCTCGAGCTCACCCGACAGGTACTGCCGTGCGAACTCCTTGTTCTCCCCCACATACGACGCCGTGACCCGGCGGATCCGGCCCTGCGAGAGCAGGATGCCCAGACCGTGGTCGTCGACGCCGCAGTTGTTGGAGAAGACCTCGAGGCCGGTGGAGGCGGTCGCGGCGATCGCCTCGATCAGGGTGTCGGGGATCCCGCACAGACCGAATCCGCCGACGGCCAGCGTCGCCCCGCTGCCGATGTCGGCGACCGCCTCGGCCGCACTGGAGAAGACCTTCGACATGTTCTCACCGCCTTGCTTTCGTTCATTGGACGGACGCATCCGGTACGTGTCCGTCGGAGTGGAACCGAGTCTGCATGACGACATGCTGCAGGTGAAGGCGATCTGCCGGCTACTCGGCAAGCTGCTCGGAGAATGATCGAAGCAATCGAGGGTGTCCATCCAGTGGACTATCCTTCGGGGATATGGAGACCTCACCGGCCACCGGCGTCATCGAGCGGGCCGCCGCGGTCCTGCGAGCCGTCGGTGCGCGGGCATCGTCCGGGGCGTCCACCACGGAGATCGCGAGGGCGGTGGATCTCGCGCGGCCCACGGTGCACCGCTTGTTGACGACGATGGCCGACGAGGGCTGGGTGGACCGGGATTCGCGCTCCGGACGCTGGACGTTGGGGCCGGAGCTGTATCTGCTCGGCGCAGGTGCCGCCGCACGCTACGACATCGTCGACCAGGCCCGGGACATCGTCGACCACCTCGCGCGCGAATCGGGCGAGAGCGCCTTCCTCTCGGCCCGCCGGGGGGACGAGACCGTGTGCATCCACTCCCAGGAGGGCAGCTTTCCGCTGCGCTCCCATGTCCTGCACGTCGGGCTCCGTCTGCCACTGGGTGTGGCCTCCGCCGGGCTGGTCATCCTCGGCCATCTCCGCGATCGGGAGATCGACGAGTACCTCGACCGTGTGTCACTCGAGGGTCGCTGGGGTCCCGAGCACTCCGGCGACGGAATCCGGGAGCGCATCGCACAGACGCGTGAGACCGGGTACGCCACCAACCCGGCATTGCTCGTCGAGGGCAGCTGGGGCATGGGCGCGGCGGTCTTCGACGGACGCGACCGGCCGACGTGGGCGCTGAGCCTGACCGGGGTGGAGACCCGGTTCAGGCCTGATCGTCGGATCGAGCTGGGACAACTCCTGCTCGAGCAGGCGCATCGGTTGACAGTGCGATTGCGGTAGGCGCCGTCGCATACCGGCCCCGGAGTGCGGGCGTACCCGAATCGTGCACCGTTCGCTATCGTCGACCCAGCGTCGGCGGTCACCGTGCCGCCGCACCGACCAGGTTGGGGGACCGATGACCGAGCGCGCCGCGTCCGACCCGCGGGCTGCGGTGGAGCCGCGCAATCTGGTGATCTGTCTCGACGGCACCACCAACGAGCCCGAGACCGGATTCACCAACGTGGCGCGCCTGTTCGACGTGTGCGTCAAAGACGACACACAGCTGGTCTACTACGACCCGGGGGTGGGGACGATGGGGTCGCGGGCCGCGGTCACCCAGATCGGGCGGGCCGCAACCCGATTCGGTGGCATGGTGGCCGGATACGGGATCCGTGACAACATCGAGGAGGCGTACGGGTGGTTGTGCACCCGGTACCGGCCCGGTGATCAGATCTACGTCTTCGGGTTCTCCCGCGGCGCCTACACGGCCCGTGCCCTGACCGGAATGCTGCGCACCGTCGGACTCCTCCACCCGGACGCACTCAACCTCGTCCCCTACGCCCTGAAGCTGTACACCACGCGCGGTCCGCAGGACGTCCCGGTAGCGCCGGATGAGCCGAAACCCGCGGCCGTGCAGGACTACTGGCGTCTACGGAACGACTTCCGCGCCAAGTTCGGCAATCCGGACTTCCCGGTGCCGTTCCGGCGCACCAAGCAGATCCGCTTCCTGGGGTTGTGGGACACCGTGAAGTCGGTGGGCTGGCTCAACCTGCGGGCACGCGTCGAGATCGCGCGGTGGCCGTTCACCGCCAACATCGACAACGTCGAGACCGCCCGGCACGCGCTGGCGCTCGACGAACGGCGACGACCCTTTGCCGAATACCGTTTCGCCGGTGAGAAACTCGGTCGACGCGACGTCCAGGAGATGTGGTTCGCCGGGGTACACGGCGACATCGGTGGCTCCTGCCGCCCGGACAGCCGACTGCCCGACGTCGCGCTGTCGTGGATGGTCGACGAGGCACATGCCGCCGGAATCCGCGTCAACCGCAAGGCATATCGGCGCAACCTCGACATCGGCTTCGGCACCCCGTTGCCCGACGACCGGGTGCTCGGCCCGATCGTCGGCAACAACGCCGTCTGGCGTCTGGCCCGGGGATGGCGCGACCGCGAGGTGCGGCACGACGATCTGATCCATCCCAGCGTTGCGCATCGGGTGCAGCACACCGCCGGTGACGCGAAGCCGTACCGTGCCCCGGTCAGGTCGGCGACGCCGGATCAGTAGTTCGGTCCCGGGAACCGTCGATGCCGATCGTCGATCCAGTCCGGGACGCGGAATCGACTGGTGATGTGCGGCCGTGGGGCGATGATCTCCTGTCTGCCATCCTGGACCTGGTAGACGACGTGGGCCTGGGCCAGGGAGGGGTCGCCGCCATCGTCATCGTAACCGACTGCGACACCTGTGATCTCGTCGAACGAGTAGGCACCGTTCACGCCACGATGGGTGGACCGACGCAGTCGCCTCGCCACCTGCCCGAAGTCTCGGAAGTCATCGGTTCCGGCCCAGGCCTTCCCGATGATGTGCGCGCGGTCGTAGGCCAAACCGGCATGCGAGCGGCCCGGCGCGGTTCCGAACCGCCGCGCGTACCGGTCGGCGAATCTGCGTCCGATCGCATCCGAGTACGTGCCGGTGGTGGTCGCCCACACCACGCCGTCGGCGGCACCGCCGAGCCTCTCCCGCCAGTCCGGTACCGATGGCGCGTAGATCGAGTAGACCAGTGACGGCGTGCGGGCGCCGCGAACGGCGCGGACCACGCTCTCGTGGTTGTCGGGAAAATACGATCCGATCAGGATGGCGCAGGGCTCCTGGGCCAGTGCCTGCTCGGTGATCGTGGTCCAATCGTCACCGTCGGAAACGTCGATGACGGCGAGCTCCCAATCGTCGGCGTCGGCCAGCACCTGCGCGCGTGTGATGCCGAAATCGACCAGATGCCAGGATGTCTGCTGGAGGCATACCAGGGTTCGTGACTCCGAGGGCAGCTGACGTGTTCGACGCAAACCGGACATGAACTTGACGAACCCCGGCGCATAGTGGGTGTCGCTCGGACAGACCTGCAGGATTCGGGAGAAGTGCGCCGGATCGTCGCCGACGCGGCGTTCCATCACCCCTGACGTCGCGGCGTGCAGATACGGGATGCCGGTCGACGCGGCCTCGTCGTGCGCCGCATCCTGATGTGCCACATAGCCGGAGGTGAGGACATCGACCTCCCGGTCGGCGAGGGTCTGAATCGCTCGTCGCGTCGATGCGGCGTCGTCGATGTCGATGTCGGTGAGCTCGATCTCGATCATTCGCCCGTGGATTCCGCCATCGGCGTTGATCTCCTCCTGGGCCAGGCGGAGTCCGTGCAGCATCTCCTTCCCGTCGGTGGCGCCCTTTCCGTCGGTGGGCAGCGCCGCGCCGATGATCAGCGGACGCCGCCGCAGCAGCCGCGGACGTTGCTCACCACGGGTGGGTGCGGGCGGGACCCCGGTCCGTGACCCTGAGGCCAACAGCCTGCCGATCCGCGTGTGGCGTAAGCACTCCCGGGCATCCTCGGATGGCACTGTCAGGAGGCCCTCGTCCAACGCCCGTGCTGCAGCAGCGGTGCGGGACACGGCATCGAGCTTGCGGAGCACGTTGTCGACGTGAGTGGCGACGGTCCGGGGCGAGAGCCCCAGTGTCGCGGCGATCTCGTTGTTGCCGTCTCCGGTGGTGAGGAGCGTGAGGATCTCGACCTCACGCTTGCTCAGCTCGTAGGGCAGGGCATATACCGGCTCGCCTGCCAACAGGACGACGTCGGATCCGGTCGCACGGCACGACGTCAGACGCACATCGCAGTACGGACCGGAAGTTCCTGCACGCCAATAGAATCTGGCATGCATGACCTCTTCGTCGAAGGCCGCTGCGGCGATCTGCAGGAGCGCATCCGGAACGGCCGACCAGCGGCCGCACTCCGCGATTCCCCGTCGTCTGCCCCCCAAGACCTGTACGCAGAACGCCGAACCATCCCATTCCTGGATGTCGGGATCGGTGCGAGGCATCGGTGAGTCCTCACTGGGTCGGGGTCGGAGTGTTCAGAATAGTCGGCGCCACCCAGACGCGCAGGTGGCGCGGTCGGACGCCGCACCGGCCCGTCCGGAGATCTCGCGGCAGTGCCCACGCAACGCGACCGTTACCAGCACTCCGCAATCTGACGGATCTGCGGCCGTGCGCCGCCGCCTAGCTTTGCTCCCAGTGATCAGACGATGCAGAGAAGGTGCGATGAAGACGACTGTCGTGGTAGGCAATCCCCACCCTGCCTTCGAGGCCGGCGATAGGTGACCGCCTCGACGATCCCGTCCTCGATGTCCGCCCCGGCCTCCGGGGTGGCGGTGTCGCCACTCCCACCGCACAGGATTCCGATGTCGGCTGACAGCGTCGTCGCGTCGACGGGCGTGCCCCGGTCCGTCATGGCCGCGTATCCGAGCGGTGTCGTCGCGATATGTGCCGAGGTCGACGGCATCCGGCACGCTCTGGTCGCATCGTCGTTCATGGTCGGTGTCTCGGAGACACCGCCCTTGGCATCGGTGTCGGTCCAGCACTCTTCGCAGACCTGGAAGCACATCAATACTGCGGCACACCTGGGTATTTCGGTCCTGTCAGACGAACACGGCGAGCTGTGCCGCCGGTTGTCCTCGACCGCCGACCGTGACCATCGGCTTCGCGGCGTCGACATCCACGGTGACGAGGGAGCGATCTTCGTGCAGGGGGCTCCGCTGTGGTTCGGCTGCCACGTACACGACGTGGTGCCCGCCGGGGACCACGATCTCGTGCTCCTGCACATCGACAGCTTCCGTGAGCGGCCCGAGGCTGCACCACTCCTGTTCTACCGATCGGGGTTCACCCAGATCTGTCATCACCCAGAATCCGTCACCGAGAGGAACTCCGAATGAAGTTAGGTGTCTTCGCCCCCACACTCAGCACCGGCTGGGTCATCTCCACCGCGTCTCCGCAGTACCGCCCGAGTTGGTTCCTGATGCAGGAAACCGCGCTCAAGGCCGAGAACTACGGATTCGACTTCCTTCTCGCGCCCAACAAGTACAAGGGTATGGGCGGTGTGACCAGGTTCTGGGACTACGCCCTCGACTCGTTCACGACCATGGCAGGCCTGGCTGCCGTCACGCGCAGGATCCAGTTGATTCCGTCGATCTCCCTGCTCAGCGTGCCACCGGTCTACGCGGCCAAACAGGTCGTCACCGTTGCGAACATGGCAGGCCCCGGCCGCTTCGGGGTGAACATCATCACCGGCTGGGAGAAGCCGGAGTGGGAGTCGATGGGTCTCTGGCCCGGTGACGAGTACTTCCAGTCCCGCTACGACTATGCGGCCGAGTACCTCACCGTGATGCGTGAACTGTGGTCCACAGGCCAGTCGGACTTCAAGGGCGAATTCTTCCAGATGGACGACGCCAAGCTGGAACCGCACTTCGGCGAAGACCTGAACGTGAAGATCGTCTGCGCGGGACAGTCGGACAGGGGTATGGCGTTCACCGCGGCACATGCCGACTACCAGTTCATGGGCGGCAAGCTCGATCACGCCGAGCTCGAGGCCCAGGTGGCGCGGGTGCGCGCGGCCGGTGACGCGGTCGGCCGACCGGCCGAGGCCTACCCCCTCTACCAATGTGTTGTGCGTGACAGCCTCGACGAATGTGAGGACGTGATCGGCAGGTGGCGGGAGAGCCAGGATCTCGAGACGGTCGCAACCATGACCGGGCACGCGTCGATGGACACGTCGGGTGACGTCAACTCGCTTCACGCCACGCTGAAGGGCACCGACAATTTCATGTTGTGGGAGGTCATCAAGGGTGATCCCAAGAGCGTTGCCGAGCAGATCCGAGCGATCTCGGAGGTCGAGGGCGTCGGCGGCGTGATGTTCACCTTCCAGGACTACCTGGCCGATCTCGATCGGTTCGGTACCCAGGTCATGCCCCTGGTGTCGTAGTCGATCATCTTCGGCCGCACCTCACCGATCAGACGGGAAGAACGTCCTTGAATCATCGAATCTGCGTCGGCGCAGTACAATTCGACATCCGTCCGGCCAGTGCGTGGGATGTCCTGGCTCGGCGGGCGAGTGCGCAACTCGATGCGGTCGGTGAGGCCGACCTCGTCGTATTCGGGGAGTGCATGACCATCGGACTCGTCGGTGGAGCCGCAGGGTGGGAGGACTCCTCGCCACGTGAGGCCTATCAGATGGTGGCCGACCACACTGCAGCGTACGAGGAGTTCTTCTCTGCTCAGGCGGTGGCGCGGGATCAGGCGATCCTCGCGGGCACGCACTTCGTCCGCGAGGATGCCGGGTTGATCAACGTCGCCCACCTCTTCCTGCCGGATGGCTCGGTGACACGTCACCAGAAGAGTCACCTCTTCCCTGCGGAATGGGGCTGGTTGTCCGGCGAAGGTGAGCGACTCACCTGTGTCGAGATCAACGGGGTGCGGTGCGGGATCATGGTCTGCTATGAGGCGGAGGTTCCGGAGATCGCCACCATCTACCGCGGCCTCGGCGTCGACGTACTGCTCTGTCCCAGTTTCACCTTCACGCGAGCCGGATATCACCGGGTGCGTCATTCGGTTGCCGCGCGCTGTATCGAGAACCAGGTCTACGCCGTGCACTGCCCGGTGGTCGGCGGCGGTGCGGGTCCCATCCCGTTCGCGCGGGGTCGTGCCTCGGTGCTCGGCCCGTGCGACACCGGCCTGCCGGAGGACGGTGTGATCGCCGAAGGGACCGACGACGCCGTCGGCACGGTGATCGCGACCCTGGACATCGATCTGCTGCAGGAACTTCGGGAGAGCGGCGTCGCGACCACGGTGCGGGACCGGGCCCGCAGGCGCGATCTGTACCAGAGATATGCCGAGTACCTGTGGCCGCAATCGGCAGCGACGTCCGGCAACGAGGATTGACCATGCATGTCCGGGTCAGGGCCGTGCACGACATCACCGTCGTCGATGTTCCCGCCGACGATCTGTGTCTGGTGACCGCGGCTGCGCTCGCCCCGTATCTGAACGGAATCCTGCAGATCGCGTCGGCGGGACACACCGACGGTGCCGGATCTGCACTACTGCACGCGCGATGGTTACGTGAGCGTCTCGCCGGCCCCGACCGCCCGGGTTCATCAGAGGATATGGTGCGCTTCGCAATTCGGTTCGAACACGATGAGGCCGGTGGTCGGTCGAGTCGATCGGTGTCGGCCGACCACCAGCGGGTCGTGTTCGGGGGAATGCTGTTCGCCGGCCGGGGCCTATCGATCCATGCCCCGCCGTCTTGCCCGGGGAGAGAACTCAGACCTCACCTCAACCGGCTCAATCCGATCGAGCCGAAGCCCACCACGTAGATCAGCGTCCACAACACCAGCCAGTCGATGAATCCGAGGGCGTTGCCGTACAGGCCGTCGGCGACCGCCGGTTCGTGTAGTACGTGTTGGGCGGCGAAGCGGTAGTACAGCAGGAACGTTCCGATTGCGAGGGCGAAGGTCAGGACCGCTCGGATCGGCGGGGCAAAACGGTTGCCGAAACCGTTGGCCCAGAAGATCATCCAGAACGCCCAGCAGACCCCGATCTGCGCCGGGAACTGATGGAGGACGCTGCCCAGCTCGGCGGTGGCGGTGGGACCGACCAGGAACTCGGCCAGCGGCACCATGATGAAGTAGATGCCGGTGCCGACGACGACGTTGCCGATGGTGGCGGCCAGCGCGGTCCGGCCACCGCCGCCGAACAGCTTCCACGGCCAGTTGTCCAGCGTCTGACCGGTCAGGATCACCGACACCACGATCGAGTAGAACCAGCCGAGTACGGTGTCCACCGACATCGGCGGATCGGCGATCGACGACGACACCGCGGGCAACCCGAGGACGACGTAGAGGGCCAGTGTCGGGACCGCGACAAAGGCGATCTCGCACAGCCCGATCAGGGGTTGCTTCATCCCGAGCGCGGTCCACGGCCAGTGCTGCCAGTTGAGGACCACCATCACCCAGGTGCCGAACCCGAACAGGACGAACAGCGCCCCGGTGAAGTAGCCGAGACCACCTTCTCGGGAGCCGGCGAAGTCGGGGAAGATCGCGCCCAGCCCGCTGCCGAGCAGCCAGGTCACCACCACGGAGAACACCGCGGTGCAGGCGAGGATCGCCAGGCCACGAGCCGGTTGCCCCCACCGGTCGAAGCCGTGGAACTCGGCGTTGAAGCCGATGAAGACGATGAACAGGATGGCCCAGAACAACGCGGCGTTGAACGGCAGCGGATAGAAGTCCCACGGGCTGGTCGTGGGGTCCGCCAGCAGATACCAGGTGGCCAGCGACAGGGCCACCACGATGGCGAGATTGGCCAGGCCGAACGCCACCCAACGGCTGTCGGTGGCGGTGGTTGCGGCAGATGGTGGTGCCACCTGCGTTTCGTCGGGCGGTTCGATACCGGTGGTTGCGGCCATGGCGGGACTCCTCGGGGGATCGCGGTCGATGATGCGCGCTCACTATGAGCTGCCTCACACCATCGGTGTCAGAGTTGCGGAGGGTTGCATCGCAGACCGAGCCGGTGTGCGTGTGTGGGCTGCAACCTCTCGCAACCCTTGGCTTCTGTGCTCCGGGTCACAACGATTGCTGCACATCGGCACCTGCCGACGAGAACAGGAGTCACAACGTCATGGACGCAATCACTTACGACAGTGCCCGCATATACGACACGGCCCGGCAATCGATTCGATCGGCGGTGCGGGCATGAGCGTGGCACTCGTGACCGGAGGCGGTCAGGGAATCGGACGCGGGATCGCGCTGCGCCTGGCACGCGACGGACATGACATCGCGGTGGTCGACATCAACGAATCGACCATCGCGTCGGTCGTCGACGAGATCCACGAGATCGGTTCCAAGGCAGTGGGAATCGTTGCCGACGTGAGCGACCGCGACCAGGTGTTCGCGGCGGTCGACTCCGCGGCCGAGCAGCTCGGTGGTTTCGACGTGATGGTCAACAACGCCGGCATCGCACAGGTCGCCCCGATCGACGACGTGACACCGGCCGACGTCGACAAGATCTGGCGAATCAACGTCGACGGTGTCCTCTGGGGAATCCAGGCGGCGGCCGCCACGTTCAGGGCACTCGGATGCAAGGGCAAGATCATCAATGCGTCGTCGATCGCCGGCCACGACGGCTTCGCGATGCTGGGCGTCTACTGTGCCACCAAGTTCGCGGTGCGGGCACTCACTCAGGCTGCGGCCAAGGAGTATGCAGCGCAAGGGATCACGGTCAATGCCTACTGTCCGGGAGTTGTGGGCACCGACATGTGGGTGACCATCGACAAGCGTTTCGCCGAGCTGGCCGGTGCCGCCGAGGGTGAAACGTACGACAAGTTCGTGGGCGGTATCGCGCTGGGTCGGGCCGAGACCCCCGACGACGTCGCCTCGTTGGTGTCGTACCTGTCGGGACCAGACTCGGATTACGTGACCGGACAGGCGATCCTGATCGACGGTGGCATGGTCTACCGGTGACCCGTGAGGGCGGTGGTGGTTGAGTCGCTGAGGAGCGTGGCGACGGGGCGTGTGGAAACCTCTGTCGGCTGGGTTCGGGTGGTGAGCACCTCGGAGGTGGTTGCGGGTATTGGCGGCTCGCCGGGTTTCGACTCGGGTCCTCGCTGCGCTCGGTCCCGGCTCAACCATCAACGGGTGGTTGGTGGTTGAGTCGCTGAGTAGCGTGGCGACGGGGCGTGTGGAAACCTCTGTCGGCTGGGTTCGGTGGGTGAGCACCTCGGAGGTGGTTGCGGGTATTGTCGGCTCGCCGGGTTTCGACTCGGGTCCTCGCTGCGCTCGGTCCCGGCTCAACCATCAACGGGTGGTTGGTGGTTGAGTCGCTGAGGAGCGTGGCG
>NZ_JBSFRM010000001.1:442552-442790 GCF_053589235.1 Gordonia sp. NPDC003376 | reverse complement strand
GAGCACCTCGGAGGTGGTTGCGGGCATTGGCGGCTCGCCGGGTTTCGACTCGGGTCCTCGCTGCGCTCGGTCCCGGCTCAACCATCAACGGGTGGTGGGTGGTTGAGTCGCTGAGGAGCGTGGCGACGGGGGCGTGTGGAAACCTCTGTCGGCTGGGTTCGGTGGGTGAGCACCTCGGAGGTGGTTGCGGGTATTGGCGGCTCGCGGGGTTTCGACTCGGGTCCTCGCTGCGCTCGGT
>NZ_JBSFRM010000001.1:391507-442454 GCF_053589235.1 Gordonia sp. NPDC003376 | reverse complement strand
GTCCCGGCTCAACCATCAACGGGTGGTTGCGGGTTCGGTCCCGGCTCAACCATCAACGGGTGGTGGGTGGTTGAGCCGCTGAGGAGCGTAGCGACGGGGGCGTGTGGAAACCTCTGTCGGCCGGGTTCGGTGGGTGAGCACCTCGGAGGTGGTTGCGGGTATTGGCGGCTCGCGGGGTTTCGACTCGGGTCCTCGCTGCGCTCGGTCCCGGCTCAACCATCAACGGGTGGTTGCGGGTTCGGTCCCGGCTCAACCATCAACGGGTGGTGGGTGGTTGAGCCGCTGAGGAGCGTAGCGACGAGACGTGTCGAAACCTCTGTCGGCCGGATGCACGGGTGACCACCACCCGACCGGCGGATGGGATCGGGGCGGACGGCGGTATGCCCCACACGCCGTCCGCCCCGATGTCTAACGAAAGGTGTTCTCCGCAGGGAGAACACCCCAGAACTAGAGAACGATCGTGACGGTCTTGGGCTCGGTGTAGGCGAGGATTCCCTCGTAGCCGAGCTCACGACCGATGCCGCTGGACTTCACTCCGCCCCAGGGCAACTGCGGGGCCAACGGCGACCAGCCGTTGACGCCGATGGCGCCGGACTCGATCTGGCCCGACACCGTATGTGCGCGAGACAGATCACGGGTCCAGATGGTGGCCGACAGCCCGTATTCGTTGTCGTTGGCCAACGCCACCGCCTGCTCGTCGGAGTCGAACGGGATCACGATGCCGACCGGGCCGAAGATCTCCTCGCGGGCGACGGTCATCTCGTTGGTCCCGGCGAACACCGTCGGCTCCACGAAATACCCCGGAACGTCGGGCACCGAACCGCCGGCGACCACCTGCGCACCCTCGTCGGCACCCTTCTTCAGGTACCCGGCGACCTTGTCGCGCTGGGTCGCGTTGACCAGCGGGCCCATCGTGGTGGCCGGATCGAAGGGATCGCCCACCACCTGCGCCTGGGCGGCACCCTTGAGACCGTCGACCACGGCGTCATAGACCGAACGGTGCGCCAGGATGCGGGTACCCGCGGCACACACCTCACCCTGGTTCATGAACAACCCGATCGCGCAACCCTGGATGGCCGCTTCGAGATTCGCGTCCTCGAAGACGATTTGCGGCGCCTTGCCGCCGAGTTCGAGGGCGGTGCGCTTGAACGTCGCCGCCGAGTTCTGCAGAATCCGGCGGCCGGTTGCGGTGGAACCGGTGAACGAGATCTTCTTGACGCCGGGATGCAGCGACAGCGCCTCACCGGCCACCGCGCCACGACCGGGCAGCACGTTGACGGTGCCGGCCGGGAAGCCGGCCTCGGCGACCAGCTCGGCGAACTTCAGGATCGACAGTGACGCGTCCTCGGCCGGCTTGATGATCACCGTGTTGCCGCAGGCGAGTGCCGGGCCCAGCTTCCATCCCAGGATCATCAGTGGTGCGTTCCACGGGATGATCGCCGCGACCACACCCAGCGGCTCCCGCTTGGTGTAGGCATGCGTGGGGGCCATCCCCATGTAGCCGTCGTTGGTGATCAACTCACCGTTGATCTTGTCTGCCCACCCGGCGTAGTACCGGAGTGACCCGATCAGGTTGGGCACCATCATGGCCGCGCTCACCCCGACCGGACGCCCCATGTCGATCGATTCCAGCGCGGCGAGCTCGTCGAGATCGCGCTCCACCAGATCGGCGAGCTTGTTGATCAGTGCGCCCTTGGCCGACGGTGCCGTGGCACCCCACTCACCACGGAAGGCTGCGGTGGCCGCGGCGACCGCGGCGTCGACGTCGGCGGTGCTCGCCGCACCCAACTCCACCAGCGGTGCGCCGGTGGCCGGGTTGTGGGTGGTGAAGGTGTCCTGGGCGGCGAGCCATTCGCCACCGATGAACAGGCCGGTCCGTACGCCTGAGATGTCGATCATGAACTGCTCCTCGATTCTGCCGGCTGGCTCAGCCGGCGATGATGATGTCGGCGGCACGTTCGGCGATCATCGCCGCCGGTGCGTTGGTGTTTCCGGTGGTGACGAACGGCATCACCGAGGCGTCGGCGATCATCAGGTTGTCCACCGCGTGGGCCTTCAGGCCGGGGGTCACGACGGCATCGGCGTCGACACCCATCCGGCAGGTGCTGGCCTGGTGGTGGTAGGTGTTGACCGCTCGGCGCACCCAGGTGGCGATCGCCTCATCGCTGTCGTCCACGTCGGGACCGGGCAGCGCCTCGGTGGCACCCCACTCGTCGGCGAGTGCGCCCTGGCGGGCCACCTCGCGGCACTGGCGCACCGACGCCACCAGCGCCGCGAGGTCGCGCTCGTCGTCGAAGAGGTTGAAGTCGATCACCGGTTCGGCGTCCGGGGCCGTACTCGACAGCGTCACGGTGCCGGTGGAGCGCGGCCGGATCAAGCCGGCATGAAGTGTGAAACCCGAAGCCGGACCGGTCATTCCCGGGTCGTAGTAGAACGGGATGCTGAAGTTGATCGGCTGGGTGTCGGGTACCGGCTGCGACGGATCGCTCTTCCAGAACCAGTGGGTCTGGGTGACCGGCTGGAACGGCTGTGGCGGATCGATCGGCTTCTCGGTGCCGAAGATCACCGGCACCAGGAAGTGATCCTGCAGGTTGCGACCCACCCCGGCCGCGTCGGCGACGACGTCGACGCCCAGCGACTCGAGCTCGGCGGCCGGACCGATGCCGCTGCGCAACAGGATGGCCGGGGAGCCCAGGGCACCGGCGGCCAAGACCACCTGGCCGGCGAGCAACTCGCGGCGGGATCCATCCGCACCGACCACCACCACACCGCGAACCGCACCGTCGGTGACGATCAGCGAGTCGATCAGCGAGTTCACCTCGAGGGTCAGCCGCGGATGGTCGAGCACCGGCCTCATGTACGCGGCCCATGTCGAAAGGCGCTTGCCGTCACGGAGATTCAGCTTCATCCGCGATGTGCCCTCCTGGACGCCGGAGTTGTAGTCCGGGTTCAGCGGAAGGCCATGGGAGACGGCGGAATCCAGGATCGCCTGCTGGATCGGCGAGAGGGTGGGCTCGACGACATCCATGTGGCTGTCGGCGTCGACCGCCTCGAGCCGCTTGAAGATCGGCGCCACCGACTCCCAGTCCCAGCCGGTGTTGCCGGCCGCGGCCCACTGGTCGTAGTCCCACGGTGAACCGTGGACCCAGATGGTGCCGTTGAGCTGATTGGAGCCGCCGACCACCTTGCCGCGCGGGATGTGGAGTCGACGGTCCTGAGCATTACGTTGTGGCGCTGAGAAATAGCCCCAGTCCTCGGGGCCGAGCCACAGTTCGCCGACCCGTGACATGTCGTGGATGGCCGGATTGGTGTCGTGTCCACCGGCCTCCACGAGGGTGACGGCCAGGCCGGCATCGAGGAGGCGGCGGGTGATGATGGAACCGGCTGTGCCCGCGCCCAGCACGAGAACATCGGGAGTCTGCATGGATTCTCCTTAGCGGTCGGGGCATGCGCGGACGAGAAGACGCCGGTGGGCGCCGACCGGGTGTAACTGGCCACAAGACATCGACCACGCTGTCAGGTCTCGGGATGGCGGCATGAGTGCCGTGCTCTCACGCTATCGGCCGAAAACACCGGCGACCACTGGGTGTTACCAACGCCGCGATAGGGGAATCCTTTACCGCGCAGCGTCGTCGGGGCCGGCCAGCGGCAGCGTTACCGCGACCGTGGTGCCGCGGGGTTCGTTCGGGAGGTACCGGATGGTACCGCCGTGTCGTTCGACGATGTGCTCGGAGATGATCAAGCCGATCCCCGAACCGTCCTGCTTGGCGCTGAACGCGCCCGAGGCCAACCGGTCCGACGGCTGGGCGGACTGCATGCCACCGCCCTGGTCACGGATGTAGACCACGGCATTGCCGTCATCGACGTCGGTGGTCACCGACAACTCTTTGACCTCGGTTCCCGGTTTGGCGATCTCGTCGATGGCGTTGACGCAGATGTTGATGATCACCTGCCCGATCAGAACGCTCTCACCCTCGATCAGCATGTCCCGGTCGAGGATGTCGGCGAAGACGCGTACGCCCTGCTCGGCGGCCCGAAGGCGCACGAAATACAAACTCTCCTCGACCGTTTCGTTGAGATCCATCAACGTCGAGGTGCTCTCGATCCGCCGCACATAGCGTTTCACCGAGCCCACGATGTCGGCGGCACGCTGCAACTGCTTCTCGATCTGGTCGATCCCGTACGCCAGGCGTTGCGGATCGGGATCGTCCCCACTCAGGCGGGCGCGCAGACCGCTGAGATAGTTGGTCGACGCGGCCAGGGGCTGACCCAGCTCGTGGGCGAGGATCATCGCCATGTCGCCCATCGCGTTGTACCTGCTCAGGTACTGCAGGTTGGCCTCCTGGTAGGCGTTTCGGCGTTCCCACTCGATCCGATCGGTGACATCACGCACGGTGAGCACCCGTGAACGCATTCCGTCGTGCGCGACGATCTCCAGCTCACCGGCCAACCACGATGTGGACCCGTCGGCCTTGGCCACCTCCTGCAGGATGCTCACCGAGCCGTGCCCGCTGCCCAGTCTGCCGATCACGTGATCGCTGGCGAGACGTGGTTCGCATCGGCCCAGATCCTCCAGATACACCCCCGACAACTCGGCGGGGGTACGCCCGAACAACTGGGCGGCCAGAGGGGAGATGTCGTCGATGCAGTTGTCCTCGTCGAGCACCACCACACCGGCCGCGGTGTGGGTCATGATGCGTTGCAGCGACGCCGACACCCAGGTCAGCTCCTCCTGTAGTTCCACCTCGTCATCGATGTTGCGGAACTCGACCATCACCACCGGTCCGTCCACGCAATGGACCAGGGTTGCCCGTGCATCGGTGAGGAACTCGGTGCCGTCCTTGGCACGGTATTTCCACTGCTTTCGGCTCGACCCGTGGACCACCGCCGACTGCAGCCACGCCACACCCACCTCGCGCCGGTATTGCCGCTCCTGCGCACTCATGTGGTGGGCCTTGAGCGGCTTCAGTTCCTCGATCGTGAACCCGAACATGCGGCAGGCGGCAGGATTGGCCCACAGGATGTTCTTCGACGCCGCCTCGTGGATGAGGATGCCGGTTCCGGTGTTGCGGATCATCTGTTCGAAGTCACGCCGCTCCGGGAACATCGCGTCTGACCTCCCATCTCGTCGCGGCCGAGGCCGACGACTAAAGGATCACTTACCCCCGGGGCAGATAATCCCGATACCGGTGGCCTCTGGATCTCCATAGTGTAGCGCTGGAGAGGAATTCCGAATCTGAACGGAGACAGTCAATGACCGCCGAGAGTATGACCGAGCGCGTGGTGGCCGAACCGGCGGGACCCGCCCGTGAGGCGGCGTTCGCCCACGCGCTCGACGTCCTGCGGGATCGGCGTGACGAGTTCGAGGCGCAGCGCCACGTCTCCCGCGACTTCATCGCCCTGCTCAAGCGGGCCGGTATGTACCGGGCGTCCACGCCCACCGAGTTCGGTGGCGAGCCGATGGCGCCGGCCGACTTCATGTCGATGGTCGAGCAGATCTCGGCAGTCGATCCGG
Source organism: Gordonia sp. NPDC003376 (assembly GCF_053589235.1). Taxonomy (NCBI): domain Bacteria; kingdom Bacillati; phylum Actinomycetota; class Actinomycetes; order Mycobacteriales; family Gordoniaceae; genus Gordonia; species Gordonia sp. NPDC003376. The sequence goes on along the minus strand of NZ_JBSFRM010000001.1, from coordinate 436,939 downwards.
CCACCGGGTGGGTGGCGAGCTTCGGGTCGTCGCTGGTGTACTTCGCCGCGCTGCCGCCGGCGAGCCAGGCCACGATCTACGCGTCCGGTCCCGACGTCGCCTACGCCGGCGGCCTGTTCCCGATGCAGGAGGCCGAGAAGGTCGACGGCGGCTACGTGTGCACCGGTGTGTGGCAGTTCGCCTCCGGTTGTATGGGAGCCGACATCCTCGGGATCGGCCTCGCGGGTGGACCCGACACCGCGGGCAAGCCGCTGACCGCGCTGGTCGATCCGGCCGACGTCGACATCGTCGAGAACTGGAATGTGGCCGGCATGAAGGCAACCGGTTCGCATTCGGTGCGAGCCGACAGGCTCTTCGTCCCCGACGAGATGGTGTTCGTGCGGGGCGGAACACCGCAGATCGACGAGCCCATCACCCGCTATCCGGGTCTGGCCTATGCGGCGCAGGTCCTCGCGGTGGTCACCCTCGGTGCCGCCCGCGGCGCCCTGGACTATGCCGTCGAGGTGGGTGCCGCCCGCACCTCGATCACCGGTGGACAGGTCAAGGGGAATCGGTCTTTCTACAAGACCGGCGTGGCGCGCGCCGAGGCCGAGCTGCGTTCGGCGCGTGCCTTCTTCTACGACACCACCACTCAGGTCTGGGCCAAGGCAGTTGCCGGGCAATCGATCTCGTCCTCCGACACCGCGATGCTGCGCCTGGCCGCCACCCACGCCGCCCACGTCGGACGACGCGTTGCGCTCGACGTGTTCGACCTCGCCGGCACCGGCGCCATCTACGACACCCATCCGCTGCAGCGCTATCTGCAGGACGCGATGGTGCCGGCCCAGCACGCCATGCTGCAGACCGGCACCTACGAGGCGGCCGGTGCCGTCCTGCTCGGCCTCGACGCCGGCATCCCCAGTTTTCCGTGATCGGCGTTGCACCGCCCGATCTCCGACCGCTTCAGTCCCACCATCCAGGAGAGCCCCACTCATGACATCCGAACCGTTACGCACTTTGTTCTGCGTCGGCAACAACCAGAACTTCTTCGACCTGCCCAAGGCCGAGATCGGTCCGGTGTGGGAGGCCACCCAGGAGTTCCTCGGTGCCCTCAAGGCCATGGATGGTGTCGAGGTGATCGGCACGATGGACGACGATGCCCACATGGTCGGTCCGTCGGCCGGATGGCCTTGGACGTTCTATGTGCTCGCCGACGTGGTGGATCAGCCCACCGTCAAGGCGGCGTGCAATCTGTTGCGTACCACCATGGTCGGCGAGTACGCGCTGTGGAAGTACTTCACGATCGAGGCACGGATGGGCCGTGAACTGACGATTCGCGACGACGTCGAACTCTGACTGTCGAACCCTGACAGCCCAAGTCAGGCCCGTCGAATTCCAGAACCACACCCACGGAACGCAATTCCGGTGCCAGCAAGGAAAGAACTGATCATGACAACCACCGAACGGCCCACCCGTCGATTCGCCGATCTCGCCGAGAACGATCGCGTCGCCGGACAGCTTTACACCGACCCCGAGATCTTCGCCGAGGAGATGCAGAAGATCTTCTACCGCACCTGGGTCTGGGTTGCCCACGAGAGCGAGATCCCGGAGGCGGGCTCGTTCAAGACCACCCAGGTCGGCGACCAGCCGGTGATCGTGGCGCGAGATCGCAAGGGCAACATCAATACCATGCTCAACCGGTGCCGCCATCGCGGTGCCACGGTGTGCGATCAGCGCAGTGGTAAGGCCAATGGCTTCACCTGCCCGTACCACAACTGGTCCTACACCCTCGACGGTCGGCTGCGCGGCATCCCCTACCCCGACGGCTACGAGGGCGTCGTGGACAAGAAGGACTACCCGCTGCAGACCCTGCGCACCGAGAGCTACCTCGGCATGGTCTTCGCGACATTCAACCCCGATATCGAGCCACTCGAGGACTACCTCGGTGACGCGAAGATCTGGATGGAGCGATTCCTCAAGCAGTCCAACGGATTCCCCACCAAGGTGATCGGCATCCACAAGTTCCGCTTCCGCGGGAACTGGAAGATCCAGTTGGAGAACACCACCGACGGCTACCACTTCCCGATGGTGCACAAGTCGTGGATGGCCTCGGTCGATGCCGAGACCGCCAACATGATGTCGTTCATGGACGATCCCAAAGCCGAGACGCATGCCCTCGGCAACGGTCACAGCGTGGCCGTCATGGCCGCCGCACACGCCGACCTCGACATCGACGACGGGGACGAGGAGATCCAGCCGCGATTCGCCCACCTCGTCGAAGAACTCGAGGCCGCCGGGGAGAGCCCCGAACGCATCCGCCGCTATATGCGCTCGATGCACGGCTGTGGGTTCAACCTCAACATGTTCCCCAACATCGCGATGTCGTCGTCGTTCTTCCGTCTGCTCATCCCGATCAGCGTGGACGTCACCGAGGTGTGGCACATGGCGATCGGCATGGACGGTGGCCCCGAGTCGATCAACCGTGAGCGCCTGCGTATCCACGAGCACTTCCAGGGGCCGTTCGGCTTCGGCAGCCCCGACGACGCCGAGGGCTGGGACCGGGTGCAGATCGGCGCCGGCGGCAACCCCAACATGCCGATCCTGGTGAACCGCGGGGAGAACCGCGAGTACCTCACCGAAGAAGGCTGGGCCACATCGCATGTCACCGACGAGACGGGTATGCGGGAGTCCTACGAGATGTGGAAGAAGATGATGACCGATGACTGAGGTGCTGACGTTCACCGACACCCGCGTGCAGCGGGCGATCGCCCTGATCTGGCGCGAGGCCGAGGTGCTCGACGCCAAGGACTACCCGGCATGGGAGGAGATGTACACCGACGACGCGATGTACGTCATCCCCATCGACCCGGACACCGACGACTTCGCGGCGTCGCTGAACATGGTCTACGACGACAAGCGGATGCGCCACCTGCGTGTGGAACGGATGATGCAGGGCTACGCCCCGTCGGCAGTTGCCGCGGCCCGCACGGTGCGGGTGGTCTCGCGGTTCACCGTCTCCGAGGTCAGCGACACGTCGGTGACGATCCGCTCGGCCCAGATCCTCAACGCGTTCAAGCGCAATGCCTTCTCGACGATCGGTGCGGAGATGACCCATACCATCGCGCTGTCCGACGACGGCGACAAGATCAGCCTCAAGGTGGCCCGCCTGATCGACAGCGAGGACGCCGTGAGCGCCTCCGGGTTCCTCCTGTGAGCGCCGTGATCACCGGCGAGACCGTCGCCGACACCGGACGGATCGCGGTGGTGACCGGTGCGGCCGGCGGACTCGGCGCTTTCGTGGCCCGTCGTCTGCACGCGCAGGGACATCGGGTGGTTCTGGCCGACATCGCGATCGAGGATGCCACCGCGGTGGCCGCCGAACTGTCGGCCGACGGCTCGACGGCCATGGCCCTCGAACTGGACGTATCCCACAAGGCGAACTTCGAGTCCGCCCTGGCGGAGATCGAGAAGGTCTGGGGCACACCGTCCATCGTCGTCAACAATGCTGCCCGCACCCAGACCGCGGACGTCCTGACCGTCGGTGAGGAAGAGTTCACCGAGGTGCTCAACACCAACGTGAACAGTATCTTCTTCGGCTGCCAGGTGTTCGGTTCGGCGATGGCCGACAACGGATTCGGTCGGATCGTCAACCTGGCCTCGCTGGCCGGCCAGAACGGCGGCACGGCCACCGGTGCGCACTATGCCGCGTCCAAGGGTGCGATCCTCACCGCCACCAAGGTGTTCGCCCGCGAACTCGCGGGCAGGGGGGTCACGGTGAACGCCATCGCCCCCGGCCCGCTGGATCTTCCGGTGTTCCGCAAGACCATCCCGGCCGACAAGGTGGACGCGATGATCGGCGGAATCCCGGTGGGACGCCTCGGCGACCCGGCCTTCGTCGCCGACATGGTGGCGTTGCTCACCGCAGAGAACGCCTACTTTGCCACTGGTGCGTGCTGGGACGTCAACGGCGGTCTCTACGTCCGCTGACGCACGCGCCCCGACCCCACGTGTCCTGACGATACGTGTGTACTGACCGCTGCCCCAGGAGAACTCACTCATGCCCCTCATCGACGTCGTCGTCTCACGGATCGTCCAGGAGACCCCCACGGTCAAGACGTTCTATCTGACGAAACCCGACGGCACCTCGATCGGTGCCTACACCCCGGGTGCACACATCGACGTGGTGGGGCCCACCGCGATCACCCGCCAGTACTCGCTGTGCTCGGCGCCCGACGGCCGGGAGCCGTTCGCGGTGGCAATCAAGCGTGAGGAGAACTCCCGGGGCGGGTCGGCGGCACTGCACGACGTCGCCGAGGGTGACGCACTGCAGATCAGCGAGCCCCGAAACCTGCTCGAGATCGACAGCAGTGCAGCCCATCATGTCCTGATCGCTGCCGGGATCGGGATCACCCCCATGCTCAGCATGGCGCGCCATCTCGACGTGGCCGGCGGATCGTTCGAACTGCACTACTTCGCCCGCTCGGAGCAGGAGGCGGCATTCCTGCCCCTACTGCGCGATCGGTGCCCGGACAAGGTGCACGCCCACCTCGGCGTGGGGCGTGACAGTCAGTCGCAACTGCTCGGTGACGCACTCATCTCGGCGCCGGCCGGATCGCACGTCTACGTCTGTGGCCCCGAGGCCTTCATGGACAAGATGGTGGCGGTGGCCGAGCAGTACGTGCCCGCCGAGGCCGTGCACATCGAGAACTTCCATGCCGCAGAACAACCCGACGCCTCGGCGAACACCGCCTTCGAGGTGGAACTCGACGGTGAGGTCTACCAGGTCCCGGCGGACAAGAGCATCGTCGAAGTCCTCAACGAGAACGGTTGTGACGTCGACACCTCCTGCCAGGAGGGGATCTGCGGTACCTGCATCATGTCGGTGCTCTCGGGCACCCCGGAACACCGTGACAACGTCTTGTCCAAGTCGGAGAAGGACTCCGGCGAGGTCATCGCGACCTGCGTGTCCCGCTCGCAGGGTGAACGGATGGTCCTCGACTACTACTGAGCCGGACCGCGCTCGACCTGATCGCCCGCATCCTCGATCACCCGCATCCCTGATCGCCCTCGTCCTTTGAGGGCACCGCCCTGAACGTCCGGATGCCCGGGTGCGGGCCGGATCAGGGACGGGGGTCGATCGGTACCGTCACGTCGTAGCGCAGGATGTCGCGGACCAGGGTGCTGATGCTGTCGGCGTCGGTCTTGCTCTTGATCCGGGCACGGTGCACGTCAACGGTTTTCACGCTCATGCCCAGCTTGCGGGCGATGTTCTGGCTGGGCAGTCCCTCCACCACCAGAGCGAGGATCTCGCGTTCGCGTGGGGTGAGTGACGCGACCTTCTCGGCCACCGAATGATGCGCCCGGTAGGAGTGGAAACGCTCGGCCGCCTTCTCCATCCCGGCCTGCACCGCGTCGAGCAGCCGCTGCGGATCGTAGGGCTTCTCCAGGAAGTCCAGTGCGCCGGCCTGCATCGTCGACACCGACATCCGGATGTCCCCGTGCGCCGAGACAAAGATGATCGCCACGTGCGGGGCGATCTCGTTGAGCTTCTCCTGTAGCCGGTTACCACTCATCTGCGGCATGCGCATGTCGAGCACGATGCATGCCGGGTGATCTCCGGTGTAGGTCTCCAGGAATGCGGCGGCGCTGTGACAGATCCGGGGCGAGATCCCGATGCTGCCGAGCAGCCAGTCCACCGAGTCGCACAGTTCAGGATCGTCGTCGACCACATAGACGACCGTGCCGGGGTCGGAATCGACCCCGGCATTCGGTGTTCGAGAGTCGGCCGTCATCCGGCCGGCGCCCAGTCGGTCGTCGCATCGGCGGCGACGTCATCCCAGGCCGCATCGGCCGTCCAATAGTTCATGCCGACCACGCTGACCCGGTGCTCCCACGGCGAGGTCCTCCGCAACCACGGTTCCTCGCGGCGAACCGATTCGTCGGCGGCCTCCGGGCCGTCGGCCTCCACCGTCCAGTGCACCCAGTTGACCTCGCGGCCGTACTCGTCGTGCACGAACAGGTCGACGTGATGCCACCCGTAGTTGAACGTGTCCTCGTAGCAGGTGAGGAACATGCGGTGGTGGGTGACCGGGCGTGGTTTCATGGCCATGTCGGCGCGTCCTTTCTGCTCACGCGGGTTGCTGAGCGCGATGTTCGGTGTGAGAGCGCAGCAGGGGTTCCAGCTTGCGGGCCACCTCGAAGAGGTGATCCTCGTGTCCTGGAAGTCCGATCAATTGGACTCCCAGCGGTAGTCCCTCGCGGCTCAGTGCTCCGGGCACGATCACGACCGGGCAGCCGAGCAGCTGCCACGGGCGGCTCAGGATGGGGGAGCCGGTCGCCGACAGTCCTGCGGGCGCGGGGCCGGGGGCTGCGGGGCCGATGACGATCGCGTTGTCGGCGAGCATCTCCCGGATCATCTGCTGGGACTGGTCACGTCGGACCAGCGCCGCGGAGCGTGCGTCGGCGGTGGTTCGGCGCCCCTGCTCGACCAACGCCTGCAATGGCTGACTCAGTTGTGCCGCATGATGATCGAACACGTCATGAAGGGTGGCCGCGGCCTCCACCGACATCACGGTCAGGTGGTCGTCGGCGAGCGTCCGGACGTGGTCGTCTCCGGCGAAGGTATCGGTTCGCACCCCGGCGTCGGCCAGCAGTGCGGGGAGGATCTGGAGGAGTTCGGTCATGTCGGGATGCAGCGTGTCGAGGCCGCTGCCTGCCCACAGATGGGCGGTGGTCACGGCACTCGACCCGACCGGGGCCACGGTCCGTCCGGTGAAGGCGCCGAACAGATATGCCAGATCGTCGGTGGTGCGGGTCAGGAAACCGAGCGAGTCGAGGGTTTCGCTGAGCCCGGAGATCCCCGCCATGCTGGTGGTTCCCTGGGCGAGCACCATGCCCGCCGCCCCACAATACGACGCGGGACGGGTCAGCGACCCCGCGGTCTGGGTTCCCAGGGCCACCGGGACGGTGCCGGCGCCCACCGCGGCGGCCGAACCGCTCGACGATCCGCCGGGAGTGTGGCCGGGGTCGTGAGGATTGCGCGTAGGGCCCGGTGCGAAGTATCCGAACTCGGTGGTGACCGTCTTGCCCTGGATCACGGCGCCCAGCTCACGGAGCCGCGTGATGCAGGGGGCGTCGGAGCCGGCAGGGTCGGCGGAGGTCACCACCGAACCCGATCGGGTGGGCAGGCCGGCGACGTCGATGAGGTCCTTGACCCCGACGGACACACCGCGCAGCGGGCGGGTGCCGGACGCGTGATCCTGAAGGTGCGCTTGGGTATCGAGATCGTCGGCCAGGCACACCCAGGCGTGCAGGTCGGGTTCGCGTCGTCTGATCTCCTCGCGCACCTGCAGGGCGAGCGTTTCTGCGGTCACCACACCGTCATGGACGGCGGTCACCTGATCGCCGATGGGCTGGTTCCACTGGGCCGGGGTCACCATTCCTCCTCTGATACGTACCGAACCAGTCTGCCCTTTTTGCGGCCGTCGCGACAGTAAAGATATCCCTGTCCCGATGGTAGTGAATCCCACGTCGGCGGCCTGGGCGTGACGTCGGACCGGAGGTGACGTCGGACGACCCGGGTGAGCACCCCGCGACCTCCGGCGCCCGGGTGTGGCAGGGGGTCTCACCGCGAGCCCGGTGGATTGTCCGGTCGCTCCAGACGAATTCCCGACCGAGCGGTAAAGATATCCCTTCTACCGTTGTTCTCCGGGCTGACTTAGGTTCGGTGACAGCGACATCCACACAGCGGGATGTCGGTGTCCACCGAGACCGAGGAAGCAACGTATGTCCGAGTCAGCAGTCAAGAACATCGACGGCCAGGTGTACCGCGAAGTGCTGGGGCACTATCCGACCGGCGTCGCCGTCGTCACCGGACGCGCCGACGACGGTGAGCACCTGGCACTGGTTGTCGGGACGTTCAGTTCCGTGTCGATGGATCCACCCCTGGTGTCGTTCATGCCGATGAAGTCCTCGCGCACCTTCGATCGCCTCCGTCGATGTGAATCGTTGTGCGTCAACGTCGTCGGTGAGGATCAGCAGGATGTGGTGCGCACCCTGGCCAAGCGTTGGGAGAACAAGCTCGACGGTATCGAGTGGTTTGCCTCACCGTCGGGCGACGCGGTGCTCTCCGACTCGGTGGCCTGGATCGACACCCGGATCCGCGAGACCGTCGAGGCCGGAGACCACTGGATCGTCCTGTGTGAGGTCCACGACATGGCGGTGACCAACCCGGTGTCGCCGTTGATCTTCCACCGTGGAGGTTACGGTGGAGTCGCCTGCTCCACGCCGGCCTGATACTCAGCCGCGAGCGCGCGGTGCGACGTTCTGCAGACGGAGTTTCCCGTGTGCCAAGGTCTTCCCGTCGGTCGCCCGTGTGATCAGCACCTGCCACAACTGGTGACTCGCGCCCTGCTGCAGCGGAGTGGCGAGGACGTCGGCTCGCCCGTCGTGGGCTCCACGGACGAAGTCGGTTCCGTTGTGCACACCCACCGCGATCAGTCCGCGGTCGGCGACGGCGGCACTGGCCCCGATACTGGCCGCGGACTCCACCGCGCTGAGGAACACCCCGCCGTGGACGACTCCCCACGGGGTGTGGTGCTGCGGCCCCAGGTCGATCCAGCCGACCACCCGCTCACCGTCGGCTTCGGTGATCCGTAGCCCGGCGGCCTGTACAAAGGCGCTTGCGTTCTCCAGATCGGGTGCTGGGGTGTCTGTTTCGGAACTCATCGATGTCTCCTCGTCTGCTGATGTGTGCTCACCGTGCGTTCAGTTGCGGGTAGAGCGTCTCGATCGGCGCGGCCAGTCCGGCCTTGACCCGCCTGCTGATCTCGTCGGCGAGGATCTCGGCGTCCCCGGCCTCGACGCCGTCGTAGGCGGTGCGCACGACGTCGGCCGGATCGTTCTTGGGTGCATCGACGCCGACGGTCATCGGGGTGTCGGTGTAGCCGAGATGGAGGGCTGCGACGTGAACACCCTGACGGGACAGGATGAGTCGCAGGGTGTTGGTTGCCGACCACAGTGCCGCCTTCGAGGCGCTGTAGCCGTCGCCGATCCCGATCCAGCTCAGCACCGACAGCACGTTCAGCAGTGTTCCGCCGTGGGCGCGCAACGCCGGGCTGAAGGCATCGGTGACGGTGAGGGCGCCGAAGAAGTTCGTCTCGAACATCGCCCGGAGATCATCCAGGTCGCCGGTCACGCCGGCGCCGTTGGAGATCCCCGCATTGTTGATCACGATCGTCACGTCCGGTGCCGACGCTGCCGCGGCGGCCACCGATTCGGGGTCGGTGACGTCGAGGCGCAGTGGTACCACACGGTTGTCCTCCCACTGCATCGGTCGGCGGGCCGCGGCGTAGACCCTGGTGGCGCCTCGGTCGAGTGCCTGATGGACGAAGTGGGTGCCGAGCCCGCCGTTGGCGCCGGTCACCAGGACCACGGAATCCTGCAGAGATGTCATGGTGATCAGATCCGTTCGATGATGGTGGCGTTGGCCAGGCCGCCGGCCTCGCACATGACCTGCAGTCCGTAGCGCCCGCCGCCCTGCTCGAGGTTGCCCAGCAAGGTGGTCATCAGCCGCGCCCCGGATGCGCCGAGGGGGTGTCCGATCGCGATGGCACCGCCGTTGATGTTGACCCTGGCGGGGTCGGCGCCGGTCTCACGGAGCCACGCGAGCACCACCGACGCGAACGCCTCGTTGACCTCGAACGCGTCGATGTCGCCGATCGTCAGACCAGCTCTGGCCAGCACCTTTGCTGTGGCCGGGATGATGCCGGTGAGCATCAGGACCGGGTCGTCACCGACCACGGCGAACGAGTGGATGCGTGCCCGCGGGGTCAGGCCCAGGCGGCCTGCGGCCTCCTCGCTCGTGATCAACACCGCCGCCGCACCGTCGTTGATCGGCGAACTGTTGCCCGCGGTGACGTTCCAGTCGAGGTCCGGATACCGCTGCGCCCAGTATTCGCTGCGGAACGCAGGCCGTAACCCACCCAGTGACGCCACCGTGGAGTCGGGCCGGATGGTCTCGTCGGTGCGCAGGTCGGTGACCTGGGTGACCTGCGAGTCGAATGCACCGTTCTTCCATGCGGTGGCGGCGCGCTGGTGTGAGCGAGCCGAGAAGTCGTCGAGTTCGGCGCGTGACAGCGACCACTTCTGTGCGATCAACTCGGCGCTGATCCCTTGGGGTACAAGACCTTCTGAGTATCGTTCGGACACCTTGGGGCCGGTGAAGTCGCGGCCGAGCGACTGCGACCCGATCGGGACGTGACTCATCGACTCGATACCCGAGGCGATCACCACGTCGTAGGCGCCGGCGATCACGCCTTGCGCCGCGAAGTGCAGGGCCTGCTGGCTGGAGCCGCACTGGCGGTCGACGGTCACGCCGGGGACGGACTCGGGGAAACCCGCTCCGAGCAGTGCCCACCGTGCGGTGTTCCCGGACTGCTCGCCGACCTGTCCGACCGCGCCGCTGATCACGTCCTCGACGATCGCCGGGTCGATACCGGTGCGGTCGACGAGGCTCGCGAGAACGTGGGCGTGCAGGTCGACGGGGTGGATGTGGGCGTAGGCGCCGCCGGGTTTGCCCTTGGCGACGGGGGTGCGGACGGCATCTGCGATGACCGCGGTGTTCATGGTGTTCCTCCCGGATCTCAGGTCGTGCGGAGCGACATTCTGGGGTAGGCGTAGGGCTGGCTATGCAATCCCATAGTCAGAACTGTACAGGCTGGCTATGGGATTGCAAAGTGAGCGGTACGATGGGGATATGTCACAGGGTGAACGGGGTGCAGGCGATCCGGTCGACGACGCGCGGCCGGAGGGAGCGCGCGAGGAGTCGGACGAGGTGCTGGAACTCCAGGGTGCCTACGCCGACCGTGATGCGTGGACGGCCAAGGGATTCTGCCGGATGGAGCGCGCCCTCGAGGTCATCGGAACTCGGTCGTCGATGGTCCTGGTGCGCGAATTGCTCTACGGTGCACACCGATTCGACGAGCTTGCGCGCCGGGCGGGCTTGAGCGAGGCCGTCGCCGCGGGGCGACTCAAGCAGCTCCATGCCGACGGCATCGTCGACCGTCGGCCGTATCGGGAGCCGGGCAGTCGAACACGCTTCGAGTACGTCCTCACCGAGCGCGGTCGCGAGCTGTACACGATCTTCGTGGCACTCGTCGACTGGGGCGACGGACTCCGGGACGACCACCGTACCGGTGTGCGACTGGTGCACCGCGGCTGTGGCGCACCGTTGTCGGCGGAGGTGCGGTGCGCGCACGGGCATCGGGTCCCGGTGGAGGAGGCCGCGGCCGGACTGCGCGACGAACCGTGGGCGTTGCGGCAACGCTCTCGCGCCCGGGACTGAACCGATCGGCGCCGTGCGAGCGGACCGGGAGGCTGTCTTGGTACCGCGGGGAGGAACCGGTCAGGGGAGGGCTGCGCCCATCTGGTCGGCGCGCACCGCCGCGTTCGGCCACATCGCCGGGCAGCCGACGCCCGGGATCGATGTCTCCTCGAAGTGCCACCACTCGTTGGTGAAGGTGCGACACAGTCCCCAGCGGTACCCGTAGCGTTCGAGCCAGGCCGCCCCGGCCTGTGGGCCGACGTCGATCGCCTGCCCGCTGACGTGCGTGGACTCGTGTGGCGGCAGCACCCACTTGCGGGCCTCGGCAGGACTCCCGTACTCGGCGAGCCCGTCACGCCACATCTGCTGCTGCTCGGCGTACGACCGCTTCCCCGACGTGATCCACAGGTCCACGCCGTCGGCATGTGCCGCGGTGGACGCCTGCTGGTAGGCGGTTGCCAGTGCGGGGTCGAGGCCGGCGGTCTCCGGTGCTGCGTGGGCCGGCGCGCCGGTCCACGCCGACAGCGCTCCCAGGCTGCTCAGGGCCATCGCGGCGATCAGGATGCGGATGCCGGCGGGGCGTCGGTCGGGTCGGAACACCTCGTCGACGATACCGCGCCCGGCTGCGGGGTCTCGCCCGCTTGCCGTGGTGATCGAAGCTCGGGGCGGCTGTTCGACAGCGAAGAATCTGGACACCGAGACCTGGGTTGACAGAATTACTCACCGGTAAGAAGATCTATGGCGCACATCACCGACACTCCCGTGATGGGCACCGGTCACACCCGGGGGCTGCTGTAACGGTGTGGGACACGACGCGGCGGGGTGTCGGATGGACCGAAGAACACGGGGGGTCGGGGTCAATGCACGCAGATCGGGGTTTGCGGACAGCGTCGGGGAGGTTCCGCCGTGGTGCGGTGCTCATCACCCTGCTGACGGTGGTGATCGCTGCGTTCGTTGTTCCGCCACCACCTGCCGATGCGGCACCATTGGGTCTGAATCCGTTGCAATGGGCCAAGACCCATGATTCCGAACGGCAGAGGTATGCGGGCATCTCGGTCACCCCGAGTGTGCCGATCACCATGTCGGACGGCACGATTCTCCGTGCGGACATCTACCGTCCGGCCGATGGTTCGGGACGGGCGACCCGGGACAAGAACCCCGTCATCGTCAACCTGACCCCGTACAACAAGCTGATCGCGATGATCGCGGCCGCCGGGTCGAACGTGCCGGGGCTCTCGCAGCCGATGTTCGACCTGCTCGCGAGCATCAACCTGTCCGGTACGCCGATCTCGGGCACCGAACGGCTGCTGAAGGTGGCCAACGGTGGACTGCCGAGCGTGTTCTCGGTGGACCCGAAGCTGGTGCGCAGCGGCTACACGCAGATCGTGGTCGACGTCCGCGGTACCGGTACCTCCCAGGGGGTCTGGGATGTCTTCGGCAACCGTGAGCAGAAGGACACCATCGAGGTTCTCGACTGGGTGCGCACCCTTCCCTACTCCAACGGAGACCTCGGCATGTCGGGGTACTCGTACTCCGCGATCAATCAGCTGCAGGCCGCGTCGAAGCGTCCCCAGGGGCTCAAGGCGATCTTCCCGGCCGCGCCGATGACCGACATCGTCGCCGACGTCGTCGCACCGGGCTCCGGATACGGGGCCGGCTTCCTGGCGCTGTGGCTGTTCGCGGTGAACGCCACCAAGGTGATCCCCGATGTACCGAGCCTGCTTCGCGGACAGTTCGATCCGGTCTGGTTGCGTGACCGCCTGAACAATCCGGCGGTGTTCGTCAAGGAATATCTCGAAGGGCTCACCGCCACCGACGTGAACTCGCTGAGCGGACGCACTCGTGAACTGGTGCAACTGGATTCGACCTATCGCAAGGCGCTGACCACCGACGCCGCACGGATCCGGATCCCCACCTTCGTGGTGGGTGGCTGGCAAGATCTGTTCACCAACATGGAGTGGCGTGCGCTGGACCAGCTCAGCGGTGTGCCGGCCGCGCAGAAGAAGCTGGTGATGAGCACCGGTGAGCACATGACCAACGGCTGGGACATGCGCGGCGCCCCCGGGCAACCGCCGTCGATGGCGGTGCTGCAGCGGACCTGGTTCGACCGCTGGATCAAGGGTGTTCCCAACCGCATCGACGAATATCCTTCGGCCACAAGCCATCAGCAGGGTGGCGGCTGGGTGCAGTCGCAGCAGTTCCCGCGTGGTGACCAGCAGCATCGTCGGCTCTATCTGACACCGGCACGCAGCGGCACGTCGCCGACCTCGGTGCGCGACGGCTCGCTGTCGGCGAGTGGCCCGAAGACCACTGCCCGGTGGACGGTCAGCCCCGGTGTCACCACGCTGTGCTCGGGCGACACCAACCGTGATCAGATCGGCTTCCTGAGTTCGTTCGACTTCTGCACCGGGGACAACCGGATCGCCGAGCGCGGTGCCCTGACCTTCACCTCACCGGCGGTCCCGCAGGCCACCTCGATCAACGGCCCGATCAACGTGCACCTGCGCACCCAGGTCGACGCCACCGACGGCTTCTACGTCGCCGTGGTGTCCGACGTGGCACCCGATGGAACGTCGAAGGTGCTCACCACCGGCTCGATGACGGTGTCGATCCGTAACCAGATCGACCGTGCCGCATCGCGATACGAGACCAACGGTGACCTCGTGGATCCGATCTACGCACTCGACGCCTATCGGCGCGACCTGGTGAAGCCGGGTGCTGTGCAGTACCTCGACATCGGGACCCTCGGCACCGATGCGCTGATCAAGCGTGGCCATCGGGTGCGGGTGAGCGTGTACGCGTTCAATGCGCCGCGGGCGGTGAGCTTCGGCCCGATCAGTCACGACAGTGGTCTGAAGCCCGAGCATGTGCTGCTCGATCCGGCCAACCCGAGCTGGGTGCAGTTGCCGAGTAGTCGACCCATCGGCTGAGCGGGGATCGTTCGAGAGGTGGCGGGTGCAGGTCGTGACGACTGTGGCCGCCACCGTCGGCGTCATGGGAACAGGTCGGGATTCCTCCGCGCGTCGGGAGGATCCGGCCGTGCCGACCACTCCGGTCGTGCCGACCATCCCGGGGATTCCCTCTGTGCCGGTGGAACTTCCGGTTGCGGACCTGCCCGAGGTGGGAATCGACATCCCGAGCACTCCCGCCGCGGGGCCGGACGGTGAAACCGTCCGCACGGTGCACAACACCACGGGTCAGACCGTGTACGGATACGAGAACGGATCCGGCGACTTCGTGCCGCTGTCCTACAGCGAAGGACTGACCGTCGAAACCGGCGGCGTCGACGACAACTCGGCGCCCGTGTGGGTCGCCGGTGCCGCTGCGGGCATGGCCGCGCTGGCCGGATTCGTGGCCTTCCGTCGTCGGCGGAAGTGAGCGTTCGCACCACTCGGTCCGCAGGCGGTTCTGACCGGGTGTGCGACTCCGGAACAGGCATCGATCCCTCTGGGTACCAATGCATCTGCTCCGGTAGTCGCGACCCTTGCGCGGAGTGCGGACGTACCCGCGGCCGTCCCCACCGCCATCGCGGTGCCGGCCGCGGGAATCGACACCCCGGTCACGGTGATGGACACCACGGAGTGCCCGGTCCTCGACCCGCCGGGAAGTGATGTCGCCTACCGGGTGGGATGTCGCTCTGAGGCCGGAACCGACTCCGATGGAACGGTATTCGTGATAGGTCACTCGATCGCCGGCGGCGACGCGGTGTTCGACGACCTCGGCCGGGCCCGTCCCGGGGACACGATCGTCCTGACCACCCGACGTGGCGTTCTGACCTACGAGATCGCCGAGACCGCGGTGTACGACAGGCACGGACAGGCGCAGCTGGAACCGCGCCTCCGTGGGCGGGTGCCGGGCAGACTGGTTCTGGTCACGTGCTATCTCGGACCCGACGGCACGACTCTCACCGATCAGAACTCCGTCGTCTACTCGACACTCGTCGGCGCCGTCCCCGCGTGAGAACAGGTATGACGCGGCCGGGTCAGGATACTTCGTGTCCGATCCGTGTCGTCAAGGCGATTGGTCGGTCGGAAGAGCGAATTCACCGTGGTATCAGATGATTTCACCGGAGGCTATGGTCTCGGCCAGCGAATGGACCCGACTCAGATGGTGTGCGCCGAAGAAGTCGGCCTCGGTCAGTCGTCGCCGATCGGCGGCGCCGAGTTCATCGCGGACGAGGGTGGCGCCGACGATCCGGCCATGGGCCCATCCGCCGGCGAGCAGCCCGAGGAGTTCGAGATAGGGAACGCCGACAGCGAACGCACCTCGCGGATCGGTCGAAGCATGTCCTACGAGTGCAGACGTGGCCTGTCGGGTGGCGGTGAGCGCTCGGTCGAGACGCTCGACGGTGCGCTGGGCGATCGGGTCGCTCGACGATCGCAGTGGCCGGAGGTCGTCGGCGACGAGTTGCGCGAACTTCATCACGGTGCGGGCCTGGTTCCGTAAGAGTTTGCGGCCGATCAGGTCGTTGGCCTGGATAGCGGTGGTGCCCTCGTAGATGGGGAAGATTCGCGCGTCCCGATAGTGTTGCGCGGCACCGGTTTCTTCGATGAATCCGAGACCGCCGTGAACCTGTACGGCATCCGAGGTGATCTTGACGGTCTCCTCGGTGACCCAACCCTTGAAGATCGGAACCAGGAAGTCGGCGAGTTCGCGTGCGTCGTCGGAGCCGGCGCGCTCGGCCTCGTCGAGCCACTGGGCGAGCTGGATCGACAGCGCGCGGAATGCCGAGATCCGACTCGACATCGAGAGCAACAGCCGTGTCACGTCGGGGTGCCCGGAGATCGGGGTTCCGTTGGGCCGGCCGAGTACCCGGCCCTGAACCCGATCGTCGGCATAGTCCCGGGCCTGCTGATAGGCGCGGTCGGCGACGCCCAGCCCTTGCAGGCCGATGCCGGTGCGGCTTGCGTTCATCATCACGAACATGGCGGAGAGGCCACCGTGTAGCTCGCCGACCAGGCGTCCGGTCGCTCCCTCGTATTGCAGTACGCAGGTGGGGCTGGAGTGGATGCCGAGCTTGTGTTCCAGCGACACTGTCGTGACCGCATTGTCTTCACCGACAGCGCCTTTCGCGTCGGGGATGAACTTCGGGACTGCAAACAGCGAGAGTCCGCGTAGGCCGGCGGGTGCATCCGGGGTCCGGGCCAGTACCAGGTGCACGATGTTGTCGGCGAGGTCGTGGTCGCCCCAGGTGATGAAGATCTTCTGGCCGCTGATCGCCCACGTGCCATCGGTATTCGGGCGGGCGGTGGTGCGGATCGCCGCGAGGTCGGTTCCGGCTTGGGGCTCGGTGAGGTTCATGGTGCCGGTCCAACGGCCTGCGACCATCGGCGGTAGGTAGATGGCGCGGACGTGATCGTCACCGGCGGCGTGAAGCGCGAGGATCGCGCCGACCGACAGCCCGGTGCACAGCGAGAATGCGGCATTGGCTGCGCTCCACAGTTCACTGAGAGCGTTGTGGACGGTCCACGGTACGCCCTCGCCGCCGATCTCGCGAGGCACCGTGATCGAGGTCCAGCCGCCATCGGTGTACGCACGGTAGGCCTTCTGATAGCCGGGCGGAGTGGTCACCTTTCCGTCGATGAGCTGTGCGCCGACACGATCACCCACCGCGTTGAGTGGATGGAGGGTCTCGACGGCGAGGTCGCCCGCCGCTGCGATCACGTCGCGGACATCGACGGCGGTGAGTTCGCCGTCGGTTGTGTCGGCGATGATGTCTCGGCCGAAGTAGTCGGAGTACAGGAAGTGGTAGTCGTCGGTGGGCACCCGGTACATATCGATCCTTGCGGTGTGATGGGAGTACTGCAGAAGTGGTTGTAGAACAACACTATTCGTGACTCTTGCGATCTGGGGCCCGGCAGGCGTTGCGGGCTCCGGAGGCGTGGGAACGCCACGATCCGACTAGACTAGAGCGTCTAAATCGGGTCGTCAATGGGTGTCGATGGGTAGCTGCGCAGCTGTTGACTAGTTCGTCTAGACGATCTAGTTTAGTGATCCACTGCACTACCAGTGCGGTACGCGACAACGCCCGGATGCAGACAAAGGAGCAGCCATGACGGAGAACACTGCGGGAACGGTGACCTTCCGGACCGAGGGTCACATCGCGATCATCATGGTGGAGAACGAGGCGAAGATGAACTCGTATACGCCCGACATGATGCGTGAGCTGGCCGGCCATCTGACCGCCTTCGACGAGGACGACTCGCTGTGGGTCGCCGTGTTCTGTTCGGCAGGAAAGCACACCACCGCAGGCCTGGACATGCCGAAGTTCTTCGGCCCCGATGCGGACGCAGAGATCGATCCGTCCCTGGTGGATCCGTTCGCCCTCGGTCGGCGCGCCACCAAACCTGTCGTGGCGGTCGTGCAGGGCAACACCTTCACCGTCGGGATCGAGATGATGCTGGCCGCCGATATCGCCGTGGCCGCCGACACCGCGGTGTTCGCACAGCTCGAGGTGGCGCGTGGAATCGCTCCGCTCGGTGGCGCACATTTTCGGTATCTCACCCGCACCGGGTGGGGAAATGCGATGTACCACCTGCTGCGTGCCGACACCTTCGATGCTCGGCGAGCACTGGAGCTGGGATTCGTTCAGGAGGTGGTTCCGTTCGGTGAGCACATCGAGCGAGGAATTGCCCTGGCCGGAGAGATCTGTGCCAACGCGCCGTTGGGCACCCGTGCCACCAAGGCCGCTGCTCGGCGCTTCCTGGAGCAGGGGGAGCAGGCCGCGATCGACGCGATCGACGAGGTCAAGCAGAGCGTCTTCGCCAGCGCGGACTTTCTCGAGGGCATCACCTCCTTCGTCGAACGACGCCCGGCTGTCTTCCAGGGCAAGTGAAGGGTCCGATCATGTCGATTCCGGCGATGATCCGAGATCGGGCGACGAGTGGCCCGACCGATCCGGCGATCTCCTGGCAGTCCGGGACCGATGCCACCACTCTCTCCTGGGCGGTATTTCGTGACCGAATCCTGACTGTGGCACAGGGATTCATCGCTCTGGGTGTCGGCCCGGATGCCGATGTGGCGATCCTGCTGCCGAACACCGTCGAGCACGTCCTCGCCGACCTCGCAGCAATCCACTGCGGCGCGGCCACGATCAGCATCTACCAGACGTTCTCCGACCATCAGATCGAACACGTGCTCACCGATGCGGGGCCTCACGTCCTGGTGGTCGCCGACGACGACACTACCCGACGCATCGAGGGACTGTCCTGGCCCGCCAAGGACGACTGCCTGGTCATCGCGGTACACAGTACGGGGACCGCCATGGACTGGGCCGAACTCGAACGCCTCGGGAAGTGTGCCCCCGGGGCCACCCGAACCGAGATCGATACCAGAATCGAAGAGTTACAACCGGATCGACCACTGACCTACATCTACACGTCCGGGACCACGGGACCGTCGAAAGGGGTGCCGCTGACAGGTGCCAACATCGCGGCCTCGCTCGAGTCGCTGGTGGGGTCGGCCACCCTCGACTTCGACTACCGCTCGATCTCCTACCTCCCGTTGGCGCACATCGTCGAACGGTTGTGGACCCTGTACCTGCCCGCACGAGTCGGCGGTCATGTCGTCTGCTGCCCGGACCCGGGCGACCTGGTTCCGTTGATGATCCGGTTCCGTCCGTCCTACTTGTTCGGTGTCCCTCGAACCTTCGCAAAGTTGCGAAGCGGCGTCGAGGCATACATGAGCACACCTGAACTCGACCAGGTGCGCCCCGAGATCGACCGCGCACGAACGGTGTTGGCGGAGGTGAGCCGACTGAACCGCGCCGGTGAGACGGTGCCGACGGTCCTGGCTGTGGAAGCGGGGCGTGCACGAGGTGGGGTGCTGCGCTCGGTACGTGAACGACTCGGCCTCGACCGGGTGATCACCGCCACCTGCGGTGCGGCGGCCATGCCCGAAGAGCTGCACGAGTTCTGGGCGTCGATGGGTATCGATGTCGTCCTCGGATACGGCATGACCGAGAACAGCGGCGTGGTGACGAGCGATCGGCCCGGAACCGGCGCCGTCGGGTCGGTGGGTGCACCGATGCCCGGATGGGAGGTACGAATCGGCGACCATGGTGAGATCCTGGTGCGCGGTGCAGGCAACGCGGCGGGTTATCGGAATCGGCGCGACGCCACCGCCGAGCTGTACCTCGATGAGGGGTGGATGCGGACCGGTGATCTCGGACGCCTCGACGACGCGGGGCGACTGTATGTGACGGGTCGTGCGAAGGACCTGCTGATCACATCGTCCGGCAAGAACATCGCACCGTCGTCGATCGAGGACAAACTGACCGGCCGATCCGTGATCGATCAGGTGATGGTCTTCGGTGAGGGCCGACCCTATGTGGTCGCGCTGATCACTCTCGATCCCGACGCCGTTGTCGAGTTCGCCCGACGACATGGGATCGTGGGTTCCGCGACCGAACTCCGGGGTCACCCGACGATAGCCACCGAGGTGGACCGTTTGGTGCGGGCTGCGAACCCACAACTCTCGAGGCCCGAGCAGATCAAGCGATATCGGATCGTCGATGCACACTGGACACCACTCACCGGTGAGCTCACCGCGACGATGAAGTTACGTCGCAGTGTGATCGGTAAACGCTATGGCGCCCTTGCGAACGCGCTCTACACCGACCCGATGCATCCCGTGTCAGACACCAGTCACCCCAACACAAGTGAGGAACAATGACCATACCACTCGATGCCTTCTCCATCGCTGGAAAGACCGCCCTGGTCACCGGGGGAACACGCGGAATCGGCTACATGATCGCCGAGGGACTGCTGAAGTCCGGTGCCCGCGTGTTCATCACCTCACGGAAGGCCGAGGCGTGCGCCGACGCCGAACGCACACTCGCCGAGTTCGGTGACGTGACCGCGATCCCGACCGACCTCAGCGATCCGGAGAAGTCGGCCGATCTCGCCGCGGCGATCGCCGAGCAGACCCCCGAGCTGCACATCCTCGTCAACAACGCCGGTGCCACCTGGGGCGCGCCCTTCGACGAGTTCCCGATCGCCGGCTGGGACAAGGTTCTCGACCTCAACCTCCGTGCACCGTTCGTACTCACCCAGCAACTGCATCCCCTGCTGCACAAGGCCAGTCGCGTCGACGACCCGGCCCGGGTGATCAACGTCGGGTCCATCGACGGCATCGCCGTGCCCGACTTCGACAACTTCTCGTACTCGGCCGCCAAGGCGGGTCTACATCACATGACGCGGCACATGGCCGCTGCGCTCGCGCCGGCGATCCTGGTCAACGCGATCGCGCCGGGACCGTTCCCGACCAAGATGCTCGAAGTCCCGCTCGCACAGCGGGGTGACGAGATCCGCTCGTCGAATCCGCTGAATCGCATCGGAAGTCCCGACGACGCAGCATCATTGGCGATCTTCCTGTCCGCGCGTGGTTCGTCGTTCATCACCGGCGCCACCATCCCGCTCGACGGTGGCCTGTCGACCACGATGAGGGTGGGGTGAGATCCGTTGGTTGAGCTCACTCTCGACGTCTACACCTGCCCAGCGATCGACCTGCCGAGTGGCGGTCGGTTCTCGCCCACCACGTCCACGCTGGTACTCGGCACCACCGAGGCATTGCTCGTCGACACCCAGTATCTCCCCGATGACGTGGCCGAGGTCCGACGTCGGATCGAGTCGTCGGGCCGGACACTGACCACCATTTTCATCACCCACGCGCACCCCGACCACTATTTCGGCCTGCAACGCCTGCTCGAGGCGTTCCCGACGGCGCGAGCGGTGGCCGCCTCGTCCGTCGCTGCGCATGCCGCGGCGGCCCTCGACGACGATCGGGCCCACAGCCGAGGGTTCTTCGCGGGCGCGGCTGTGGACAACACCGCGGTTCCTGCTGCACTCCAGGCCGGTGACCTATGGGTCGACGGTGAGCTCGTCCGGGTTCTCGAACTGCCGCAAGCAGATATTCATCCGACTGCAGCCCTGCATATTCCGGGCATCTCGGCAGTCATCGCGGGAGATGCGGTCTACAACGAGGTCCATCCCTTCCTCGCCGCGTCGGGTCCACGGGACTGGCCTCGGTGGATCGACAGTCTGGATATGATCGCGGCCCTTCGGCCGTCGATCGTCGTCGCCGGACACAAACAACCAGGTCTGCCGGACACCCCGGCAGCCCTGGCCGCCACCCGGGCCTACCTCGAGGCGTTCATCACGGGTGTCGAGACCCTGCCGGATTCCCGGACGCTCGTGGCGCACATGCAGAAGCTGTTCCCCGACCACGGGAACCCGTCGGCGCTGGTGATGTCGGCGGTGACCGCTTACAGGCAAATGAAGAACGGGTCGTGATGCGATCGATCGGTCCACCCCGACTCCCGACCGAGCGCAGCAGGGTCGAAGGGCTCACGAGCCAGGGCACGCTCCGGTCAGTCGCCGGTGATGACGTCGACGACGGCATCCGCCACGGACGAGAGTGACGCGTTGTCGCGGGTGGATGCGGCCACCACGAACGATCCGTCGATCAGGGCGTGGACGGCTGCACTGAGCTCGCCGACATCGGCGTCGGTGCGGACCTCTCCGCGTTCCTGCCCGTGGGCGAGAATCTCCTCCAGTTGCCGGCGCCAGTTGCCGACCAGTTCGGCAACCTTGTGCCGCAGTACATCCGACGACGTGGCCACCTCGGTGGCGAGCTTGCCGGCGAGATCGGTATTGCGAAATCCCGAGTCGACGAAGATCTGTGCCATCTCGGTGTAGTACCCGAACAGGACGTCCGCGGTGGTCGATTCGTCGAGTCGTGCCGACCAGGCCGACAGTCGTGCCCGGTGGAAGTCCCCATAGGCGTCCAGAACGGCGACCACGAACGACTCCTTGGAACCGAAGTGGTGATAGAAGGACCCTTTGGGGACGTGTGCGCGGTCGAGGATGCGATCGACGGTGGTCCCGTGGTATCCGCGGTCGAACAGCTCGTCGATCCCGGTGCGTAACAGTTGTTCCCGATGTGCGGTGCGGGCGTCGCCGTCCTTCGGGGATTGATCTGATCGACCGGACCTGCGGCGCCGCTTGGGTTGCCAGTTGTGGGAGGGTGCATGCGGTCCGGGACTCAGCAGGACCTGGAGCCCGCGGGTGGTGGCGTCGAGATAGTCCCGGTCTCGAAGGACGAGGGCGGCGACGAAGGAGCCGTCCACCATCGCGAGTACCGTGTCGGCCAGATGCTCGGTCGTGACATCGGTGCGGATCTCACCGTCGGACCGGCCCGTGTCCAGCATGGCGATCGTGACATCGCGCCAGTCGGTGTAGCTGTGGGCCAGACGTTTCCGGTAGGTCTCGGAGGTGGCCGCCAGTTCGTTGGACAGCTTGCCGATCAGGCACGATGCCTGCCAGTTCGAGGCAACCAGCCGCTCGACGAGGACCTCATGGAAGCCGGCGATCCGCTGTGGAACGGTCAGGTCGGTTCGTGCAGCCCACTGTCCGATGATCTCGTGCTGGATCCGATCGTAGGCGTCGAGGACGGCGAAGCCGAATGCCTCCTTGGAACCGAAATGGTGGTAGAAGGACCCTTTGGGGGCTTCGGAGGCAGCGAGGACCGCGTCGACGGTGGTGCCGTGGTAGCCGTCCGCATAGAGCAGTCGCAGGCCGGATTCCAGAAGGCGTTCCTTGTGTGTCGGACGCTTGCTGCTGGTCACGTTCCCTCTTCGAGCGATGGCGGGGTGGGTCTGGACCATCCAGTCTAGACCTCTGCCGGGGGTGTTGGACGACCTGCCCGGAGCGGGCCAAGTGGATCTCCGGATGTGCCAGGTCGGGGCCTTCTGATCCGCGATCGGAGCGGGCGTCACCACGGACTCGGCGGTCTCCGGTGGTGCGGTGGCCGGTCTGGCGGTGGCGTGGTTCGCGACGTTCAGATCTCCGGGCGGGGATGCGCGGCATAGAAGTCCAGATGCGCCCGCGCTGCGCGCTCCCAGGTGAGTGAACGGGCCAGTGCGTCGCCCCGGTCTCGACGTCCGACGTCCGGATTGCGCGCTGCACCCAACGCTGCCGCCAGGGCGTCGACGTCGGCGGCGTAGGTGACGGTGTCGCCGAAGACCTCTCGGAGGATCGGTAGGTCACGGGTGACGACGCGTCGGCCGGCCGCCAGCGCCTCCATCGCGGCCAGACCGAATCCCTCCTTGGTGGAGGGGAATGCGAACACCTCGCAGGCGGCGACGAGCGATGGCAGGTCGGACTCGTCGACGGTGCCCAATACGATGGGTGTGATACCCAGTTCGTGTTGCCGCCGTTCGAAATCCGCGCGATAGTCGCGATAGTCGAACAACGTCTCGCCGCCGGCGAACACCAGGTTCAGGCCGGGGTCCTCGCGCGCGCGGATCGCGAACGCCTCGAGGAGGTCGATGCTGCCCTTGCGGGGCTCGATCCCGCCGACCGCCAGGACATACCGGCCCAGCCGCTCCCGCCATGCGCCTCGGTCCGCTGCGGCCTCCACGGAATCGGCTGCGGCATCAGCGAATCGGTCATAGGCCACCCCGTTGGGGATCACCGTGGGGCGCAGCCCCCACCCGTCCTCCACCTCGTTGGCCACCGCCTGCGACACGCAGATCCGTGCGTAGGGGGTCGTCACCGCCTTCTCATGGCAGTCGACGAGCACAGGGGTGGTGAAGTGATCGAGGTGATGGATCGTGCGGATGCACATACCCACCGCATTGGCGCTGATGCAGTCCTGGGCGTGCACGATGTCGAAATCATCTGGCCGAAAACCGGATCGGAGTGTATCGATGGATCGGACGATGCGCCCGGTCACGTCCTCGCCCGGCACGTCGTCGAACGGGAGCAACTCGATGTGCACGCTCGGGTCGACGGGCCGGAAGAATCCCTGGTCGCCGCCGCGGGACAGGCTCCACACCGTGACATCGGCACCCAGACGGCTCAACGCCTCGGCCAGGTTCAGCGTGTGGACCACGCCGCCGCGCGGTTTGGTGGAATACGTCAGCAATGCGATCCGCAAGGTACATCACACCTTTCGATCGGTGGTGTAGATCTCTGGTCGCAGTTCCGCCAAGTGGTTGAGCACGCGTCGCGCCCGCTCGATCTCGGCGTCGATGTCCACCTGCACCTTGGCCAGTCCGCCCTTGGACCGGGTGGTGGCGAGCACATCGCCGCCCGGACCCACCACCTTCGCCTGCCCCAGGAACTGCAGTGAGCCGGTCACCCCGGTGAGATTCGACGACACCACGAACACCTGGTTCTCGGCAGCCCGGGCACAGTCGTAGAGATCGAACAGCCGGGACTGCCGATCGGCCGGAAGCCTCGCGGCCCGATCCGTGACGCTGGCCGGCCATGCCGACAACGCGGCGATCACGCGCGCGCCGTCGAGCGCGAGCGTACGAGCCGACTCCGGGAAGGTCTTGTCGTAGTCGATCAGCATGCCCAACCGCCCGATCGGCGTGTCGAAGGTGCGGAACGAGTCGCCGGCGGCGTACGCCAGCGATTCCCCGGCCGGCTGATGCACCTTGCGGTGGGTACCGAGCACACCGTCGCCGGACATGCAGATCGCGGCGTTGTACCGGGTGTCCCCGGCGGCCTCGGTGTATCCGATACACACGGTCATCGGCCCCGCCGCCTTCGTGATCGCCGCCAGCTCCGGGCCGTCCGGATCGAGTGCTGGTGGCAGGTCCTCGGGGTCGGGGGAGCGCAGGTCGCCGATGTAGCCACCCAGAGTGGCATCGGGAAAGACCAGCAGGTCGACGCCATCGCGGACAGCGGCCTCGACGATTCCCACGGCTTTGGCGACACCCCGTGCGACGTCGCGTCCGAAGTGTCCGGCGAGCGCGCCGAGGGTCACCGTCCTCATGTCACCGGACCCTACCGCTTCCGACGGTGCGACAGGTCATGCCGCCCCCAGCCCGGTGACCGAGGACGCCACCGCACCGGTGACCTCCCCGTCCGGCCAGCGCAGCCGGACGCCGACGTCGGCGGTGAGCCACCCGCACGGGGCGGCGGCGGCGGGTCCGGGAACGTCCCGCACGGGACGGTCGTCGGCGGTGAGCATCGCGAAGCCCGGGAAGCAGGTCAGCCATTCGCCGAGGGTCGCGGCGTCCGGCCGGGGAATCGCGGAGACCTCCAGCTCGGCGCCGGTGCCCGATGCCTCGGCGAGCATACCGAGGGTGCCGACCAGTCCGGCCATGCTCACATCCTTGGCCGCATGCGGGCGAAGATCACCGACGATCGAACCCATCGCCCGCAGCTGTTCCCCGGAACGTGAACTGGTGCTGTCCCATTGGCGACCGTGATACCCCGGCCGCCACGATCCACCGAGATCGGCGATCACCGAGACGACATCGCCTACGCGGCCGCCACCGGCCGCCACCGGGCACGTGGTCTGCCCCAGGGCGGTGACCGACAACGATGCGTGCACGCCGACCTGTGTGTGGCCACCGAGAACTGGTGTGCCCCAAGCCTGTGCGGCGGTCGAGATACCGCGGATGATCCGGGTGAGATGGGAGGTGGTGGGTGCCGCTATCGCGTCGAGCAGGCCCACGGGTGTGGCGCCCATCGCGGCGAGGTCGTTGAGATTGACCAGCACCGAACACCATCCGGCCCACTCGGGGTCGCGCTCCACCATGGCCGGCAGGACCGCATCACAGGCCGCGATCAGGTCTGCGCCGGGCACCGGTACCCCGTCGTCTCCGCGGAACCCGGCCGGCCCGAGACCGCCGGGCTGACGACCCAGCGGGGCCAGGACATCGGCGAGCATCGACTTGGTGGTGTCGGCGGCGCGCTGGATCTGATCGATGGGCCAGCCCATGCGGCGGTGGGCACAACCGCCGATGATCGGACCGGGCCCGCGGTCGGTCCAGCCCAGTGCGGTGAACAGCCGCAGATAGCGTTCCTGGATGGTGGCGTCGAAGCGGAGCACTCCGGCACCCTCGACGTGCGCGCAGGCCGCACGGATCAGGGCTCGGCCGATGCCGCCGGCGTGCACGGTGTCGGCAACCACGAGACGGCTACCGGCCCACCAGCCGATGTCGGTGGCGGTGCACGGGGCCACGCGTACTCCGCCGACCACATGGCCGTCGGCGGACAGTGCCACCAGCACGACGGTCCGCGGATCGTCGTCCACGTCGTCGTGGTCGGAGGCCGCGAAAAGGCCTTGCCGCTCGACGAACTCCGTGTGACGCAGTGCGTGGTAGCCGGCGAGTGCATGGGCGTCGTCGGCCACCGTGATCAGATGATCCGACGGTGTGGACGCGCGCGCACCGGCGAGAATCGACAGATCCCGGGTCCGCGATACGGGCGAGGAGATCGTGGAGTGTGGAAGGCCGTCGAGCATCGTCTCAGCCTCCCACGGTCTGCAGGATGCTGCAGGCCCCGCACGCCGCGCATCCCGCGCCCTGATCGGCGCCCGCCATGCCGATCAACTCCAGATGCCGCCCGACCTCCCGACTGATCTTCTCCACCACTGCGGGATCCGGGGCCGGAGCGCCGTCGACATCCACCGCGAGGGTGCCCGCGTGCGGACGGAACGGGACGACGAAGGGATACACCCCCATATCGGCGAGCTCGTTTGCGCCGGCGATCATCTCGTCCGGATTCTCGCCGAGTCCGACGAGCAGGTAGGTGGACACGCGGTTGCGGCCGAACACGCGCACCGCCTCGGCCCATGCCGCACGGTATTCCGACAACGGCACCGTCGACTTGCCCGGCATCCAGCGGCGCCGGACCTCGTCGTCGAGGGATTCGACGTGGATGCCGATCGCATCGGCGCCGGCATCGTGCAGTTCGGTGATGGTGGCGAGGTCGGCGGGCGGCTCACACTGCACCTGGATCGGCAGCTGCGGCACCGCGGCCTTCACCGCGCGGACGCAGCGAGCGAGATGCCGTGCACCGCGGTCCTTCCCGGCCGATGTGCCGGTGGTCATCACCATCTGCACGACGCCGTCCAGATCGACTGCGGCGCGGGCTACCTCGGCGAGCTGGTCGGGTCGCTTGACCGCGACGGTGGTCTCCGACCGCAGCGATTCCTCGATGGAGCAGAATCGGCAGCGCTGATCTTCTGCATACCGGATGCAGGTCTGCAGCACGGTGGTCGCCAGAACACTGCGGCCGTGGAGCTTTGCGATCTTCTCATACGACACCCCGTCGGCGGTGTGCAGATCGTAGAATCGCGGACGCCCGATCACCCCGATGTCGAGGCCGGTGTCGGCGCCGTCGCGGAACACCCGATTTCCGTCGAAGACAAAGGGACTGTTGGGGTTTCGTGGAATCGCGGCGTCGAATCCGTCGACGACGAGGTGGCCGTCGTCGGTGGGCCCGGCGCCGCCGGTGCGATTGAGTGGTGGTGTGCCCCGGAATCCCAGAAGAGCGAGGTCGACACGGGTGGAGGTGGTCATGATGCGTTCTCCAATCGGGTGCGGGCCGGGTCCGGCCGGCGGTCCGCTCCGCAGCCGGACAGCGCCCGTCGGCGGATCTTTCCCGCATCGTTGCGGATGGGACTGTGGGTCAACAGGATCTGGGTCGGGCCCAGGTCGTTGCCGAGTTGCTCGACGATGACCTGGTGGAGGTCGTCGGGGAGGTGATCGGCGTCTGCGATGTCGATCAGGACGGCCACACCGGAGGTGCCGTCGGTGGTGCCGGTGGGAAAGGCGACCGCACCCCGGACATCGGGGTGCGACTCGACGGCGGCCTCGACGTCGGCGGGATAGATCGTGCGATCCGGGAGTCGGATCACATCGGCGGCTCGCTCCACCACGTACAGCCAGCCGTCGTCGAGGTACCCGAGATCGCCGAGGGTATCCCATCCGTCCGTGGTGCGTCGGGATGGTGCACCGAGATATCGGTAGGTGGCGAGTTCACCACGGCGGAGCCAGATCTCGCCGATCTCGCCGTCGTCGGCGATGGTTCCGTCGGGCCGTCTGATGGTGATCTCGGTGTCTCCGGCGGCCCGGCCCGTGCTGCCGGGGTGGGCGAGCCAGTCGCGTCCACCGATCATGGTGAGCCCGTTGGACTCCGATCCGGCGTACACCTCGACCACGCGTTCGGGGCCCAGCCAGTCCAGCAGGGCACGTTTGTCGGGGATCGGACAGCGTCCGCCGATGTGCAGCACCGATGCCAGCGAGGACAGGTCGTGGCGGTCGCGTTCGGCGGTCGGGAGCCGGAGGAGCCGTCGGACGGACGGTGGTGACAGAACAGTCCAGGTGACCCGGTGCCGCTGCACGGCGGCGAGGAATCGGTACTCGTCGAAGCCCGGTTCGATGACCACGCGATGCCCCGAGGTCAGTCCCCGGAACGCGTAGGTGAAAGCGGTGGAGTGCCACAGCGGTGAGGTCACCAACTGTGTTGCCTCGCGGGGGATGAACGCGGCAACCGGGGAATCGGGGTCGATGAGCGCGGGGGCCGTGGAGAGCACCACCTTGGGGACTCCGGTACTACCCGACGACGCCAGGGCCTTCCAGCTCCCGGCCCAGCGATCGGGCAGCGGAAGCGGTGCGGCCGAGGCAGCGGACTCGGTGTCGACGAGGACGACACCAGGCCTGATCGCCGCACCGCCGATCACCGCCCGAGGGCGGGCATTGTCCTCGAGCAGGCGGCGTTCGGCATGATCGAGTGACGGATCGATCGGCATCGGGGTGGCACCGGCTCGCCAGATCGCGAAGCAGGCCACCACGAATGCCGTCGAGTTGGGCAGGAGTACTTCCACCAGGTCGTCACGCCGGACGCCCTCGTCGAGCAGGGTCCGCGCAAGGTGGGTGGCAGCGGTGTCCAGTTCACGGTAGGTCAGCGGACCGGTGGGGTCGACCACCACGACGTCGGACGGCCGGGCGGCCGCCTGATCGGCGAGCACCGATGAGATCGATCGACGGGGCACGGCGGATCACCTCCAGAGTCGGACGGTGGACTACTGGCCGGACGCCAGCAGATGGGTCGAGAGCAGATGGGGCTTACGCGAACTCAACGATTCGATGATGCTGTCGGCGACGTGTCGGGCGTCGCGGTCGACGCCCAGGAATCGGCCCGACCCCCACGTGTGCATCCACGGCAGGCCGATGAAGCTGAGACCATCCACCTGGGTGATACCCCGGGTCTGCATCGGGCGGCCGGCACCGTCGAAGGCCGAGGCCTCGATCCATCGGTAGTCGGGGTGATATCCGATGGCCCAGATGATGCCGGTGATCCCGGCGGCAGCGAGATCGAGTCGGGACGGCTCGTCGCCCGGAGTCCAGACCGGTTCGTACCGTGTCGGTTCCGGGGCGTCGATCCCGGCGGTCGCGATGTAGCGGTCGATGTCGGCGCAGATCGAGTTGTACACCGAGTCGGCATGGTCGAGGGACTCGGTCAACGTCGGTGCGAACTCGAGTGTCGAATCCTTGCCGCCGGTCAGGAGTCCGTAGAGTTGCATCCCCTCGAGAGCGAACTGTCGGAGGTCGACGTCACGGCCACCATCGCGTCCGGTCACATAGTGATTGGTCTTCTCCTGAGCGGCCTTTCCGCCCGGATACTCCTGGGCGGGGGTGTCGTAGAGACCCATGTCGGCCAGCCAGGTCATGCAGTCGCGGCCACGGTAGGTGCGGGCCACCCGAGGCGCGTTGCCGATCGCCAGATGCACCTCGCGGCCTGCCAGGTGGAGGTCCTCGGCGATCTGCGCACCGGACTGGCCGGACCCCACGACGAGCACCGCCCCGTCGGGTAGTTGCCCGGGATCGAAGTATTCCTCGGAATGGATCTGTGCCACAGACGGATCGAGCGCAGAGGCGTACGGCGGGATCACCGGCAGCGGATATCCACCCGTGGCGATGACGACCTGGTCGGCGGTGAGGATCTCGTCACCGTCGTCGGTGGTCAGGGTGAGCTCGAAACCGCCTGTGCCGGTCTGACGGAGACGCGAGACGGTGGTGTGTTCGCGCAGCGGTGGGGTGAACGTGGTGAGCCAGTCCTGTAGCCAGGCGACCACTTCGTCGCGGGTCATGAACCCGTCCGGTTCTGGCCCGTCGTAGACGTGGCCGGGAAGTCGGCAGTGCCAGTTGGGGGTGACGAGGGTGAAGTTGTCCCACCGCTTCGATGCCCAGGCGTGCATCGCGGTCTGCGACTCGATGACGACGTGGTCGACGTCGGCCTCGCCGAGGTACCAGCTGACCGCGAGACCGGCCTGGCCGCCGCCGATGACGGCAACCGGGAGGTGAGCAGGGGTATGAGCGGGTGTGCCCATGATGTCTCCAAGGAGGGAAGGGTTGTGTGGGAAGGGATGTCGACGAAAGTCGGAATCGGCGTCAGGAAGGCAGCGGCGGAAACATCGAGACGATGTCCACCGTGGCCCGATCGTCATAGCGTTTCGCGGAGATGCCGATCGCCTCGGCACTCGCCGCCGCCGACGTGCAGGCGAAGCCGAACTTCGCCCGCACGCGCTCGGCGGCCTCACCCAGTGCCGTGGTTGCGCGGGTGCGGAACTCCCCGACGGTGTAGGTACCGCCGACGTCGAGGTGGTCGTGGATCACCAGACTCGGCGAATAGCATTCCTGTACAACACCATCGGGCCACCGGACACTGAATGTCATCTCAGGCATGGGCGAGGGCCCGCCATTGTGTCCCGGTCGGGGCATCGGTGTCGGTTTCGGTGAGCAGTCCGTAGGCATCGGGTCGGCGGTCGCGTAGATGGAACATGCCCGCGCGCATGGTGCGGAATGTTCCGGCGATGTCGACCTCGGCGACGGCCATGCCCTCACCGAGGAGTGTGGTGTCGAGAATGTTCCCGCCGGGATCGACGATCTTGGCGTTGGCGACGTACCGTAGTGAGCCGAAGGTGCCGGATTGGTTGGATGCGACCCAGAAGACCTGGTTGTCGAGGGCGCGGGCGGTGTCGAAGAGGTTGAACCGGTAGGTCCATCGGTCGTCTTGCAGGTTCTCGGCGGTGGCGGTGCGTGCGGCCGGCCAGGCGGAGAGGCTGGCGATGATCTCGGCGCCTTTGAGTGCCATGACGCGTGCTGCTTCGGGGAATGCCTTGTCGTAGCAGATCTGGAGTCCGACGCGGCCGATGGGGGTGTCGAAGACGTCCCAGTCCGACCCGGACGAGTAGGACATGTTCTCGCCGAGTGGTTGGTGGACTTTGCGGTAGCTGCCGTAGATGTGGGTGCCGTCGAGGATGGCGGCCGCGTTGTAGCGGGTCTGGCCGTCGTCGGCGAGCTCACAGAATCCGATCGCGATGACCATGTCACCGATGATCGATTGCACGCGTGCGATTTCCGGTCCATCGAGCCGGATCGCGGGGGGCAGTGACCGACTCGTGTTCTTGATGGTGTCCCCATGATTGCCCAGCGACGAGAGGTAGCCGCCGATCGCGGCCTCGGGGAAGACGAGGAAGTCGACGTTGCGTGATCTGGCGAGGTCGACGAAGTCGGCGATCGTCTGATAGTTCTGTTCGAGGTCGCGGGTGAAGTTGGCTGCGACCGATCCGATTGTGGTCATGGTGTTCTCGATTCAGACCATGTAGGTGGAGTTGATGATCGCACCCTTGCGGGAGTAGTGGATGATCGCGTCCTGGACGTCGAGCGGGTGGGCGGGGATGACGCCTTCGATCAGGTCTTCTTCGCGGCCACCGTGGAGTGCGAGGCCGAAGCGGCAGCAGAAGACGGTTCCGCCTTCGGAGATGAAGGTCTCGAGTGAGTCGTTGATGTTCTGCTCGCCGGGGAATCCCGAGTCGCCGGTCTTCGGGAAGCCGCGTGTGGCGAGGCAGTTGATGGCGCCGGGGCCGTAGAAGTAGATGGCGGACTCGAATCCCTTGCGGAGGGCGCGAGTTGCCTGCAGGACGGCGACGAAGCTGACCGATGATTCGTGTGCGATGCCGTGGACGAGGGTGAAGTACGACTCGCCGTTCTCGGCCTTGTAGTCGGGGAAGATCTTGGTCCCGCCGTAGATGTTGGAACCCTTGGGCAGCGACGGGTGGGGGATCTCGGCCAGCGAGGCGGCGATGTTCTCGGTGATGGTCTCATCGAATGCAGACATGGATGCTCCTGTGCGTGGACAGCGTGGACGGGTGATAATGGGCCAGGCGACAGTGCCTGAGAGGCTCGATGTTCGGGGCATCGTCGGTCCGAACCGGGATAGCGTTTGCTACGTCCACTAGTTCACGCCCGGAGTATTTCGTAGTGGTTACGAGCGGAATAATTGGAGCGCCGATCTGCGTAACATGGCCGACGGGGTCTTTCGACACGTCTCGTCGCCATGCGGCCCATCAGCCCACCCGCTGTGTCGCACTCGATGACCGATCCGGGACCGCTCAACCACCGACGACCTCGTGCTGAGTGAGTGAGAATCCCCCGAACGATGATTGAGCGGGAAGTCCCCGAACGATGATTGAGCGAGAAGTCCCCGAACGATGATTGAGCCGGGACCGAGCGAAGCGAGGACCTGTGTCGAAATCTCTGCAGCGCGTGTCGGGTGGTGACCGCCTGCGGGGTGGTTGCGTTGGGGAGGTCGGCCGTCTGAGGTTTCGACTCGACTTGTCGCTACGCTCCTCGTCGGCTCAACCACCAACGACCGCTTGATGATTGAGCCGGGACCGAGCGAAGCGAGGACCCGTGTCGAAATCTCTGCAGCGCGTGTCGGGTGGTGACCGCCGGCGAGGTGGTTGCGTTGGGGAGGTCGGCCGTCTGAGGTTTCGACACGTCTCGTCGCTACGCTCCTCGTCGGCTCAACCACCAACAGCTGGTCGCCCCGCTCCTCGTTGGCTCAACCACCAACGACTGCTTGATGATTGAGCCGGGACCGAGCATCGTGAGGGCCCGTGTCGAAATCTCCGCAGCGTGCGCGGGAGGTGACCTACGGAGGTTTCGACCCGGGCGATCAATCCTCGATGAACTTCAGGATGTCGGCGTCGAGGGCGACCTGGTAGTCGCCGTAGATACCGTGCGGTGCACCGGGATACACCTTGAGGGTTCCGTCGGAGACCAAGTCGATGGACTTGAGCGCGGCTGCGGCGATCGGCACGATCTGGTCGTCGTCGCCCTGGGCGATCATGATCGGCACATCGAGTGCCTTGAGATCCTCGGTCTGGTCGGTCTCGGAGAAGGCCTTGACGCAGTCGTAGGCGGCGGCGAGATTGACCAGCATGCCCTGACGCCAGAAGTCGTCCTTGGCGCCCTGCGACACTGCCGATCCCTCCCGGTTGGCACCGAAGAATGTCTCGGCCAGATCCTGGTAGAACTGCGAGCGGTCCTTGAGCACACCCTCACGGATACCGTCGAACACCGAGATCGGGGTTCCCTCCGGATTGTCCTCGGTCCGGAGCATCAGCGGCGGCACCGCGCCGGCGGTGATGATCTTGGCGACGCGACCGGCCCCGTGGCGGGCTGCATAGCGGACCACCTCGCCACCGCCGGTGGAGTGGCCGATCAGCACCAGATCACGCAGGTCCAGAGCCTCGACGAGGTCACGCAGGTCGCGGGCGTAGGTGTCCATGTCGTTGCCGGTGTAGGTCTTCGCCGACCGCCCGTGACCGCGCCGGTCGTGGGCGATCGCCCGGTAGCCGGCGTCGGCGAGCAGCTTGAGCTCGACCTGCCAGGCATCCGATGACAGCGGCCAACCGTGGCTGAGCACGACGGGGCGCCCCGAACCCTGTTCGGTGTAGTAGATCTCGACGCCGTCGGTGGTGGTGATGAAAGGCATGGTGTACTCCTGGGAGAGTGGCGGTGGTGGAACGTCACCAACTCTCGTCGCCGACGGGCACGATGTCGTCAGGGTTGACCGCCGATCTCGGGCAGTGCTGTCGGTAGTGATCACTACCGGTCAGCCGGTAGTGCAGTCGGTGGTGGCAGTGGCACACGAACACTGATGCGGGTGCCGCCCCCGGGCGGGCTGATGATCTCGATGGTTCCGCCCGCGGAGTCGATGCGATCGTGCAGACCGATGAGTCCGCTACCGGCCTCCGGCCGCGCGCCACCGATGCCGTCGTCGGTGACCTCGATGGTGAGGACGCCGTCGGTGGCCGTGGCCGTCACCCGGACGAGTTCGGCATCGGCGTACTTGGCGGTGTTCGTGAGTGCCTCGGCGACAACGTAATACGCGGCCACCTCGACCGGCTCCGGCAGACGGCGGGGCACGGAGATGGTGGTCTCCACCGGGATCGGCGAGCGGCGTGCGAGGGTCTTCAGGGCAGCGGCCAGACCACCGCGGGACAGGATCGCGGGATGGATGCCGCGGGAGAGCTCCTGCAGGTCACCGTGGATCTGCGAGAGCATGTCGACGGCGCGATCGATGTCGTCGCGCACCTCTTCCGACCCGGCCGGGACATTCGCCTGGATGGCACGCAATTCCAGACCGAGCGATACGATCCGCTGCTGCGCGCCGTCGTGCAGGTCGCGCTCCAGTGCCCGGCGCGCCGCGTCGGTGGCGGCGATCACGCGTGCGCGGGATCGGGTGAGCTGGGTCCGGATCTCCTCGTTGACCACTGCGGTGGCCGCAAGATCGGCGAAGTCCGCGATGTGATCGACGATGTCGTCGTCGATCCGGCCGTGCGCAGTCGCGACGATCACCGCTCCCCACACGTCGTCGTCGACGACGATGGGAGCCCCCGCGGCAGCGACCAAGCCATGCTCACGGGCACGGCGGGAGACCGGATCGTCACCGTCGGCGTAGGACAGGGATACGGTGCCACCGCTGGATGCGATGTGGGTGGCGATGTTGTGGCCTCCGAGGGGAAGACGATCGCCCGGGCGAACCCCGGCAGCCCCTGCGTCATGGGCGGCGAGGACGGTGAACTGGTCGTCGTCGTAGCGGATCACCGAGATGTGTCGGGCGTCGGCACTCGTCGTGAGTTCACGAAGGAGGGCGGTATACGTGGGCTCGGGGTCGGCTCGCCGGGCGACCAGCGTGGCGACCCGGCGCAGCGCCGACTGACGGCGGGCGAGTGTCGCGATCTGGGCGTGACTACGTCGTTGGCTCTCGTCGAGCTCGGCGGTGAGCCGTTCACGTTCCCACACCGCCGACAAGAGAGCCTCGAGTGAGGGGATCATCCGGCGCACCCTGCGCAGCCGGTCATCGGACAGTCCGACGGGGACCAGTAGATATCCGACGAGGGTGTCGCCGTCGCGGAGCGGGATGGACGTGCAGATGCCGGAATCCGGGAGGGGAGTCGGTTCGGGGATGTGATCGGGGCCGGTGAGGATGGCGTGGGGCGGCGGGACATCCAGGACTCGCGAGAGGAGTCGGCCGGCGGCGTCGAGGGCCTCGCCGGTGGTGGCGGCGCGCAGCATCGACCGTGCCAGCGCGGCCGCCAGCTCCGACTCGGCACTGCGTTGGCGGGCCTCGAGCGCCCGGACACGCGATTGCCCGACGAGGAGATTGGTCAGCAGGGCCAGGGTGAGGAAGACCAGCGCCGAGGGGGCGAAGCTCTCGCTGCCCTCGCTGACATGGATCGTCACATATGCGGCGGCGCTGGCCAGCGACGTCGCCAGCGCCAGGTACATGCCCCAGCCGGCAGAGATCACCAGCACCCCGAGGAGGAAGACCGCACCGAAGGCGTTGTCGGGGGCGATCTGCTTGAGGGCCAGGACCGTCGCGATCTCCCCCGCGATCAGGCCGGCAGCGAGCGTGATCCCGACGGACAGGGGCGGTGACGTCGGCCGGAGGACCAAGGCGATCAGGCGTTCCATATGAGACATACGGCCTCCCTCCGAGGGGTCGTGGCACCATCGGCGACCGATTCGCCGTGGCGGATGTTCCGGGTAGCAGGGATGCCGGCACATCGGTGCATCTGACACCCTGACCAATATGGAACCGTCATCGGGGCACCTGACGTGTCTGATCGTCGATGACAGTGCCGCATTCAGGTCCGCGGTACGCGGGCTGCTCGATCGCGCCGGAATCCTGGTGGTCGCCGCGGCCATCGACCTCGATACGGCCGTGGACGGCTATCGGCGTGAGCATCCCGACGTGGTGCTGGTGGACATCGACCTCGGCGAACACAGCGGATTCGACGTGGTCGATGCGCTCCGGTCGGTCGACGCCGATGCCGGGGAGAAGATCATCATGGTGTCGACCCACGACCCCGACGACTTCGCCGACATGATCGCCGAGTCGCCGGCGCGCGGATTCATCCCGAAGTTCGCGTTGTCGGCGGAGCGGATCACCGCGATGCTCGGCCTCGGGCCACGCTGATCGGAGACCGTGGTCAGCCGGTGGCATCGAGGTAGGTGATGACCGCGCGGACCCGGCGGTTGTCGTCGGCCGTCTCGGGCAGATCCAACTTGGTCAGGATGCTGCGGACATGTTTTTCCACGGTGCCCTCGGTGATCCAGAGGCGCCCGCCGATCCCGGTGTTGGACAGGCCTTCTGCCATCAACGTCAGCACCTCGCGTTCGCGCGCGCTGAGCACCGCGAGGGGATCGGTACGGCGCCGCGTCGCCACCAGCTCGTGCACCAGGGCCGGGTCGATCACCGATCCGCCCGCGGCCACACGGTGGACGGAGTCGAGGAAGCCGGTGACGTCGGTGACGCGGCTCTTGAGCAGATATCCGATGGCATGCCCCTGGTCGAGCAGCTCGAGGGCGTGGTCGACCTCGATGTGCGCGGAGAGCAACAGGATCGACGTCCCGGGGGCCTCGCGGCGGATGCGGAGGGCTGCGTCGAGTCCCTCGGCCGTGTGCGTGGGGGGCATCCGGATGTCGACCACGGCGAGGTCGGGCTCGTGCCTGCGGACCGCGTCCAGCAGCTCCGTGCCGTCACCGGCCTGGCCCACCACCTCGAACCCGGAACCGGCGAGCAGACTCGCCAGTCCTTCGCGGAGCAGTACGTCGTCGTCGGCCACCACCACGCGCACCACGGTCATAGATCCTCTCGCCGGTCAGCCCTTCACCGGAGAAGTCTCTCATCTGAGGAGGGATCACGGCAGAGGTGTGCTCGGGTGGGCCGATCGCCGGTGCACGAGGTGCTCCGGCGAGGGATCCGGCGGGGTGTCACCAGAGGTCCGCCGATCACCACCGCGGCGAGGGCCCCCGATTGTCCTCGGCCAGGCAGAGCG
Source organism: Gordonia sp. NPDC003376 (assembly GCF_053589235.1). Classification (NCBI taxonomy): domain Bacteria; kingdom Bacillati; phylum Actinomycetota; class Actinomycetes; order Mycobacteriales; family Gordoniaceae; genus Gordonia; species Gordonia sp. NPDC003376. Next base: position 399,696 of record NZ_JBSFRM010000001.1, on the reverse strand, counting down.
ACCGCAGTGCGTGGTGGTAGACGACGAGGCCATAGGTGTTGGGCGCGTTGACCAATCCGCCGATGTGGGGGATCACGTCGGCCCCGCCGAGGACGGTGCTCACGATCTGCTGAGCGATGGCATCGGAGACGATCCCGACCACCTGCGAGGTCAGGGCGTACACGTAGTAGGCGGCGGTGAGGGAGGTGCTCACACTGACATCGCCGAGTGGGATCAACTCACCTGGATCGCGGCCCTCGGCGATGTTGTGGCCGAGGCCGACCAGGGCGTCGGTCGCGGCGCCACCGACGGTGGGGAGCAGACCCAGGCCCATCGACGTGAGGTCTTCGAGGGTGCTGAAGTCGTCGGGATCGGCGGGGACCAGGTTGTGTGGCACCCGGGTGGTGCGCATGAACGACTGCAGGCGTGTGCCTGCTGCTGTGATGCGGGCAGCCGTCGCCTTGTCGGACGTGGTGGCCGCGAGGTAGCCGATGGTGCGGGCGGCGATCCGGGACAGCGGCAGGGTGCCGATCGCCGGGCACGTCGCCGGGTCGGCGATCATCACCTGACCGGCCATGTCAGCGATGATCGGGGGAACCTTCTGGCGGAAGTTCAAGTCGCGCAGCGGTTGTCCTGCTCGATCCCGCTCGTCGGCGGTCACCGAGACGATGCACGAGTCGACCAGGGCATCGCTGATGGCCTTGTACACACGCTTGACGACGGTGAGGCCGAGGGACAACGGGAAGGTGACCAGCGTGCCCACCGACACCGGGCCGACCGAGGCGATCCCCGGCATCGCGTCCTTGACCAGGGTCAGCGGGATGATGGTGGTGACGTACAGGTACAGCCACACCGACTCGACCGCCTGCGACAGGGTGAGCTGCTCTGCGGTGATCACCTGGCCGGACTGACCCTGCCGCACCAGCATCAGTTGGGTGACGATCCACTGTGACAACGGATCCCGGTAGTCGTTCATCGGGGCGTCGGGGCCGGCTCCCATCGCAGCCGGGTGGTTGGACACCCACAGCGACGAGATGCGGATGGCGTCCATGTCGTGATGTGCCTGCGCCTTGATCGTCGGTGCGTTCGCGCGCACCGATGCCGGTAGCGACGGTGCGAACGAGTCGAAGACCGCATCATAGATCGCACCGAACGTCGCGAAATGCGCTCCGACACAGGTCGTCTCGCCTGGTCGTGACATCGTCGCCGATCCGGTGGGCCGCGTTGAGGGTGCCGATCTGGTCGATGAAGGTGGTGTGGTCGACGGGGATGGTGGGGTCCTGGGAGTCGGCCGGGCAGAGGTGGTCGGCGCGCTCGACGGTGTGGCCGCCGCTGTCCCGGCGAGGCGTGCCGTCGGTCCCGCGGTGATCACCGCCAGGATGGCGACGACCGCGGCGATCCCGATCGTGAGTGCGCGACGCAGGCGCGCGATGGTGTGTCCCATGAATTCCCCAACCCGGTCGGTGCCGTGAACCGGGCTGTGGTTCACGGCGAACGGGGCCAACCTACGTAGTGGATCAACTGATCCACCATGCGCCGGGTCACATCTGGGCAGGATTCACCAGGGCGTCATCGGGTGGGGTCTCGCCGTTCACCGAAGCACCCCCGGGCCGACGCGATCGGGTCGGCGAGAGGACACTGGGGGCAGAGGTGATCGACGATCGGAGGAAGGTGTCTGCGCTGGAAATGGAACCCGGCCTGGCGCGGTCGTTGCGGCGGATCGAACGCCGGGTGCTCGCCGAGGTACGGCTCTCGCACAATGGCGTCCGCAGCATCTGGACGACCGTCGCGGCGCTGGCATGCGTCTGCCTGGCGTCCTGGGTGACCAGCGACGTCGACGGCCATCGCACGTTGCTGTCCCAACTCGCGGTCGGATTGGGTGTCGCAGCGGTCGTCGTGTCGTCGGCGGCGGTGACGATGCGCCGCTTCGGCTGGTGCTGGCTGGCCGCGGCGATCAGTGCGATCGCGGTACCGCTGTCGGTCCTCGGCTACTGGTCGGCGCAGACCGGCCTGGGCGTCGGGTCGTACTGGTTCCTGATCGGAACGTTGTGCCACGCGGTGCTGGTGGGCAACTGGGTGCGCTGCGGGCTCCCGCCCGAACACGGGCGCGGGCCGCGATAGCGCTCGCTGTGCACGACGACGGGCCACCGGTTCTCACCGGTGGCCCGTCTCATGCGTGGTGGATGTGTGTCAGATCGCGCCGACCGGTTCCACGGTGGGAACCTCCGCACCCGGACCGAAGTGCGCGAACCGCTCGATGTGCTGGTCCAGGCTCAGCGGACTCGGGGTGCCGTAGGTGAAGTAGGTCTCCCACGGCAGGTTCGCGCCGCCGATCGCGAGGCCGGTGTCGATGTCGGACATCTGCCAGGTCTGGGTCGGGCAGTCGGGGTCCATGTGCAGGTAGCCGGCTTCGCCGAACAGTTCGATCCGGTTGCCGCCGGGCTCGAAGACGTACAGGAACTGGCCCTGCGTGATGCCGTGTCGATCCGGGCCGGCCTCGATCTGGATGTCGTAGTCGCGGAACATCTCGGCCGCGTCGACATTGTGCTGGCCGTTGCCGTAGTAGAACGCCAGGTGATGCAGCTTGCCGGCGCCGCCGGTCATGTCCCGCATGCAGGCGACCTCGTGGCCGAGGATGTTGGAGCTCATCCAGGCGCCGATCTCGACGTCACCGTCGACGACCCGCTCGGTGGTGCGGAACCCCAGGTGACGCTCGAAGCCGTTCTTCACCGCGGTGACGTCCGACGCCATCAGGTTGAGATGGTCGATGCGCTTGACCGGGATGCCCTGCAGCGGCTTCTTGGACGGTCGGGTGAGGATCTTGCTGCGCAGCTCCGGCGGTGCCACGTACTTCTCGGCCTCCCACACCAGCGCCAGGTTGTGGCCGTCGGCCGACTGGAACGACAGCGTCTTGCCGAAACCGAACTCGTCCTCGTGCCAACGGGTGTCGACGTTGCCGTCCTTCAGCGACGCCGCACGCCGCTCGAGCGCCTCCGGCGAGGTGGTACGCAGGCCGGCGTGACCCATGCCGGCCTGCGGTGCCTCGGTGATCTTCAGGCTCCACTGGTACGGATCCTCGTAGGCCCGCAAGAACACCGACTGGCCCTCGCGCTTGGTGACGTACATGCCGAGGAATCGGGTGAAGAAGTCCTCCGTCTCCTGCGGCTTGGGGCTGAACAGTTCGCAGCGCGCCAGGTGTGCGACCTCGAAACGGTCGGAATTCTCGCTCATCGGTTCTCCTGTGGTGACTCGTCGGGCACCGGATCGGCGGTGCCGTTCGGTGGATGGCTGCCACGACAATGCCGCCCCGATGTGACTCCGGTCACCGCCGTTCCGAATAGCCGAACAACTGCCCCACATCGTCGGTTCCGATCCGGGCACACCGTCAACACCGCCCTGTCGGTGCCGCTGCTCCCTACCGTCGTCGGCATCGAGTCGGCAAGACCGTGCCGCAGGACAAGGGAGAACCACATGAGTCGGTTGACTGCCGCGATCGTCGGATCGGGCAACATCGGAACGGACCTGATGTACAAACTGCTCCGATCGTCGCACGTCGAGCCGGTGTCCATGGTCGGCATCGACCCGGAGAGCGAAGGGCTGCGCCGCGCCGAACGGGAAGGTCTGACCGCCTCCGCCGGCGGCGCCGACTGGCTGCTCGCCCAGTCGCAGCTCCCTGATCTGGTGTTCGAGGCGACGTCGGCCAAGATCCACGCGACCACCGCTCCGCGCTACGCCGAGGCGGGCATCACCGCCATCGATCTCACCCCGGCATCGGTCGGTCCGTACGTGGTTCCCGCGGTGAACCTCGACGACCACCTCGGCGCGCCGAATGTGAACATGGTCAGCTGCGCCGGTCAGGCCACCATCCCGATCCTGTACGCCATCAACCAGGTCGCGGACGCCTCCTACGGTGAGATCGTCGCCGCCATCGCCTCCAGGAGTGCAGGCCCCGGCACCCGCCAGAACCTCAGCGAGTTCAGCGAGAAGACCGGCCGCGCGCTCGCCCAGGTCGCCGGCGCCGACACCGCCAAGGCGATCTCGGTGATCAATCCCGCCGAACCGCCGATGAACATGCGCGACACCATCTACGCGAAGGTGCGTAACCCCGATGCCGCCGCCATCGAACGTGCGGTCGTCGACATGGTCGCCGAGGTCGCCGCGTACGTGCCCGGCTACTCGCTCAAGCTCGTCGACGTCGACGGCGACCTCGTCACCGTGATGGTCGAGGTGGTCGGCGCCGGCGACTACCTACCCACCTATGCCGGAAACCTCGACATCATCACCGCGGCTGCGGTGCGGGTCGCCGATGTGATGGCCCAGCAGAACCTCGTGACAGGAGCCCTCCAGTGACCACCCCGTCGAACAATCCCGACCGCAAGGTCACCCTCGTCGACACCACCCTGCGCGACGGTATGTCCAGCGTGTCGCACAAGTTCACCACCGACAACGTCGCCGCGATCGCCGCCGGCCTCGACCGGGCCGGCGTCTCGACCATCGAGGTGGCGCACGGTATCGGACTCGGCGCGTCGTCCATCCAGTACGGCTTTGCCGCCGCCACCGACCCCGAGTACGTGCGCGCCGCGGTCGACGCCGTCGACAACGCCGACATCGCGGTGCTCTACGTTCCGGGCATCGCCACCCTCACCGAGCTCCAGGGCGCCGTCGACGCCGGGATCAAGACGGTCCGCGTGGCCGTCCACTGCACCGAGGCGGACTGTGGTCAGCAGCCGATCGAGTGGGCCAAGGCGCAGGGCCTGACGGTGATGACCTTCCTGATGATGAGCCACAAGCTCGAGGCCGACGCGCTCGCCGAGCAGGCCGCCACGCTCGACTCGTACGGCGCCGACGTCGTCTACGTCGTCGACTCGGCCGGTGCGATGGTGCCCGATCAGGCGGGTGCGCGAGTCGCCGCGCTGCGGTCGGCGATCAACGCCGACATCGGTTTCCACGCACACAACAACCTGGGTGTGGGAATCGCGAATGCGTTGTCGGCGGCCGAGAACGGGGCGATCTTCATCGACGGATCGTTGCGGGGACTCGGCGCGAGCGCCGGCAACGCGCAGACCGAGGTACTCGCCGCGGCCTTCGAGCGCGCCGGCTGGGACACGGGCGTGGACCTGTTCGAATTGATCGACACCGCCGAGCATGTGGTCGCACCGCTGATGACCGAACCGCAGATCGTCGACGAGACCGCACTCGTGCTCGGCTATGCCGGTGTGTACTCGACGTTCTTCCATCCCACCAAGCGTGCGGCCAAGAAGTTCGGTGTCCCCACGCGTGAGATCCTCCTCGAACTGGGTCGCCGCGGAGTCATCGGCGGTCAGGAGGACATGATCATCGACGTCGCCTCCGAACTGGCCGGACGTACCTACGAGATCCCCGAGGCTGCAACGGTATGAGCACCGACACCACCCCCATCGCGATTCGTCATCTGATCGGCGACACCTGGACCGACGCCTCCGACGGGTCGACCTTCGAGTCTCGCGACCCGCACGACGGCACGCTGCTGGCGACCGTGGCGCAGGGCACCGCCGACGACGGCACCGCCGCGATCACCGCGGCGCGCACGGCCTTCGACGAGGGTCCGTGGCCGCAGATGTCCCCCAAGGAGCGGGCGGCCATCCTGCACGCCGTCGCCGACGCCGTCGACGACCATCGGGAAGAACTGGCGCAGTTGGAGACCCGGGACGGCGGCAAGACCATCACCCAGTCGCTGCACGCCGAGATCCCGCGTGTGGCACACAATCTCCGGTTCTTCGCCGACTATGTCGCGATGTCGGCCAACGAGGCCTACCCGGACGGCAACCTGTTCTCCTACGTGCTGTACCCGCCGGCCGGGGTGGTGTCGGCGATCAGTCCGTGGAATGCACCGCTGATGCTGGCGACCTGGAAGATAGCTCCCGCGCTGGCCTTCGGCAACACTGCCGTGCTCAAGCCGGCACCGCAGACCCCGTTGACCGCCAACCGGTTCGCCGAGATCGCGCTGGCGGCGGGACTGCCCGCCGGTGTCCTCAACGTGGTGCACGGCTTCGGCGGCGAGGCGGTGGCCGGTCCACTCACCGCCGACCCGCGCGTCGACCGCATCACCTTCACCGGGTCGAGTGCGACCGGGGTGAAGATTCTGCAGGCCGCCGCCGCCAACCACACCCCGGTGTCGGCGGAGATGGGCGGCAAGTCGGCCAATATCGTCTTCGCCGACGCCGATCTCGATGTGGCCGTGCCGATGTCGATCCGTGCGATCTTCGGTGGCAACGGGCAAGTGTGTCTGTCGGGGTCGCGTCTGCTGGTGCAGAACTCGATCCGAGAGGAGTTCCTGGAGCGGTTCACCGAGGAGGCGGCCAGACTCGTCGTCGGCGATCCGAAGGCCACGAGCACGTTCATGGGGCCGCTGATCGAGCAGCGCCATCTCGACAAGGTTGCAGGCTATGTCGAACTCGCGCAGGAGGAGGGCGGCAAGGTCCTCGTCGGCGGTGAGCGTCTGGCCGGTCCCGACCATGCCGGCGGGTTCTACTATCCGCCGACCGTCATCGCCGGGCTGACCAACGAGTCCCGCACTGCGCGCGAGGAGATCTTCGGTCCGGTCGAGACCGTCCTCGGTTTCGACACCGAGGACGAGGCGCTGCGCATCGCCAACGACTCACCGTACGGTCTCGCCGGAATCCTGTTCACCCAGAACCTCGATCGTGCACATCGCATGGCCGCCCGCTGGCGGGCCGGCACCGTGTGGATCAACACGTTCTTCGAACGCGACCTGCGGCTGCCGTTCGGCGGCGAGGGGAGCAGCGGCCTCGGCCGTGAGGGCGGACAGTACTCGCGCGACTTCTTCACCGAACCCCGAGCGGTGACGATGCGGTTGCGGGGCTGAGATGGCACCGCAGATCTCAGATACGTCGACGTGTGTGATCGTGGGCGCGACCGGGGCCATGGGCGCGGTCATCACCGCCCGGCTGGTCGACCGCGGGCACCGGGTGATCGCGGTCGGCCGGTCCGCCGATGACCTCGACAAGCTGGCCGCCACCAGCGAACTGATCACACCGTGCCGGGCCGACATCGCCGCCGACGAGGCGATCGAGATCATCGGTGCGGCCGTCGCCGGCCCGGTCGGCCTGGCGTTGTTCGCGGCGGGCCTGCCGGTGCGGGGATCGGTGGACACCATCGAACCGTCGGCGCTGGCCCTCGCGGCGAACATCAAGGTGGGCGGGGTCACCCGCCTGTTGCAGTCGGTCCGTGACCGGCTGGTGGAGGGGTCGCGGTTCGTGGCGATCGCCGGATCCCTGGGTATCGAGCCGGGACCGCTGGACGCCGGTCCCGGTACCGCGAATGCGGCTCTGCTCAACCTGATGCGTCAGATCGGCGCACTCTACGGTCCGCGCGGTGTCACCACACATACGATCGCGCCCGGACCGGTCGACACACCCCGGTTGCGTGCCCTGATCGAGACCCAGTCGGCCGAGACCGGGGTGCCGGAATCCGAGATCTGGGACCGGTACCGGTCGAAGACCGCCCTGGGCAGGTTGCCGACGCTCGACGAGATCGCCTGGCTCGTCGAGACCTTGCTGGCCCCCGAGGCCTGCGTCCTGCACGGTGCCGTGCTGACCGCCGACGGCGGTGTGCGGCATGGTGTCCTGTAACCGTCCCGTCCACGGAGGCCGAACATCATGCCCGTCGCCCACTTTCACCTCCCGGCCGATACCTTCACCACCGAGCAGGAGTCGACGCTGCTCCGCGATGCGTCGAAGGCCTATGCGCGTGTGCTGAGTTCTCCGGTGGACCGTGTCCGGGTGTTCCTCGTACACTACCCGCCATCGGCGATGGCCGTCGCCGGGGAACTGGTCTCGGACGCCGGTGTGGTGGCACCGTACTTCACCGCCATCGTGCTCGCCGGACGGCCCGCAGAACAACGGCAGGAGTTGTTGTCGGCGTTCACATCGTTGCTCGTCGAGACCCTGGATGTCGACCGAACCCACATCCGCGGGCAGATCATCGAGGTGAGTCCGGACAACTGGGGGATAGCCGGGGCTCCGGCGAGCGGTGTCCGTGCCACCGAGATCGCCGAGCGCGCATCGACCGTGTAGCTTCTCGCTGTTCGCATATGGTGCAACACGTTTCGGGCACTGCGGTCCCCGGGCCGCGGTCGGGTTGGTGTGCTTGGCTGACGGAGATTTCGACTCGGGTCCTCGCTGCGCTCGGTCCCGGCTCAATCATCGTGT
>NZ_JBSFRM010000001.1:353399-391411 GCF_053589235.1 Gordonia sp. NPDC003376 | reverse complement strand
GTGTGGCAATTGATGGTTGAGCCGGAACCGCGCCGATGGGCGAGGCTCCGTGTCGAAACCTGGTGGGTTGACGTTGTCGGTGACGATGGTGGTGGTTGCTTCGCGAGGTTGGCTGACGGAGATTTCGACTTGGGTCCTCGCTGCGCTCGGTCCCGGCTCAATCATCGTGTGGCAATTGATGGTTGAGCCGGAACCGCGCCGATGGGCGAGGCTCCGTGTCGAAACCTGGTGGGTTGACGTTGTCGGTGACGATGGTGGTGGTCGCTGCGCGAGGTTGGCTGGCGGAGATTTCGACTTGGGTCCTCGCTGCGCTCGGTCCCGGCTCAATCATCGTGTGGCAATTGATGGTTGAGCCGGAACCGAGCCGATAGGCGAGGCTCCGTGTCGAAACCTGGTGGGTGGATGTTGTCGGTGATCGGGGCTGTGGTCGGTTGAAGCCACGGCGAGTGCTGCGCGTCCGCAACCACTTCGGGGCCTGGTCGGTGGTACGGACGACGCCTTGGACCGCCGTGCATACAGAGACCACAATCCGTGCAGCCGCAGGCATTCTCACCGATGTCGATCGGCAATAGTGTTCCAGATCACAAGCAGTTGTGAACTCGAACACCTTGGAGGACAACGTGACCGCAGCCCAGACGTCGGTGAGTCCGAAGACCCCGGACTGGATCGCCGACATCACCATGCAAGAACTCGACGACGACCCGAACCCGATCTACGCCCGTTTGCGCGAACACGCGCCGGTGGCATTCATCCCGGCACTCGGCCTGCACGTCGTCGCCGCACACGATCTCTGCCGCCAGATTGCCCAGGACGGCGAGAACTGGATGACGGTGATCTCGCCCTCCGGGCACCGGACGTTTGGTGACAAGACCGTTCTCGCGGCGAATGGTGAGGAACACAAAGAGATCCGATCGTGGATCGACCCGCACCTGCGGCCGAATGCCGTCGATGAATATGTCGACCGGCTGGTCCGCCCGATCGCGCGGGAGATGATCGAGGCGATCGAGTCCAACGGCTCGGCCGACATCCAGAAGGAGTACTTCGCCCCGGTCAGCGTCCGGGCCGTCGGTGACCTGATGGGGCTGACCGAGGTGTCGTCGGAGACGCTGGTCCGCTGGTTCCAAACCCTCTCCCTGTCATTCGGTAACGCCGAGGTCGACGCCGACGGGAACTTCGTGAACCAGGAGCTCTTCGAAGCGGGAGATCGGGTGAAGGCCGAGATCATCGCCGTCGTCGACCCGCTGCTCGACCGATGGACCGACGCACCGGATCACACCTTCCTCTCCCATTGGCTTCATGACGGTATGCCCGAGGGGCAGGTGCGGGATCGCTCCGAGATCTATCCCAACGTGTACGTCTTCCTGCTGGGTGCATTGCAGGAGCCCGGCCACGTCATGACCACCACCCTCGCCGGCCTGTTCCGTCAGCCGGGGCAACTCGAGAAGGTGATCGACGAACCGCAGCAGCTGCCGCGGGCGATCGGGGAGGGTACGCGGTGGGTGGCACCCATCTGGAGCGCCGCGGTCAAGGTCGCTGCCGCCGACATGGAACTCGGCGGAGTGGAACTGCCTGCGGGAACACCGGTCCTGCTCGCCTATGGGTCGGCCAACCGGGACGAGCACACCTGGCAGAACCCCGACATCTACGACATGGAGCGACCTACTATGCCGCACATGGCATTCGGGTCCGGAAACCATGCGTGTGCCGGAACCTACCTGGGCACGTCCATCGTCCGGATCGCACTCGAGGAGCTGTTCGAGGCGATTCCCAACATCGAGCCGGATGCCGATCGCAGCCCGGAGTTCTGGGGCTTCGTCTTCCGCGGGCCCAAGGAACTGTTCGTCACCTGGGAGGTCTGAATGCACACCGTGGTTGTGTCCGGCGACGGCGCCGAGTTCCCGGTCGCGGACGGCCAGACGGTTCTCGACGCCGCGCTGCGCAATGGCGCGTGGCTGCCACACTCGTGCACGCAGGGTACCTGTGGGACATGCAAACTCCGAGTTCTGTGTGGCGAGGTGGACCACGGCGAGACACCTGTGGAGACGCTCCCCGCCACCGATCGGCAGAGCGGGATGGCGTTGGGCTGCATGGCCGTACCCCGGTCTGATCTCACGGTGCAGACCACTGCCGTCGTCGACGGAACCGTCCCCCGTCATCGCCTGCGCGATCACGAGGCGACGGTCGTCGTGCTCGACGACATCGCTGCCGACACCCGTCGCCTGATCCTCGACCTGGACGACGACATGCAGTTCACCGCAGGTCAGTACTGCGAGTTGGTTGTTCCGGGTGTCGGTGTGTCGCGGCAGTATTCGATGGCGAATCCGCCGGGAAACCCACGCCGTCTGGAGTTCCACATCAAACGGACGCCGGGTGGGATGGCCACCGACGGATGGATCTTCAAGGATCTTGCGGTCGACGAACGGATCGCGCTGCGGGGTCCGCTTGGACAGTTCGGACTGTCCGACAGACAGGACTCACCCGTGATCCTGATCGGCGGTGGTACCGGGCTCGCACCGCTGAAGTCGATCGTGCACCATGCTCTCGAACACGATCTCGCGCCCGAGATGTTCTTGTATCACGGTGGTCGTCGTCGGGTGGACCTGTACGACGTCGAGTACTTCACCGAACTCGCCCAAGCGCATCCGGGATTCCACTATCGGCCGGCGCTCAGCGAACCCGATCCTGACGACGGAGCGTGGACGGGGTCCGTCGGGATGGTCACCGACGTGGTCCTGGACGACTTCGCAAGCTGTAAGGGGATGAGCGCCTACCTCTGCGGTCCCCCGGCCATGGTGACCGCAGCGGTCAAGGCGCTCAAACGGCGACGGATGGCGCCACGACTGATCTTCCGCGAGGAGTTCACGGCGGCACCGGTGGGCGTGTGACATACGTCGGATACATGAGAACGCTCGGCCGGTGTGTTCTCCGGCCGAGCGTTCTCGGTGTTGGTTTCGTCGGAAGTGGTCACCGCTCGACGTCGGCCGTCTGAGGTTTCGACTCGACTTGTCGCTTCGCTCCTCGTCGGCTCAACCATCGTAGGGGGCTTGTCGCTTCGCTCCTCGTCGGCTCAACCATCTTGCGGGGCTTGTCACTTGGCTTCTCATCGGCTGAACCGTTGTGTGCTAATGGGTGATTGAGCCGGGGCCGAGCATCGCGAGGACCCGTGTCGAAATCTCCGCAGCTTCCGCTGGGAGGTGGGCACCTCCGAAGTGGTCACGACTCGACGTCGGCCGTCTGAGGTTTCGACTCGACTTGTCGCTTCGCTCCTCGTCGGCTCAACCATCGTAGGGGGCTTGTCGCTTCGCTCCTCGCTGGCTCAACCATCTTGCGGGGCTTGTCACTTGGCTTCTCATCGGCTGAACCGTTGTGTGCTGATGGGTGATTGAGCCGGGACCGAGCATCGCGAGGACCCGTGTCGAAATCTTCGCAGCTTCCGTCGGGTGGTGACTGCTTCAGAGGTGGTCGTCGGCTCAACCACCGTGTGCAAGAGCGACATCGGAGGCGTACAGGCGAGCAGATGCTCGACCTTCAGCTTTCGGCCGCGGCCTGGCGCTCGGCGATGGTGACATCACCTGCCGACCAGTGGGTCGTGGGGACCTCGCGCACCACGACGCGAATGTTGGCGACGGGGGCGTCGAGGGTGCGGTGCGCCGCCATCGTCAACTCGTGCATCAATGCCCGGAGCTGTTCCGGGGAGCGGCCTTGCGCGATGGTCACGTCGATGAAGGGCATGTCAGCCTCCTGCCAGGGTAATCGAACCCAATGAGGTGAAGTGTGCCGCGACACGGCTGCCCGGCGCGACGGCGACGGCGTCGGCCATCCCGCCGGTGAGGACCACCCACCCTGCTTCCAGGGTGATGCCGCGAGCGCCGAAGGTGTTGGCGGCGAAGGCGAGTGCTTCGGCGGGGTGTCCCAGGACAGTCGAACCGGTGGCACTGTCGACGATGTCGCCGTCGACCTCCAGCAGGCAGGCCTCCAGGCTCAGGTCCACCTCGTCGGGGCGCTTGAGCACCGGGCCGGTCACATAGGCACCCGACGAGTTGTTGTCGGCGACGGCATCTTCCAGGGTGAATTTGAATCCGGAGTAGCGACTGTCGATGATCTCGACGGCCGCGGTCACGTATTCCACAGCGGCGAGTGCCTGCGCTGCGGTGACGCCCGGTCCGGCCAGTGGCCGGCCGAGGATGAATGCGATCTCCGGTTCGGCCCGCGGGTGGATGAGCTTGCCGCGCGGAACCGGCAGCCCGGCGGGCAGTGCCATCGCGTCGGTCAGCCAGGCCACTGACGGCTTGTCGACACCCATCTGCTGCTGCTTGGCGCGTGAGGTCAGACCGAGTTTGATGCCGGTGACGGTCTCGCCGTGTGCGCGGCGATCGGCGAGTGCGATGTCCTGTGCTGCATAGGCGACGTCGAGGGTCAGACCCGGCCATTCGGCCTGGATCGAGGTGCGTGAGGTCTGCGACCGCTCGGCGGTCAGCAGGATCTCGGCGACGCGCGCCGCACTCCACGCGGATGCGGTCGGGTTCTGCTCGGTCACTTGTCCGTTCCTTCCATGACTGCGGTGACGCTGCCGAGGCCGGCAATGGTGGCGACGACGGTGTCGCCCGGTTGGATCGGGACGGCCCTGGTCATCGAGCCGGGGAGGACCACATGCCCGGGTTCGAGGGTCACGCCCAACGGCCCCACAGTGTTGGCCAGCCACACCAGCGCGTTGAGCGGGGAGCCCAGCACGGCCCCACCGGCGCCGGTCGCGACCAGGTCACCGTTGACGTGCAGATTGCAGCCGGCGAGCCGCAGGTCGACGTCGGCCAACGACGACGGCTTGGACCCGAGGACCACGCCGCCCGATGACGCGTTGTCGGCGATGGTGTCGAAGATGCCGATCTTCCAGTCGGTGATCCGGGAGTCCACGATTTCCAGGGCGGGCAGGACGAACTCGACGGCCCCGGCGGCCTCGGCGATCGTCACGCCGGGACCCCGCAGCGGACGGGAGAGCACGAACGCCACCTCGGGTTCGATGCGTGGCTGGATGAAGGTCCCGACCGGGATCGGAGCGTTCTCGAGATGGAACATGCTCGCGGTGAGATGCCCGAAATCGGGTTGGTCGACGCCCATCTGGCGCTGCATCGCGCGGGAGGCCAGGCCCACCTTGTGGCCTTTGACGGTGTCGCCGTTCTTCTCCCAGTCCTGCACCTGCGCCAGCGCGATCTCGTACGCGGCGGACAGGGGTGCATCGGTGAACTGCGGGGTGAGCGGGTCGATCGGGGTCATGCTGCGATAGGCGCCGAGGAGGGCGTCGGCGGCCTCACGGATCGGATCGTTCATGGGTGCGCTCTCTTCTCGGTCGACAGGTTTTCGGCGGACGAGGTATTGCGGGGGATGCTCGCGGCACGGCACGATGAACCACTGTGCGGCCACGATATTCCCAGAAGCCCGGCGCGGAGCTCGGGGCGGTGGCGCGGGCGATGCGCATCCTCGACATCGTCGGACTCGCCGACCATGCCCTCGGTGTCTCGGAGATCGCGCGGCGTGCCGACATCTCCAAGTCGAGTGCCCAACGGATCGCGCTCGAACTCGTCGAGGGCGGCCTCCTCGAGCGTGACGGAACCCGATACCGGTTGGGAATCCACGTTTTCGAACTGGGCCAGCGTGTACCCCGACGACAGGGCGTGCGCGATGCGGCCGCCCCGTTCATGGATGATCTGCGCGAGGCCACCGGGCACACGGTACACCTGGCGGTGCTCGAGGACGACGTCGTGATCTACCTCGACGTGCTGAACAGCCCCACCGCGCCGCCGCTGCCCACCCGGGCCGGAGCGCGATGGCCGGCGCACGCCACGGGGATCGGCAAGGCCATCCTCGCGTACTCGCCGGAGGACGTGGTCGCACGTATCGTCGCCGGTGGGCTGTCGCGGATCAGCGAACGTACCATCACCAATCCGGGGATGTTGTGCGCCGAACTGACCCGAATCCGTTCCCGCGGAATGAGCTATGACCTCGAGGAGTCGCGCCCGGGTGTGGTGTGCGTGGCCTGCCCGGTGTTCGGCACCGGCGGTGAGGTGGTTGCCGGGATCTCGGTGTCGGGATGGCACAACCGGATCAACCTCGACGAGTCGGCGGCCGCGGTACGGACCGCTGCACTGGGCCTGTCTCGCCAGCTCGGGGCACCCGGCGTCGCCCGGGATACCCAACCGCCCGATCATTGATCGACTCACCCCGCCACCGCGTGCAGGGTGGGATTGCCCACCTCGACCGGCATCGGCGCGGGCAGCGCCGATCCGAGGGCCTTGGTCACCGCGGCGGCCGCACTCATCACCGATCGGCGGAACTCGTGCTGTGCGGCGGTGAAGCGTGACACGGGTGCGGTGATGGAGATCGCGGCCACCACCACACCCATCTCGTCGCGGATCGGGGCGGCCACACAGTGGACCTCCGAGATGGCCTCGCCGATATCGTAGGCACAGCCTTGACGCAGAACGGATTTCAGTTCGGTTCGCAGGGCCGTGGGGTCGACGATGGTGTTCGGGGTGAGGCGGCGCAACGGTGTATTGGTCACGTTGCGATCGATCTCGGTCGGATGGCAGTGGGCGAGCATCGCCTTGCCCACTGCGCTGCAGTGCGCATCGAGGTGTGCGCCGATCCGGGCACCGGAGACGTTGATCACGTGGTTGCCGACGACCTTGTCGACATACATCACCCGATAGCGGTCGAGGATCGCCAGATGTGTTGTCTCACCGTATGCCTCGGAGAGATTCTGCAGGATGGGCGCGGCGCAGGACTTGACGTCGACGGTGCCCTGCAGGGTCTGGTTGAGCTCGACGATCCGCCATCCGATCCGGTAGCGGCCCCGGGACCGGCACTGCAGCAGACCGATGTCGACGAGGGAGGCGAGCAGGGCGTGCGCACTGGATCTGGGGAGCCCGATCTCGTTGGACACCTCGGACACACCCCATTCGGGGCGGCCCACCGTGAACAGGTCCAGGACGGGACCGATCTTCTGAACGGTCTGTAGTGCTGCCATGACCGACCTTTCTTGATCCGGTGACGCGGGATTGGCTGCCACTATGGGCTGCGTCACGCCAGGTGTCTACTGTTTTGTGCCGCAGAGCGGCACATGGAGCGGGATGGGTGGGTGGTGCTAGTTCTGCTCGGAGAACAGGATGGTCGCGCCCCCGGTGGCGAAGGTCTCCACGTCCCCGGTCGCGGCCTGACCGGCCGACGACGACAATGCGGTGAGCGCATCCGACCTCGAATCGAATGCCAGGTGTGCGATCGCATACGCCGATGGTGCTGAGCCGTCCGGGGATTCACACTTTCCCCAGCTGAACCGCCGAACGTCGGGAAGCGCGTCGACGAGGGGCAGGTGCTTGGTGCGGTAGTACTCGTCGAAGGCCGCGGGATCGGTCGGCTGATCGTAGATGACGGTGATCAGGTACATGGTTCTCCTCGGTTGTTCGGGTATCACGGACGGCCACGATGCCAACCGCTGTGATCTGGCACACTATTGATCGAGGAGGCGCCAGAGAATGACCGAGAACGCACCGATCGTTGCCTCTGCGTGCACCGACGCCGGTGATCTCCCGAACACCGTGGCCGTGAACACGCGCGGTCTCTCCGTGTCGCAGAGTCGTGAGGTCTGGGCGGAAGCGGTCGATTCGGCCTATTGCGACATGGACGTGGACTGGCCGCGGCCGCTGTCGGCGTTTGCGGCCGCGATCGTCGCACGTCCGGTGGGTGACCTCTCGGTGAGTGTGGTCCGCGCCGATCCGCATACGGTGCATCGGACGCCGGCGATGATCGCCGCCGATCCCACCGACGATCTCCTGGTGTGCCTGATCACCAAGGGATCGGCGAATCTCGTCCAGGGGCGGCGGATCGCCGTCCTCGACTCGGGGGCATTCGGGTTCGTCGACGCCGCGAACCCCTTCGTGGTCACCGGGAACACCCCCTTCGAGCAGGTGGTGCTGCGCATGCCTCGCGCGCAGCTGTCGTCTCGCCTGGGATCGATGGTGGAATGCACGGCCGCGCAACGCATATCGGCCGAATCCGGGATGGGACGGATCGCGTCGCGACTGCTGGTCGACCTCGCGTCGCACGACGATCATCTCGACTCGAGAGAAGGCGGAACGATCGCGTCGGCGACCCTGGACGTCCTCGCCGCGGCCATCGACCAGACCGGCGCCGTCTCGGTGACCGACCGCGTGCATCACGAGGACCTGCGTCGGGTCCAGCGGGCCATGGTCGCTCACCTCGACGATCCCGACGTGACCTTGTCCGACATCGCCCGCGAGGTGGGGATCTCGGTGCGGTACCTGCACAAGCTGTTCGCCACCGCGGGAACGACGCCACGTAACTGGCTCTACGCCAAACGTTTCGAGCGAGCCCAGGCGATGCTCGCCGAGACGGATCTGCCGGTCGGGGAGATCGCCGGAACGCTCGGGTTTCGTGACGTCGCACATTTCAGCAGGGCCTTTCGCCGTCACTGCGGCACCAGTCCGACCGGATACCGGGCGCAGCACCGATAGCGGGGCGAGGTGCTCGGCCGGGTTGCCTCCCGGCCGAGCGCAGCGGGTTGTGGGCGGGCATCGTCGGGTCAGAAGCCCCAGTTCTCGTCGTCCTGCAGCTCCAGTGCACGGAAACTGCCGGTGTAGAACAGCAACGGTCGGCCGTCGTCGAACCACAGCTCCTCCACCAGGCCCACGTGCAGGGTGTGATCCCCGGCCGGATGGGAGTCGGTGACCGAGCACGAGAGGTGCACGAGCGCGCCGTCGAGGAGCGGGACGCCCCTGCGCCAGGTGAACCTCACCAGATCCGGTTCGGTTGCGGCACCGGCGAAGTGCAACGACAGCGGCTCCTGGTGGCCGGCGAGGATCGACACCCCGTAGCGTCCGGTCTCGGTGATCTTGGCGTTCATCCGGGCGCGGTTGGCGATCGAGACCAGCACCAGCGGCGGGTCGAGGGAGACCGAGGTGAAGGCGTTGGCGGTCATCCCGTGCACCGACTCCTCGTCGTTTCCCTCTGCGGTGGTGACGATGGTGACACCGCTGGCGAAGCGGCCCAACGCCTTCCGCATCCGCAGTGGCGTCGGGTCGAGCTCCGCGGCAGACGGCTGCGGGTGGGTCGGTGCCGTCGTCGTCACTTCCGATCCCACACGATCGTCAGATCGTCGTTGTTGATCAGGTCGGGTCGGGTCCAGCCGTCGACGTCGTACTCGGACATGCACTGTTCGGCGAAACCCTTGAGCGCCAGGTCCTGACCGCTGGCCTGGTAGGCGAACAGGGTCTGGAATCGGACGGCCTCGTGGTCGCCACCGTAGTTGCGTTCGTAGAGTTCGTGGCGCCCGCCGAACTCGGTGCCGACCGCGTCCCAGAGCAGCTTCAGCAGCTGCACCCGGTCGATCGCGGGGATGCCGTTGGAACCGCGGACGTACTGGTCGAGGTACGGGGCGACATCGGGGTTCTTCCAGTCGTCGGCATGGGAGTTCAGGTAGATCAGGCCGCTGCCGAGGACCTGCTGGATGATCTCCTTGATCCGCGGATAGCCGACTCCCATGAAGGTTCGATAGGCCAGGCCGTAGTTGATGTTCGGCTGCACCGCACCGTTGACCCACGGGTCCGGCGACTTGGCCATCGCATCGGACAGGCCCCAGAACATGTCACGCCAGTTGAGGATCTCGCCGATCTGCATCTGGACACCGCGGAAGCCGGCCGAACCGGTCATCTCCACGCCCTTCATCACACAGCCGGCGATGAAGTCGAGCTTGACCGCGAGCCGGGCGCACCCGTGGAACATGAAGCGGTTCAGGAAGCCCGATTTCATGACGAAGCCGTTGGTGGTCTCGGCGTCGTAGGCGAACACGTTCTCCCAGGGCACCAGTACGCGGTCGAACACCATGATCGAGTCGTTCTCGTCGAACCGGCTCGACAACGGGTAGTCGAACGGGGTGCCGGTGACCGCCGCATTCATCTCATAGGAGGTGCGGCAGAACAACTTCAGGCCCGGAGAGTCCATCGGTACCGTGAAGATCAGGCCGAATTCCTTCTTGCGCAACGGGAGCCCGTAGTGGGCGATGAAGTTGGCATTGGTGATCGCCGAACCGGTGGCGACCACCTTGGCGCCCGACACGATCAGGCCCGCATCGGTCTCGTCGACGACATGTACACAGACATCGGCGGTTTCGTCGGCGGGCTTGTCGCGATCGATGGGTGGGTTGACGATCGCATGGTTCAGGTAGAGCACCCGCTCCTGCGACTTCTTGTACCAGTCCAGCGCGTTCTGCTTGTACTCGCCGTAGAAGTCGGCATTGGCACCCAGGGTGCCGAGGAACGAGGCCTTGTAGTCGGGGGAGCGGCCCAGCCAGCCGTACACCTCACGCTGCCAGGTGGCGATCGCATCCCGGGCCGCCACCAGATCATCGGCGGAATGGGCGGTCTTGAAGAACGGGTGGGTGAAACCTCCGTTGCCGGTGTCGGTGGGCACCGACAGTACGCCTTGAGCTGCGGGTTCGTGCAGGGCGTCGTACATCCGGGCCACCGACCGTGCTGAATTCCGGAATGCCGGATGCGTGGTGACGTCGTCGACGCGCTCACCGCGAATGTAGATCTCGCGACCGTCGCGCAACGATTCCAGGTACTCCGCGCCGGTCATCGGCCGCACGTCGTTGGCGGCTCCCGTGAGCGTCCGTTCGGCGAGGGGTGCAGTGGTCATCGGGTCCTCCTGAGATGGTCGCGCAGTGGGGTGACGCGGGTAATCTGCTGCACGGCATTTGCTATGCGGCACTTGCCTTGTGGTGTCCGAGGCAATGGCTTCTCGCGCGGGACGTGCTGCGCGGTATATGGTGGCGGTGCCACGTCCCTGTGACGTAGAACACTAGAACTCGGAGGTGTGGCACAACATGGCTGAGCGCGCACGATCTGTGGACTCTGCGCGACCGGGCGGCGAGAGCGTCCTCTCGTTGCGCACACGAGAACTGGACCTCGGCGAGGGCCGCGACGAATGGCGGGCCGCACTGGGCTCGCTGTACGCCGAGATGGACGTCGACTGGCCCTCATCGCGGCGTGCCCTCGATGCGGAATGGGGTGGCCGACCGTTCGGCGATCTGCACGTGAGCACCATCCGGTGCGACGAGCAGACGGTGATCCGGTCACCGGCGATGATCCGATCCGACTCGTGTGCGGACGTGCTGGTCTGCGTGGTCACCGACGGGGTGGTGCAGATCGAACAGGCCGGACGGCATGCGGTCGTCGGGGACGGTGCCTTCGCCCTGCTCGATCTGGGTTCACCGTTCGTGTTCCACTCGCCGTCGACATTCCGTCAGGTCGTGGTGCGGGTGCCCGGTGACCGGGTGACCGCCCGGATTCCGGGCCTGGCCGAGCGCTGCACCGGACGCGCCTTCGATGCCGGCGCGGGGTCGACCGCGATCGTGGGGCGGCTACTCACCGACATCGCGGGGCAGGAGGTGCCGACGGCCACCGCCGCACCGTTCGCGGCGTCGGTGATCGAGATGCTGTCGGCCGCGCTGCTCGAGGCCGGCGCCGGGAACCAGCCGCTCGACGATCACCGGGCACGGGACCTGACCCGGGTGCAGCGCGTGATCGCCGACCATCTGCACGACGCCGATCTGACATTGCCCGACGTCGCCCACCTGAGCGGGATGTCCCTGCGCGCTGTGCAGAAGCTCGCGCAGGGGGTGGGCGCCACCCCGAGCGACTGGCTCTACGGCGCGCGGATCGATCGGGCCAAACACCTGCTCCGGACGACCGGTGAGCCGGTCTCGGTGATCTGCGAGCAGGTCGGGTTCCGGGATCTCTCGCATTTCGGGCGGGTCTTCCGACGCCAGACCGGGACCAGCCCGGGCCGCTACCGCGCGCAGGAGGAGTGATGCAGGAGGAGTGACGCAGGGGGGCGACCCGGTGCCGTCGGGTCAGGCGCGGCCGGGGCTGACCGATTCCGGTGTGTCCGATCGCGGCCGGTCGAGTCGTGCGGTGAGCTTGTCGCCCTCGATGTCGAGGTCGGGCAGGATGCGGTCGAGCCACCGCGGCAGCCACCACGCGTTGTCGCCGAAGATCGCCATGACCGCGGGAACGAGGGTCATCCGGACGAGGAACGCGTCCACCACGATGCCGAAGGCGAGGGCGAAACCGACCTGGGCGATCATGGGGTCCGGGTTGTAGACGAATCCGGCGAAGACGCTGATCATGATGATCGCCGCAGCGACGACGACGCGGCTGGCGACACCGAACCCGCGGACCACGGAGTCGCGTCCGGCGTACCCGTGGACATGGGCCTCCTTCATGGACGAGACGAGGAACACCTCGTAGTCCATCGCGAGCCCGTAGAGGACACCGGTGATGATGACCGGCAGGAGACTCAGCACCGGAGAGGTGGCGTCCATCCCGAACAGCGTTTGCGCCCAACCCCACTGGAACACGGCGGTGGTCGCGCCGAAGGTCGCTGCCACCGAGAGCAGGAACCCGACGGTGGCCTTGATCGGGACCAGGACCGATCGGAAGACGGCGAGGAGGACGACCAGCGAGAGACCGACGACGACGGCGATGTAGAGCGGGAGTACGTCGGTGAGGCGTTCGGAGACGTCGATCGCCAGGGCCGAGAAACCGGTCACCCCGATCGTCACACCGTGCGCGTCGGCGAAGGCTCCGGCGCGATCCCGGATGTTCGAGACGAGATCACCGGTCTCCTGCGAGGTGGGCGTGGTGTCGGGGATGACGGAGAACAGCGCGGTGGTGCCGTCGGCGGCGAGTCCCTCCAGGGCGACCGCGGTGACCCCGTCGATCGCGCCGAGGTCGGAGTGGATGCCGGCGAGCTCGTCGGCGGGGATGGGCGTGGGTGCGGAGGCGACGATGACGAGCGGCCCGTTGTACCCGGGTCCGAAGCTGTCGCCGACGACGTCGTAGCTCTGTCGTTGCGGGGTGTCCGGATGGTAGCTCGCGCCCGACGGCAGGCCGAGGTCCATGTCCAGCATCGGGGCGGCCAGGGTGCCGCCGATCACGAGCGCCCCCAGGGCGGCCACGTAGCGATGCTTCACGAGCATCCGTGACCAGCCGTTGGCGACCCTGTGCACCGAGCCGTTCTCGTGCGCTGCCTGCGCCGTGGCCCGGGCGCCGGGCGAGCAGATTCGTTCGCCGACGAATCCGAGCAGGGCGGGCAACAGGGTCAGGGCGGACAGCACGGCGATGACGACCGTCGCCGCGGCGGTGAGCGCCATGGTCGTGAGCAGCTGGATCTGCACGACGGCGAGCGCCAGCAGTGCGATGACGACGGTGGTGCCTGCGAAGAAGACCGCGCTGCCCGCGGTTCCGATGGCGCGCCCGGTGGCCTCGTGGGCGGTGAGGCCCTGGTCGAGGATGAAGTGGCGTTGCCGGTTCACGATGAACAGCGCGTAGTCGATCCCGACCGCGAGTCCGAGCATGAGTCCGAGCACCGCGGTGAGCGAGTGCATGGGAACGAACGAGGAGATCGCGAATGCGCCGCCCACGCCCACGGCGACGCCTGACAACGCCGAGGCGAGCGGGAGACCGGCGGCGACGAGCGAGCCGAGGGTGACGATCAGCACGAGCGCGGCGATCACGATGCCGACGATCTCACCGACACCGACGAGTTCGGGGACGGCGACCATCGTCGACGACGGCAGCACGTCGATGTGCTCCCGGCCGGCCGCGGTGGCGGCGACGGCGATCGTGTCGTCGATCGTGCCCTCGGGGAGCTCGAATGTCTGTGCGTCGAAGGTGAACTGGAACAGCGCGGTCTGCCCGTCCGGCGAGATCAGGACCCCCGGGACCGGCGCGTCCTGGACGACGAGCGGGGTTGCGACAGCAGGGGCGGCCCTGCCCTGTGTCCCAGGGCCCTGTGCCTGTGCAATCGCGGCCGACGCCTGGAGCAGCCGGCTGTCGGGGCCCTTGGCGACCTCGGCTGCCATCGCCTCCCGCACGTCGATCACGTGCTCGGTGCGGTAGACGCGGTCGACCGCGTCGAGGAGCGCGATGAGTTTTCCGCCCTGGTCGACCCGCTGATGGTCGGTGCTGTGGAACGCGAGGATGCCCTGACCACCCGCGGCTTCCGGGAGCCGCTCGGTGAGGTCGTCGATGACTTCCTGCGCGGGCGTTCCGTCGATCCGGATCTCATTGCTCAGCTGTGGCGGACTCACCACCATCACACTCGCGATCCCGACGATGATCGCCGCCCAGATCCCGGCCACCCACCATCTGCCGACGAACGCACTCCGCCCCCATCGATACAGCAACGACGACATCTGATTTCGGCCTCTCTGTGGTGGGCGCCGGCGACCTGTCCGTGCCAGGGGAGCGACGACGCAAAAGTGATAGTCAACTATCGCTGCGGGAGTCTGCTATCACTTGTGGGGGTTGTCAAACGCTGACGGGAGATGGTGGGTATGGATGCGCCCGCGCTACGGGTCGATGCGATGGCGAGTGTGACGAGGATCGTCGACGCCGCCCGGCGGGTGTTCTCCGCAGGTGACGGCTCCGGGACGCTGAACCGGATCGCCAAGGAGGCCGGGGTGGGAATCGCCACGCTGTACCGGCATTTCCCGAATCGGGAGGCGCTGGCGATGGCGGTCTACGACGAGGTGTACTCCGCCGAGATCCAGCCCATCTTCGAGCAGTTCGAACGCACCGATGCGCCCAGGGAGATCCTGCTGCAACTGGGGGAGCGCCTGCTCGAGGTGTTCGATCGCGAACGCGGGCTCGCGGCGTCGCTGGGAAACGTCGCCACCGCCACGCGGACGCTGATGCGACGCAACATGGTGACGATCGGCCCGGCGGTCTCACGCGCGCAGGCGGCGGGGAATCTGCGGGCCGACATCGTCGCCGACGACATCCCGAACCTGATCACGATGATCGCCGCGGGGTTCGGGTCGGTTCCGCCGGGGCCCGAACGGCGCCGGTACCTCAGTCTGTTGCTCGACAGCCTCAACCCTGCTCAGGCCCAGCCGTTGCCGGTGATCTGAGGGTCGGGGAGGCCTGGCCTGCGCCGCACCGGGCCGACGACGCGGCGGTTCCCGCTCACCGCAGTTGCCGCACGGGTGCCGCCGGTTGTCGTTCGGCGACGACACGCGCCATGGCATCGCGGAACACCCGGATCGCCGGGTGATGCGCGCGGCCGGTCCGCGCGGCGGTGTAGAGCGTGCGGCGGGGATTGCCGGGCAGTGCGAAGAGCTCGATGCCCCGGGGATCGCGGCCCGCGATGAGCGCGGGCACGAACGCGAGTGCGTGTCCGGTGCGGACGAGGTGGGCGTGCAGGATCGGGTCGGGTCCCTCGAACCGGATTCGCGGTGCGAATCCGGCAGCGTGACACATGCGCTGGGCCCAGTCCCCGGCAGAGGTGTCGGGCGGGTCGAGCGCCCACGGGACGTCGGCGAGTTCGGCGACCGTCTCCGGGGTGCGCGCCCACGGTCCCGCGGCTGGGACGACGAGGTACATGGGGTCGTCGACGAGGTCGGCGCGATCGGCGCCGGGGCGGACCGGCTCGGGCAGCCCGGGGAACTCCTCACCGAGGATCACGTCGAACTCGTGTGAGAGCAGACCGCTGTAGGCGTCGTCGACCTCGCGCTGGATGATCTCGATCTGCAGTCGCGGGTACTCCGCGTCGAGCAGGGTGAGCACCGACGGCGCGATCTCGACGACGACACTCTGGAACGACGCCACCCGCAGCGTTCCGTGGACCTCCGGCTGGGTGGCGGCGAGGTCGGCCTCGGCCTGTTCGAGCCGGGCCAGGATCACGTCGGTGTGCCCGACCAGGGTGAGCGCGGCGTCGGTGAGGCGTACGCCCCGGCCGACCCGTTCGAGCAGTGGTACCCCCGCCTCGCGTTCGAGGAGCGACAACTGCTGGGAGATGGCCGACGGCGTGTAGGAGAGGGCCTCGGCGACCTGCGCGAGGGTACCGCGCAGATGGAGTTCTCGCAGGATTCGCAGGCGCGGGACGCTGAGCATGGGATCTCCCGGGTCGGTGTCGTCAAAAAGATCAGTAAAACTTACCGGATATCGGAAGAAACATGAACTGGACTGAGGTGACGTGGCGGCGGATGCTGGGACGGTGATGACCGGAGTGCTCCAGAACAGATCCGCCGGGACCACCCGGCAGGCAGTGGTCCTCGTCGCCGGATCGTGTATCTCACTGCAGTTCGGGGCGGGGCTGGCGGCCAACCTCTTCCCCGCGCTCGGTTCCTGGGGTACCACGGTGCTGCGCCTGGCGATCTCGGGGATCGTGCTGTGTGCGGTGGCCCGACCACGGATCGATGCCTGGACCCGGCCGCAGTGGCGGTCGGTGCTCGCGTTCGGGGTCGCGATGGCCCTGATGAACGGCTTCTTCTATGCGGCGATCGCCCGCATCCCGCTCGGTGTGGCGGTCTCCATCGAGTTCCTCGGTCCCCTGGTGCTGGCGGCGGTGCTCTCGCGCCGACGCGCCGACCTCGCCTGGGTGGGCCTCGCGGTGGTGGCGATGACGCTTCTCGGAGCGGAGGGCCTCCTCGACACCGTCGGCCTCGACTTGGTCGGCGTCGGGTTCGCGCTGGCCGCCGGTGCGGCTTGGGCGGGCTACATCCTCGCCAGTTCAGTTGTCGGAGAGCGTATTCAGGGCAGCGGGGGGCTTGCCGTCGCGGTGATCATCGCCGCCGTGGGAGTGTTGCCCGCCGGGTTGCCGGGCCTGATCGACGCCCACATCGACGCCTCGATCGCCCTGCTGGCGGTCGGGATGGCGGTGTTGTCATCGGTGATCCCCTACACGCTCGAACTCGCTGCGCTGCGTCGGATTCCGCGTCACGTGTTCGGGGTGCTGCTCAGCCTCGAGCCGATGGCCGCCGCCCTCGTCGGCTGGCTACTCCTCGGGCAGGGGCTCCCACCGATCCGGGCCACGGCGATCGTGCTCGTGATCCTCGCCAGCGTCGGCGCCACGCTGACGCAGGCGCGGTCGTCGGCTCAGCTGGTGCGCCAGCGCGATATCCGCGCGGAGTGCTCGGGGGACAGGTGCGCCAGCGGTTGCATCGACGCTGCCATCCCGAGTACGGATTCCAGTGGGCTGGTGCGTGATTCCTGAAGTAGTCGCTTGGCCATCCGCAGCGCCTCGGGCGGGTTCTTGACGATTCGGTCGGCCAGTTCCCGTGCGGCGGGGAGCAACTCGTCATGGGGAACCACGCGGCTGACCATCCCCCACTCGAGGGCGGTGCCGGCGTCGACCCTGTCACCGGTGAAGGTCATCTCGGCGGCACGTGCATAGCCGACCGCACGCGGCAGGAACCAGGTGCCGCCGTCGCCGGGGATCAGGCCGATCTGCACGAAGCTCTCGGCGAATGACGCACGCTCGGAGGCGATCCGGATGTCACACATCATCGCCAGGTCGCAGCCGGCGCCCACCGAGGCGCCGTTGACCGCGGCGATGACCGGGACCTCCAGCCGGGAGAAGGCGCGCGGGATGCGCTGGATGCCGTCGACGTAGGCCCGGCGCTGCGCGCGCTCGTCGACGCCGAACATGCCGGTGCGATCGGCCATCTCCTTGACGTTGCCGCCGGCCGAGAAGATCGTGCCCGCACCGGTGAGGATGATCGCGCGGACGTCCAGATCGGCATTCGCCGCGTCCACCGCCGCCTCGAAGGCCTTCACGAACTCCAGGCCGGTGATCGCATTGCCGACGTCGGGGGAGTTGATGGTCCAGATCTGCAGCGATCCGGCGGTGGCGATGTCGAGCGGGATGTCCATGGCGTGGCCTTTCACGGTCGGTGCGGGGGACCTGCACCGACCGTAGCGGTGAGCCGGGCCACAGGTTCGGGCCGCCCCGCTCACACCGACGTGTGGGCTACCCCGCCCACACGGACTGGGCGCCTGAATCGCCGACCAGATAGATCATCACGATCGAGCCGATCGCCGTGACGATCACCCCGGCACCCAACACGATGCTCGCGA
Organism: Gordonia sp. NPDC003376; assembly: GCF_053589235.1. Classification (NCBI taxonomy): domain Bacteria; kingdom Bacillati; phylum Actinomycetota; class Actinomycetes; order Mycobacteriales; family Gordoniaceae; genus Gordonia; species Gordonia sp. NPDC003376. The sequence continues at coordinate 373,478 of NZ_JBSFRM010000001.1, read as the reverse complement.
TGCGGGCGGCTCCGGGTGAGACGGTGACCGGCAGGCGGGACATGATGGCCTCCTCGTGGAGTGCCCAGAACAGCACGATCGTGACGAACAGGGGAGCCACCCAGCCGATCATCATGCCGCCGAGTTCGGTGTGATGCTCCAGGTCGGGTGTCTTCGGGGTCACCTTCTCCAGGGCTTCGCCGGCCGAGGTGGTCAGTGGGGTGGCGATCATCGCCACGAGTGCGACCAGCGGGGTGAACCAGCCGAGCCGGCGGCGGGCGGCGGGCCAGAGGACCGCGAGCAGACCCAGGATCGCGGCGAGTGGGATCACGACCACGGTCAGATGCACGAAGAGCGGGTGAGCCGGGAGCCCGCGAATGGTGTCCATGGGCTGCAGTATCCGCGGCCCGCGCTGAGGAGTTGCTGAAGTCGCCGATTTGCGTGGACCGGTGTCGTCCGGTTCGGCGCTCGCCGCCTATCGCCCGGGTCGACCGTCGTCGGCGTGCAGGACCTGCGCCTCGTAGGCGGCGCGGGTGTCCGATCCGCGGACCGCCTTGACCTGATTCGGCACCGCCACCCGCATCAGGAGATCCCGGACCCGTTGCGGCAGGACATTGGACACCCGCACCAGAGGGCCGACGTAGCCGGGCAGATTGACCTCGAACCGGGGGCGGCCGATCACCCTGACCACTGCGGCCGCGACGTCGGCGGGGGTGAGCATCGCGGCGGCGCCGGTTGCGGTGCCCTTGGCGAGCTCGGTGTCGACGACGGTCGGCATGATCATCGACAGCTCCACACCGCTGCCGCGCAGTTCCTCACGCACCGCCGTCAGATAGCCGAGCACGCCGTGCTTGCTCGCCGCGTACGACGCCTCGCCGGGCGGGGCCAGTCGCGATGCCGCCGATGCCACGGTCACGATGTGGCCGCGTCCGCGGTGACGCATCCGGGGCGCGGTCAGCCGGACGCCACGGATGACGCCGTGCAGATTCACCGCCAGCATCCGGTCGGTGGCGGCGTCGGGTTCGGTGTCGAACGGTCCGACCCACATCACCCCGGCGTTGTTGACCAGTACATCGATCGGCCCCAGCCGGGCCTCGGTGGCGTCGAGGAATCCGCGGAACGAGTCGGTGTCGGTCACGTCGAGGGCGAAAGCCGCTATGTCGCCGGATAATTCGGCAGCAGTACGCTCGGCCGCGGGGAGGTCCCGGTCGCCGATCGCCACGCGTGCGCCCGCCGCTGCGAGCGCGGCGGCGATCTCACGCCCGATCCCCTGTGCACCGCCGGTGATGGCCACCACGCGCCCGGTGATGGGTGGTGTCCTCGTCATCCTGCCCCGCCTCCCCTAAGTGACATGCCGCCATGTCAGATGATGTGTGATCAGTGTCGCACACCATGCAGGCCGCGGGCGACGACCGCCTCGAGGACTCGCTCCGACGCACGGTAGGGCTCGGTGTCCCGCGGCCAGTGCACGATCACGTCGGTGAAGCCGAGTTCGGCTGCGCGCCCGATCATCTCGTCGTACAGATCAATGCTCTCGAACGCGGTGCGCGGCGACGCGTCCAGACTGATCAGACGGGCGAATCCGTCGGTGCGTCCGGCCGCCGACAACGTCTCGTCGAGCAGCGCGCAGTTGCGGGCGATCCCGTCGAACCAGTCGTCGAGACCGTCGGCCGCGGTACCGGTGGTCACCCAGCCGTCGCCGGTGCGGGCGGCGTAACGCACCGACCGCGGTCCGTTGCCCGCGAGCAGCAGCGGCACCCGATCGCGGACCGGGCCGCCCACCAGCCGCATGTCCCGCGCCGAGTAGTACGTCCCGCCGAAGTCGACGTGATCGTCGCGCAACGTGCGGTCGAGCAGCTCGGTGAACTCCTGTAGCCGGTCGACGCGCTGCTTCGGCGGGAGCCGATCGCTGCCGAGGACGGTGTCGTCGGGGGTGCCGCCCGCGCCCAGGCCCAGCAGCAGCCGGCCGTCGGAGATGTCGGTCAGGGTCTGGATCTCCCGGGCGAACGACACCGGATGCCGGAAGTTCGGCGAGGCGACGAACGCGCCGAGCCCGATGGTCGAGGTGGCCGTGGCCGCCGCGGTCAGCGTCGGTACACAGGAGAACCACCGCGAGTCGGGCAGACCACCCCACACGAGGTGGTCGTAGGTCCACACGTGGTCGAAGCCCATCGCCTCCGCCCGCTCGTACAGCGGTCGCGACTGTCGCCAGGTCAGGTCCGGGAGGATGCAGATGCCGATGCGCACGCGTCGAGCCTATCCAGCCGGCTGTCGGCGGGGTGTGGTTGATTGGTCGGCATGGGGGACAGATGGTCGACGCAACAGGTGCTGGCGCTCGCGCCGGATGCGTCGTCGGCCACCGCGGGCCGCAAACTCGGCTCACCGGTGCCGTGGAGTGACACCGGGGCCACCGATCACGTGGTGTGGGGCTCGTGCGCGGGCAGCGGCAAGACTCCGTACCGGACCGTCGTCGAACTGTCGGCGCCCGCGTACACGTGCTCGTGCCCGTCTCGGAAGTTCCCCTGTAAACACGTCCTCGGGCTGCTGCTCTTGTGGGGTGAGGGCGGCGTCCCCGACGCGGCCGAACCCGCCGACCACGCCGCCGCATGGCTCGCCGGGCGCGCCGCACGAGCTGCCGCCACACCCGCAGCAGCGGCCGCGCCGAAGGACCCGGAGCGGGCGGCCAAGAATGCGGCCCAGCGCGCCGAACGCGTCACGACCGGACTCGACGAACTACGGATGTGGCTCGGTGACCAGGCCGGACACGGACTCGCGGGACTCGAGGCCGACGCCCACGCCCGATTCGACGCGGTCGCCGCACGCCTCGTCGACGCGCAGGCCCCCGGAATGGCCAACCGCGTCCGCCGGCTCCCCGCGGTGGTCTACGCACCCGACGACGCCACCGACTCCCGCGCCGACTGGCCGTCGCGGCTGCTACAGGAGTTCGGTGCCCTGTGGTCGCTCGCCGCCGCCCACGATCGCCTGCCGGACCTCTCCGACGAGCTCGCCGCCACGGTGCGCCGCCACATCGGCTACCCGGTCGCGAAGGCCGATGTGCTGGCCCGGCCGGCCGTCGTCGACGACTGGCAGGTGCTCGGGCGCCGTGACACCGAGGAAGACCACCTGCAGGCCCGGCGCACCTGGTTGTGCGGTGCCCACACCGGACGCTTCGGTCTGATCCTCGACTATGCGCCCGCCGGCGGAACCCTCCCGGCACGGCCCGCCGTCGGGCAGGTGCGCCACGCCGCGATGCACTTCTACCCGGGGGCGCCGGGTCATCGCTGCCTCCCCGCCGACACCGACCCGGCATCCGCTCCCGACCCCGACGCGGTCGATCGGGATGCCGCGCAGGTCCACGAACCGGCCGCCCCGGAGATCACCGGCACCGACCTCGCCGCCGCCCGCCGTACCCGTGCCGAGGCGGTGGCCGCCGATCCGTGGCTGTCGGGATTCCCGGTGATCGTCACCGGCCGCCTGGGCACCACCGACGACGGGCACGCCGCACTGATCGACCGCACCGGCGACGCGGTCGCGCTGCGCGACGGTGAGGGGCTCTGGCCCCTGCTCCTCGCGCTGACCGAAGGTGACGAGGTGCAGCTGTTCGGCGAGCTCGGTGCCCGGGGCCTCGACCCGTTCACCGTGCATCGCCTCGGGGTGGTGACCGGATTGTGACGCACTGGGAGAACGTGGTGGCCGCAGCGCTGGTCGGCGTCCACAACCGTGGCGTCGGCACCGACGACGCCGATCCGCTGATCGCGGCGCGGATCGCCGACGACACCACCGATCCGGTCCGTCACACCCTCGACACCGCCGCACTCACCGCCGTCGCCCAGCTCGCATCCGGGCCGATCAGTGTTGCCGCACAACCCATCCCGACCGCCCCCGACGATCCCCGCCCACCGATCTCCCCGCTGGTGTCGGCCCATGTCCTGCACGCCTTCTCGTTGTCGCGGTGGATGATCGACTGGTGCCTGGATCTGCTGGCCGCCTCCGGCCGACGACCCACGGGCGGGCTGCTCACCGGTCTGCTGGTGAGGACCGCCCGGGACGCGGAGCACCGTGTGGTGATCGCGACCATCGTCGGCCCCCGCGGGCGGTGGCTGGCGGATCTGGCGCCGGAACTCGGTGCGGTGCTTCCCCATCCGGTCGACGGGATCGGCGGGGCCGAGCCCGATCCGGGGGCCTGGATCCACGGCGACCTGCCCACCCGCGTCGCACATCTCGCTGCACTGCGTCGACGCGACCCCGGCGCGGCACGCGAGTTGCTGGAGCAGAGCTGGCCGGCCGAACCCGGTGCCGAACGCGATGGGTTCATCGAGGTGTTCGCCCTCGCACCCACCGCCGACGACGAGGCATTCCTCGAGCGCGCCCTCGACGACCGGCGCCGGGCGGTGCGTGCCGGTGCGGTCCGCGCACTCGACCGGATCGAGGGATCGGCACTCCGGCAGCGCATCTTCGCCGCCGCCGCACCGATGCTCACCGTCGAGAAACGGCGCCTCGGCCGACCGCGGCTGACGGTGCACCTGCCCGAACAGCCCGATCCGGCGCTCGCCCGTGACGGCATCGACCCCACACCGCCGCGCGGCATGGGCGGCGCGGCATGGACTCTGCGGCAACTGATCTCGCGGATCGACCCCACCGAGTGGGAGAGCCGATTCGGGCGTGGTGCGGACGAGCTGGTCGGCGGTATCGACCCGGAGGAGAAGGCGCTCGTCGCCGGACTGTGTGAGGCCGCCGTCACCTATCATGCCGCCGACTGGGCCGACGCACTGCTCGCGCACCCGGCCACCGAATCCCCGGCGGTCTTCGCCGTCGCCCACCCCGAACGACTCCTCGAATACGCCGGGGGACAGTCATATTCCCGGGTGCTCGCCGCCCTGCAGGTGCTGCCCACGCCGTGGCCGGACACCCTGTGTCTCAAGGTGTTCGGCGACCTCGTCCGGACCCTCGAGACCGAGCTGCGGGTGACACCGGCCAGCGCGGCCGTCGTCGAACTGCTCGCCGTGGCCTTGCCCGCCACCGACCGCTGGCAGCAGATCGTCGACGACACCCGGGCCCGCGTCCCCGTCGCCCCCCGGCAACTCGCCGTCCTGGGTGAAGCCCTCCGCATCCGTTCGATACTCACCAGGGAGCTGACGTGACCACCGACAACCTGCTGCGCCCGCACGCCGAGCAACTGTTCACCGCCGAACTCGACGCCCTCGCCGCCGCCGACACCGGTACCCGCCCGCCGAGCTGGAACCTCTCACCCGCGGCCGTGGTCACCTATCTGATCGGCGGCACACTCGACGACGGCACGCCGATCACCCCCAAGTACATCGGGCCGCGTCGGCTCATGGAGATCGCCGTCGCCACCCTCGCCACCGACCGCGCGCTGCTGCTGCTCGGCGTCCCCGGAACCGCCAAGACCTGGGTGTCCGAACACCTCGCGGCCGCGATCAGCGGTACCTCGACCCTGCTGGTGCAGGGCACCGCCGGAACCCCGGAGGAGGCCATCCGCTACGGCTGGAATTATGCGCGCCTGATCAGCGAGGGACCCAGCCGTGACGCGCTGGTCCCCTCACCGGTGATGACTGCGATGGGCGAGGGCCGGATCGCCCGCATCGAGGAACTCACCCGCATCCCGTCCGATGTCCAGGACGCCCTGATCACCGTGCTGTCGGAGAAGACACTGCCCATCCCCGAACTGGCCACCGAGGTGCAGGCCGCCAAGGGCTTCAGTGTGATCGCCACCGCCAACGATCGTGACCGCGGCGTCAACGACCTCTCCTCGGCGTTGCGCCGCCGGTTCAACACCGTCGTCCTGCCGCTGCCCGCGACCGCCGAGGACGAGGTGGAGATCGTCACCTCCCGGGTGGCCGCCCTGGGCACGTCGCTGGAACTGCCCGAACTACCCACCGCCGCCGAGGAGATCCGCCGCGTGGTCACCGTCTTCCGCGAGCTGCGGTCGGGGGTCACCGAGGACGGCCGCGCCAAGGTCAGACAGCCCAGCGGCACACTCTCGACCGCCGAGGCGATCTCGGTGATCACCCACGGGATCGTGATGGCAGCACATTTCGGGGACGGCACCCTGCGGCCCGCCGACGTCGCCGCCGGCATCCACGGCGCCGTGGTCAAGGATCCGTCGTCGGACTCGGTGGTGTGGACCGAATACCTCGAGGGCGTGGTGCGCGACCGCACCGACTGGGCCGACTTCTACCGCGCGGCACGTGGGGCGTTGCGCTGAGGTGGTGGCGATGACTCCACAAGTCCTCGGCATCCGCCACCACGGGCCGGGATCGGCGCGCGCGGTGATGGCCGAACTCGACCGCCTGCGCCCGGACGCCGTGCTGATCGAGGGACCGGCCGATGCCGACGCACTGATCGCGACGGTCGGCGACCCCGAGCTGCGTCCACCGGTGGCCCTGCTCGCGTATGCCGCCGACGACCCCGGCACCGCGGCGTTCTGGCCGTTCGCCGAGTTCTCCCCGGAATGGCAGGCGCTGCGGTGGGCTGTTGCTGCCGGTGTGCCGGTTCACTTCTGCGATCTCCCCGCCGCGCAGACCCTGGCCCACCGCGCCGCGTCCCGACGTGCCACCGAGGACTCCGACCCCACCGAGCGGACCGAGCAGACCGAGCAGACCGATCTGTTCGACCAGCCCGCCGACGAGACCACCCGCACCGCCCGCGCCGACCCGATCGCCTTGCTCGCGTCGGCTGCCGGATACGACGACCCGGAACGCTGGTGGGATGACGTCGTCGAAACGCGTGGTGACAGCGGTGGTTTCGACGCGATCACCGAGGCGATGGGTGCACTGCGCCGTGAGATCGGGGAGCTCGGCGAGGACGGTCACGACCTGCGCCGCGAAGCCCACATGCGGCAGATCCTGCGCAAGACACTCAAACTGCCCGGGGTGGAACGGGTCGCGATCGTGTGCGGCGCCTGGCATGCGCCGGTGCTGGCCGGGAAACTGCCGCCGGCCTCCCACGACGCGAAGCTGCTCAAGGGCATGCCCAAGGTGCGGACCAGGCTCGCCTGGGTGCCGTGGACCCATTCGCGGCTGGCCGGTGCGAGCGGATACGGCGCCGGGGTGATCTCGCCCGGCTGGTATCACCACCTGTTCACCACGCCCGACCACGTCGTCGTCCGCTGGCTGATCCATCAGGCCGATCTGCTGCGGCACAAGGACATCGATATCTCCTCGGCCCACATCATCGAGACCGCGCGCCTCGCCGAGACGCTCGCGGTGATGCGCCGCCGCCCTCTCGCGGGGCTCGCCGAGATCTCCGAGGCCACCCTCTCGGTCATGTGTCAGGGTGATTCGGGACTCGCCGATCTCATGTACCGCGAGGCGGTGATCGGCGAACGGCTCGGTGAGGTGCCCGCCGACGCGCCGGTGGTACCGCTGCAGGCCGACCTCACGGCGAGCGCGAGATCGGCACGACTCAAACAGGATTCGCGCGCCAAAGAGCTCGACATCGACCTTCGGCGCCCGGTCGACCGCGCGAAATCTGTTCTGCTGCATCGGCTGAACATCATCGGTGTTCCCTGGGGCGTGACCCGCGACGTCACCGGCAGCGGCACGTTCAAGGAGGGCTGGACCCTCACCTGGAAACCCGACTTCGTCGTCGAGGTGGTCATGGCGTCGGTGTGGGGGACCACCGTGGTCGGTGCGGCCACCGCACGGATCACCGACCGTGCGGCGTCCGGTGCGTCGCTGGCCGAGATCACCGGGGCACTCGAGGCCGCCCTGCTCGCCGATCTCGCCGATGCGCTCCCCGCCGTCCTGACCGCCCTCGCCGACCGCGCCGCGATCGACCACGACGTCGAACATCTCATGGCGGCGCTGCCCGCACTGGGGCGCGCCCGCCGCTACGGCGATGTCCGCGGCACCGACGTCACCTCCCTCGGCACCGTCGCGTCGGCCCTGCTGGTGCGGATCTGTGCCGGACTTCCCGCCGCGGTCACCGGTCTCGGTGACGACGCGGCCACCGAACTGAAGACCCGGCTCGACGCAGTCCACGAGACCGTCGCCCTGCTCGACCCGGACGACCGCGACCGGTGGGTCACCGCGCTGATGGCACTCGCCGCACGCCACGACGTCAACGGCCTGCTGGTCGGTCGCGTCACCCGGCTGCTCCTCGACGGCGGACGGCTGGCCGCCACCGAGGCCGCCGACCGCCTCACCTATGCACTCTCCGGCGGTGCCACACCGATCGCGAAGGCGCGGTGGATCGAGGGATTCCTCGGCGACGGTGGACTGCTGCTGGTCCACGATCGGGAACTGCTCGGCATTCTCGACGGCTGGCTGACCGGCCTCGCCGAGCGCGACTTCGTCGACGTCCTGCCGCTGCTCCGACGCACCTTCGGGGTGTTCGACCCGTCGGTGCGCCGCAACATCGGCGAGCGGGTCGCCAACCTGGACGGCCGGTCCGCCCCGACCTCTCCGTTCGCCACCTTCGACCGGGAACTGGCCGCGCCCGCGGTCGCCGTGGTCGCCGACCTGCTGGGACTGCCATGACCGCGCCCGACACCCCCACCGACCGCGACCGACGCTGGCGGCTCGTGCTCGGCGCCGCCGCCGACGATTCCCTGTCCGCGCTCTCGGGCGCCGACGCCGCGATGGACGGCGCCCTCGGCAAGCTGTACGACCAGTCCACCGATCGCCGTGGCGGACTGGGGAGATCGGCACCGGGGGTGGCCCGGTGGCTCGGTGACATCCGCGAGTACTTCCCGACCACCGTCGTCCAGGTGATGCAGCGCGACGCCGTCGAGCGGCTCGACCTGCATGCCCTGCTCGCCGAACCCGAGATGATCGACGCCGTCGAACCCGACATCGACATGGTCGCCATGCTGATCGGTCTGGGCCGCGCGATCCCGGCGAAGTCCAAGGCGTCGGCGCGGGCCCTGGTTCGCAAGGTGGTCGACGAGGTGGAACGCCGCATCGCCGACCGCACCCGCAGCACCCTCGGGGCCGCCCTCGACCGGTCGGCACGCACCCTTCGTCCGCGGCTTCACGACATCGACTGGAACGCCACCATCGCCCGCAACCTGCGCCACTACCTGCCCGAACAGAAGACCATCGTGCCCGAACGCCTCGTCGGCCACGGGCGGCGCTCGCAGCGTGTCAGCAAGGACGTCGTCATCGCCATCGACCAGTCCGGGTCGATGGCGGCCTCGATCGTCTACGCGTCGATCTTCGGGGCGGTGATCGCCACGATGCGTGCCATCCGCACATCGCTGGTGGTCTTCGACACCGGCGTCGTCGATCTCACCGACAGACTCGACGACCCGGTGGACGTGCTGTTCGGCACCACCCTCGGCGGTGGCACCGACATCAACCGTGCGATCGCCTACTGCCAGGGGCTCATCGACCGCCCCGACGATTCCGTCTTCGTCCTGATCTCCGACCTGTACGAGGGCGGCGTGCGCGACGAGATGCTCACACGGATCCACCAGATGCGCGACGACGGCGTGCAGGTGATCGTGCTGCTCGCGCTGTCGGACGAGGGCGCGCCCGCCTTCGACCGCGAGATCGCCGGCGACCTCGCCGCAATGGGCGTCCCCGCCTTCGCCTGTACCCCGGACGCCTTTCCCGACCTGCTCGCGGTCGCGATCAGCCGCGGCGACATCGTCGGCTGGGCCGATGCCAACGAACTGTCCCGGCGCGGCATGGAAGATTGACCAGTAGGGGGGCCTGAACGGCAGGGCCGATCGAACAGCAGGGCCGATCGGCGTCACCTACCAGCCGGTTCGGGCCCCGACGCCGCCGCGTCGCGCGACAATGAAGCAGCCGCATCGTCGCACCGGAAGGGGCCCGCAGATGTCCGACTTGCCCGAGATCACCGACGAAGAGATGGACACCATGCTCCCCATGGCTCGTCACTATTCGGTGGTCATCCTCCGTGAAGGACCCGAATACGGTGCGCCCGAGGCGAAGTCGATCATCTGGGAGCACGGCCGACGCAACTTCGCGCTGCGGGCCTCCGGCGCACTCGCGGTGGTGATGCCGGTCGAGGACGCCACCGACGTCTGCGGGGTGGGGATCTTCGATCGCTCCGTCGACGAGACCACCGCACTGATGTCCGACGACCCGGGCGTGCAGGCCGGGGTCTTCACCTTCGACGTCCATCCCGCTCGCGGCTTCCCGGGCGACTCGCTGCCCACTTGAGGTGTGCTTTCGTCGCCACCGGCCACCGCCCGTAGACTGGACGGGCGTGCCGACCGGAGGAGAACGCGGATGACCGAGGACCTCGTGGTGCTCGTCGACCCCGCCGGTCACCCCGTCGGCACTGCTGACCGCACCACCGTGCACACCACCGACACCCCGCTTCACCTGGCCTTCTCGTGCCATCTCGTGGACGACGAGGGGCGGCTGCTGATGACTCGGCGGGCGCTGGTCAAACGCACGTGGCCGGGTGTCTGGACCAATTCGTTCTGCGGACATCCGCGACCCGGGGAGTCGTTCGACGACGCTGTGCACCGCTACGCGGGCCGCGAACTCGGTGTCGAGATCACCGATCTCCGCTGTGTACTGCCGGACTTCCGGTACCGTGCCGTCGACGCGAGCGGGGTGGTGGAGAACGAGGTGTGTCCGGTGTACCTGGCTCGGCCGGTCGGCGCGGTGCACCCCGATCCCGACGAGGTGATGGAGTTCGCGTGGACGCCGATCGCCGACATCTGGGCGGTCGCCGCGCGCAGTCCATGGTTGCTCAGCCCGTGGTTCGTCGACCAGGTCGACGCACTCGGTTCCGCCGAGGACCCGTACCGGGCGGCCGCACGGGAGAACTGATGGGACTGCGCAGCACCCGCGTCGATCGCACACGGCCGGCCGATCGGTACGACGCCGTCGCCGATGCCAGTGCGGCGCTGGTCATCCGCTCTTACTCGTCGTCGTTCGGGTTGGCCAGCGGCCTGCTCGCCCCGCACATCCGCGGCGACGTCCGCAACATCTATGCGCTCGTCCGTGTGGCCGACGAGATCGTCGACGCACCGCGACCCGATCAGGATGCCGCCCAGCGTCGTCGGGCTCTCGACCATCTCGAGCAGCAGACCCTCGACGCCATCGTGTCCGGGGCGAGCACCAACCTGATCGTGCACGCCTTCGCCCGCACCGCCCGTCGCACCGGGATCGACGGATCGCTGATCGCACCGTTCTTCGCGTCCATGCGCGCCGACCTCGACCCGCAACCCCATGACACCGCGAGCCTGCAGACCTACATCCATGGGTCGGCCGAGGTGATCGGCCTGATGTGTCTGCGTGTGTTCGTCGCCGAACTCCCCGACCCACAGATCGCCTACCGCGAGCTGTCCGAGGGCGCCCGGCGACTCGGGGCCGGCTTCCAGAAGGTCAACTTCTTGCGTGACCTGGGTGTGGACGGTCGCGTCCTCGGGCGCGGCTATCTGGTGGATCTCGATCCGGCCGATCCCGACGAGGCGGTGTGGCGGGCCTGGCTCGACGCCGTCGACGCCGACCTCGCCGCGGCCGCGACGATCATCCCGCGGCTGCCCGTCGGCAGCCGGATCGCGGTGTGTGTGGCGCATGACCTGTTCGGCGAACTGTCGGTGAGGTTGCGGGCCGCGCCGGCCCGGCTGGCCGTCCGACGCCGGGTACGGGTGCCCGCGCCGGTCAAACTGCGGATCGCCGCCGGTGCGGTGTTCCGCCGTGGGATACCGGGCGAGAGCGTCGGGGAGTCGGAACACGATGAGTGACAAGGGTATCCGGGTTGCGATCATCGGTGGCGGGATAGCGGGCCTGGCGACTGCGGCGCTGCTGGCCGACGACGGGTACGACGTCGAGGTGTTCGAGAAGAATCCCGACCTCGGTGGGCGTGCCGGCTCCTGGGACCACGAGGGGTTCCGCTTCGACACCGGCCCCTCGTGGTGGCTGATGCCGGAGGTCTTCGATCACTTCTTCGCGCTGCTCGGTACCTCGGTGGCCGAGCACCTCGACCTCGTCTCCCTCGACCCCGGATACCGGGTGTTCTTCGACGGCACCCCGCCACTGACGGTGGCGGCCGACGCCGAGACCACTGTGGCGATGTTCGATGGGCGCGAAGCCGGTGCGGGTCAGGCACTCTCGGACTATCTGGAATCGGCGCGGGAGACCTACCGGATCGCCGTCGACCGCTTCCTGTACACCAACTTCGACTCGCTGCGCTCGTTCACCGCACCCGAGGTGCTCGCGCATCTGCCGAAGCTCGCGGTGTTGCTGACCCGGAGCCTCGGTGCGTTCATCGCCGACCGCTTCGACGATCCCGGTCTGCGGCAGGTGCTCGGCTATCCGTCGGTGTTCCTCGGTTCCTCCCCGGGGCGTGCGCCGGCGATGTACCACCTGATGAGCCACCTCGATCTGGAGGGCGGAGTCCGATATCCCGCAGGTGGTTTCACCACTCTGGTGACCGCACTCGAACGACTTGCCCGGCGGCGTGGGGTCCGGATACACACCTCGGCTACGGTGTTGTCGATCACCACGCGTCGTCGGGGCCGGGGATGGCGGGGCCGGCGCGCACAGGTCGGTGGTGTGGACGTGCGTCTCGGTGACGGCACCTACCGTCGGGTCGACGCCGACATCGTGGTGGGTGCCGCCGACCTGCATCACCTCGAGACCTGTTTGCTGCCCAGGCAATTACAGACATACCCACAGTCGTGGTGGGATCGGCGCACGTCCGGTCCCGGTGCGGTCCTGGTGTTCCTCGGCGTCCGCGGGGAGCTGCCGCAGCTGGCCCATCACTCGCTGTTCTTCACCGACGACTGGGATACCAACTTCGACGCCATCTTCGGGTCACCGACCCGGGTCCCGGACCCGGCGTCGCTGTATGTGTGTCGCCCGTCGGCGACCGACGGGACCGTTGCCCCCGACGGCCACGAGAATCTGTTCGTGCTGATCCCGATGCCGGCGGATCCCTCTCTCGGACACGGCGGGGTGGACGGGGCCGGTGCCCCGGCCGTCGAGCGGATCGCCGACGCCGCGATCGCCCGGATCGCCGACCGCGCGGGTGTTCCCGACCTCGCCGAGCGAATCGTGGTGCGCCGCACCACCGGACCCGCGGACTTCGTCGACGACGTCCACGCGTGGTCCGGCGGTGCCCTCGGTCCCGCACACACCCTGCGGCAGTCGGCGTTCTTCCGCGCCGACAACATCTCCCGCAAGGTCGAGGGCCTGTTCTACGCCGGCAGCAGTACCCGTCCCGGGATTGGGCTGCCGATGTGCCTGATCTCGGCGCAGCTGGTCCGAAAGCGGCTGCGCGGAGACACTTCTCCCGGTCCCGAGATCATCTGATCCGGTCCGGGGTGAGTACCACCAGCCGGGCGGTGGCGCGGGTCATCGCGACGTAACGGTCGACGGCGGCGGTGATCCCGACGGCCTCTGCCGGGCCGACCAGCACCACCAGGTCGAACTCGAGTCCCTTGGTCTGCTCCGGTGTCAGCGACCGCACCCGCGCGGGTAGGGAGGTGATGGTGACGATATCGGTCGCCTCGGGTTCGACGATGACGCATGCCGTTCCCTCCGGGTTCTCGTCGAGCCACTCCGCCAGGATCGAATCCAGTTGGGCGATGGTCCCATAGGTCACCGGGTCGTGTGAGCGCCGGATCGAGGTGGGGATGTTGGCGTCCGGCAGCACCGCCCGGATCACCGGCGCGGCGACCTCCATGATCTCCTCCGGCGTCCGATAGTTGACGTTCAGGCCGGCCATGGTGATGTCGGAGAAGCCGACCTGCGTGAGCCGCTCTGCCCACGAGTCGGTGAACCCGTGCCGCGCCTGCGCCCGGTCACCGACGATCGTCAGGCTGCGGGTGGGGCATCGCGAGACGAGCATGGCCCACTGCGCATCGGTCAGTTCCTGGGCTTCGTCGACGATGATGTGTGCGAAGGTGGCGTCGAGCGGATCCCGATGCGGCAGATCGATTCCCGATTCGTCCACCAGCACGTCACGGAGGTCCTGGCTGCGGAGCATCGACGCCAGGCCCTCACCGTCGTCGAAGGTGTGGGCGGCGAGGAGGTCGTCGACCACCTGATCCATCTGCGCGCGTTGCACCGCGAGCACGGACTCGCGACGACGGCGGGTGTGGGAGAACTGGGGATCGCCGAGTCCGCGCCGTGCGAGATCGAGGAACGGCAGGTCGGCACAGGTCCACGGGGAGCCCTCGCGGCGCCTGAGGATGCGGCGTCGATCGGCCGACAGTGTCGGAACGCAATGCGCGAGGAATGCGGGCACCGCCCACAGGTCGGCGACCATGGTCGGTCCGTCGAGCACCGGCCATGCGCGGGTGAACGCCTGCCGCAGATCGGCGTTGCGGCTCACCGCCAGTCGGAGCTGCTCGACCCCCGAATCGGTGTCGGCGTGCTTGTCGAGAACCGTCTGGACGAGCGCATCCCACACGTCCTCACGGGATTCGTTGTGGGGTACCGAGGGATTGGCGGCGTCGAATGCCGCCGCCCACTCGGCGGCGGTCAGGGTGACCTCGTCCCACGGGGTGTCGATCGTCACCGGCGTGGTCGGCGGCTGCTGAAAGAACCGGATCGCCGCGTCGATCGTCGACACCGGATCGAGATGTGCCTTGAGTCGGGCCACGGCGGGATTGGATTCGTCGACGGCGTCCGCGCCCTCGGGCACCATGTCGCGCAGGGTGCACGTGCGGACGCCCTCCTCGCCGAGTGCGGGCAGGACGTCGGAGATGTAGGCGAGATACGGTTCGTGCGGCCCGACGACGAGCATCTGCCCGCGATTGCCACCGAGTCGGGGGTCGGCATAGAGCAGGTAGGCGGCACGATGCAGTGCGACAACGGTTTTCCCGGTCCCCGGTCCACCGTCGACGACCAGGGCGCCATGGCTGTCGGCACGGATGATGGCATCCTGGTCGGCTGCGATCGTGCCGAGGACGTCACGCATCCGGGGTGAGCGGGACGCCTCGAGGCTCGCGATGAGCGCCGAATCGTCGTCGAGGGCAAGCGCATCGGTGTTCTCGCCGAAGGCCTCGTCCCAGAAGTCGACGATCCGGCCGTGCGCCCACCGATAGCGGCGACGGCTGCGCAGCCCCATCGGTCGGGCGGCGGTGGCCGCGAAGAACGGTTCGGCCATCGGGGTGCGCCAGTCGACGAGCAACTGTCGACCGGTGGAGTCGGTCAGTCCGATTCGTCCGATGTACACCGAACCGGACCCGTCGGTCGGGACGATCCGCCCCAGGCAGAGATCCTGCCGGTGGCGGCGCAGCGACTGCAGACGATCGGTGGTCCGGTGGATCTCCAGGTCGCGGTCGACGGCGCGGCGCCCACCGCCACCGGCCTGCTTGCGCAGGTCGGCGAGCCGGTCCTCGAGCGAACGGATCGACGTGGCAAGGCAATCGGTGACGGCGCCGAAGTGGCGATCGTCGTCGGCGATGAGTCGGGGGCCGCTCTTGTGGCGCAGGGCGACGGGGAGGTCGAAGGTGCTGGTGGAACCGGGAGCGCCGGTGGCGCGGGAGATCATGGCGCCCATTGTGCGACGCGGAAGGGTCCTTGCCGCAAGCCCCCATCCTCGCGCTACGGTGAAAGGGGAGGATCAGTGGGAGTACTGGTCCATCTTCACGTCCCGCGCCGCCCACAAGGTCGACAATGCCTGCACGGCAACCGGAATTCCGAGCATTCCGAGTGCGATCGTCCATGACCCGGTGAGATCGTGGAGAGCGCCGGTGGCGAACGGGCCGAGTGCGGCGAGCACGTAGCCGATCGACTGCGACATCCCCGACACCTGACCGGTCTGCTGGGGTGAGGAACTGCGCAGCACCATGAACAAGAGGACCAGGCTGATCGAGGAGCCCGGACCTGCCAGCGTCAGGATGGTCCACATCACCGGGACGTGGTCGGTGGCGAGGAGGCCGGTCAGGCCGATCGCGGTGGACGTCACCGCGACCAGCGTGATCAGCCGCTGATCGGCGAACCGGCCGGCGATGATCGGGGCGATCAGTGAGGCGAACAATGCCACGGTCTGTCCGAGCGCGAGCACCGTGCCCGCGGCGGCCGCGGTGTAGCCCTCACTGATCAGGTAGGTGGGCAGCCACGCGCTGAAGGTGTAGAAGATCAGCGACTGGGCGGCCATGAAGACGGTGATCGCCCAGGCAATCGGGTTGCGGTACAACGACCCTCGCTGCGCGACGGTCTCCGGCCGGTGTCGTGACAGCTGTGGCAGCCAGCAGATCGCGGTGATCACGGCAAGGATCGACCACGACGCGAGACTCATCCGCCAGTTGCCGTCGAGGGCGCTGTCGATGGGTACGATCACGCCCACGGCCACCGCCGCGCCGCCCGACAGGGTCATCGAGTACAGGCCCGTCATCAGGCCCGAACGATGCGCGAAGTCGCGTTTGATCAGGGCGGGCAGCACCACGTTGCACACGCCGATGGCGATGCCGACCACCGCCGAACCGAAGAACAGGACGACGGTGTCGGGGATCAGGCGCAGCAGCGAACCGACGATCAACAGGAGCAACGAGCCGAACACGGTCCGTTCGATCCCGAACCGGGCGGCCAGCGGCGGTGCGAGCGGCGAGACCAGGCCGAAGAACAACACCGGCAGGGTGGTCAGCAGTCCTGCCATGGCGCTGCTGAAGCCCTCGTCGCGGGTGATCTCGTCGAGCAGCGGCGACACCCCCACCACCGCGGGACGGAGGTTCGCGGCGACCAGCATGATGGACACCGCCGTGAACACGGTGAACAGGCTGCCGCGGGATCCCTGGGCGGTGGGGCCGGTGTCGGTGAGGTCGGTCTCGGGGGAACTGCCGGTGGCGGTCACCGGGCCGAGTCCTGTGCGGTGACGTCCAGAGCCGTCTCCAGGTAGCGGTACACCGCTGCCCGGGCTCGAACGGGGTCACCGTCGGCGACCGCCTCGACCACGTCGTGGTGTCCGGGCGGGTGCCCGGATGAACTGGTCGCATCGGCCAGATCGCGGTGGCTGCGGCGCATCACCTCGCCGATGCCGTCGTAGAGCTCGATCAGCAGAGGGTTGGCGGAGGCGATGACCAGCGCACTGTGGAACTCGAGGTCGAGGAGTGCGTATCGCTCGACGTCGCCCGCGTCGAGGGCCGCGACGGTGTCGGCGAGCAGCGTGCGCAGCCGGCCGACGGTGGCGGGATCGGCGCGCCGGGCGGCGAGCGCCGCGGCTTCTGATTCGAGCGCTCGCCGGGTGGTGATCAGGTCGATGAGCTCGGTGTCCGGGGTGCAGCGCGAGATGGCGCCGGCCAGCGGATTGCGGCCGCATACATAGGTGCCGTCACCACGACGCGGAGCCAGGAGCCCGGCATGTTCGAGGGCGCGCACGGCCTCGCGGAGGGTGTTGCGGCCGACGCCGAACAGCTCGACGAGCTCGGGTTCGGCAGGGATGCGCGTCCCCACCGGCCACTCCCCATCACGGATCAGTTGACTCATTCGGTCGACGACGAGCGAGCTGGTTCGCACGGGGGGAGTGATCAGGGGCACACAAAGAACCTAACATCCCATGTTTGGGCCGGCAGCTCACGAGCCGTCCCTGCGGTACTGCTGCAAGGTGGTCAGTTCGACCGCGATCCGGTCGGCGTCGGGTCCGTCGCGCCATGTCGGACGGTGGTGGTGGGACCGGTGGTCGCGGGTGGCGATCGCCACGAGGTGGCCCAACGGGATCGGGTGGGGGTCGCCGACCTTTCGGTGCGTGCGGTAGACGACGGCGGCGATGGGGACGACGACGAGAACGGTCAGGGCGATGGTCAGGGTGGTGGTGAATGCGGTGCTCATGACAGAAATCATCCGGGCGATAACTTTCTGCCACCAGTGGCAGTCAAGCCAATACCCACAAAGTTTCTGCCATACTGGGTGGGTGTTGAAATCCATCGGGGTGCTCCTCCACGGCAACGTCGCACTCTTCGAGTTCGGCGTGCTCAGCGAGGTCTTCGGGCTCGATCGCACCGACGACGGGGTACCGGCGTTCGATTTCCGCGTTGCGTCCCCGACTCCCGGGAACGCGCTGAACGTCGGCAATGGCGTGACCGTCGCCGCCCCCTACGCCCTCGAGGACTGTCGCGATGTCGACCTCGTGGCGATTCCGGGCGGAAGCATCGCGAACGACTATCCCGAGGAGATCCTCGAGACGATGCGGGCGGTCGTCGACAACGGTGGCCGAGTGCTCACCGTCTGCTCGGGTGCCTTCGTCGCCGGCGCCGCCGGACTCCTCGACGGTCGGCGCTGCACGACGCACTGGCGTTACGGGGCGAAGCTGGCGCGGATGTATCCCCGCGCCGAGGTCGACACCGACGTCTTGTTCGTCGACGACGGGCCGGTCACCACCAGCGCGGGCACCGCGGCCGGGATCGACGCCTCGTTGCATCTGGTGCGCGAGGCGTGGGGACCGACCGTCGCCAACCGGATCGCCCGTCGCATGGTGGTGCCACCGCATCGTGACGGTGGCCAACGGCAATACGTCGACGCGCCGGTGCCCACCTGCACCGACGAGGGCTTCGGCGAACTGCTCGACTGGATGGTCGGCCATCTCGACGAGGACATCTCGGTGGACGATCTCGCCGTACGGATGCACATGTCGGGCCGGACCTTCGCCCGGCGCTTCGTCGACGAGGTGGGGCTGTCTCCGCGTCGCTGGCTCACCGAGCAGCGGGTGATGCAGTCGAAGAGTCTTCTCGAATCCACCGATATTCCGGTGGAAGAGGTGGCGCGTAAGGTGGGTTTCGCGTCGGCGACGCTGTTGCGTCATCACTTCCAGGCGTCGGTGGGTGTGGCGCCGCTGGTCTACCGGAAGCGGTTTGCGTCCGGGGCGGCCCGCGCCTGAGTGTGCTCTCCATGCAAAGGGGCATGAGATGTTCGAACTGTCCGATCTCGAGATCCCGGTCGTCGCCGCGCCGATGGCCGGTGGCCCCAGCACCACCGCTCTCGCCATCGCAGTGAATCATGCTGGTGGACTGGGCTTTCTGGCCGCAGGCTATGCCGACCCCGGTGTGCTGGCGGGGCAGATCGCGGACGTCAGGATCGCCACCGGTGCGCCGTTCGGCGTCAACATCTTCGTCCCCGGACTCCCGGTCCGCGACCGTGTCGCAGTCCAGGAGTATCGGGAGTCGCTGCGGCCGTTGGCCGACCGGTACGGAATCGATCTGCCCGACATCGTCGAGGTGGACGACGACGGCTACCGTACGAAACTCGATCTGGTGATCGAGCATCGGGTGCCGGTGGTGTCGTTCACCTTCGGTCTGCCGTCCGCGGAGGATGTGGCTCGATTGCACGATGCCGGGATCTTCGTGGTGAGCACCGTCGCCGATCCCGACGGCGCCGATCGGGCGGTGGCCCTGGGTGTCGACGCGCTGTGCGTGCAGGGTGTGGAGGCCGGTGGCCACCGCGGGACGCTCGACGTCGATGCGGTGCCGAATACGACACCCACCGTGAGGTTGGTGCGAGAGGTGGTGGACCGCAGCGATGTTCCGGTGATCGCCGCCGGGGGGATCGGCGACGGTACGGCGATCATCGCCGCCTTGGCCGCGGGTGCGAGTGCGGTGCAATTGGGTACGGCTTTGCTCGACACCGACGAGGCGGGTACCAAGCCCACCCATCGCGCCGCTCTACGCGATCCGCGGTTCACCGAAACCGTTGTCACCCGCTGCTTCTCGGGACGTTACGCGCAGGCACTCCGCAATGGGTTCACCGACACGTTCTCGTCGACGGCACCGGCCGAGTATCCGGCTGTGCACCACCTGACCAGCCCGCTCCGGAAGGCAGCCGCGGCCGCCGACGATGCCGACGGCCTGAATCTCTGGGCGGGCCATTCCTTCCGTTCGGTCCGCCGCGGCCCGGCTGCCGAGGTGGTCACCGGCCTCTGGGCCGAGGCGCGCAGGGGATGAACCTCGGGTGGCCTCGGCGCTGCCGTGGTGGTTGCGTTCTCAACCATCGTGTGGTGCTTGGTGCTTGGGTTGTCGTCGGGGGTGGTTGAGTCGGGACCGAGCCGATATGGGCGAGGACCCGTGTCGAAACCCGGTGAGACGAGTGTGTTCGCGACTGCGTCGGGGGTGGTTGGGTACCGGGTTCGGCCGGCGGGGGTTTCGACTCGACGTGTCGCTGCGCTCCTCGTGGGCTCAACCATCGTGTGGTGCTTGGTGGTTGGGTCGTCGTC
>NZ_JBSFRM010000001.1:270803-353301 GCF_053589235.1 Gordonia sp. NPDC003376 | reverse complement strand
TCGGGGGTGGTTGGGTATCGGGTTCGGCCGGCGGGGGTTTCGACTCGACGTGTCGCTGCGCTCCTCGTGGGCTCAACCATCGTGTGGTGCTTGGTGGTTGGGTCGTCGTCGGGGGTGGTTGGGTATCGGGTTCGGCCGGCGGGGGTTTCGACTCGACGTGTCGCTGCGCTCCTCGTGGGCTCAACCATCGTGTGGTGCTTGGTGCTTGGTGCTTGGTGCTTGGTGGTTGGGTCGTCGTCGTGGATGGTTGAGCCGGGACCGAGCCGATAGGCGAGGACCCGTGTCGAAACCCGGTGAGACGAGTATGTCCGCATTGGCCGCCCGCAGGTCACCCGATCCGACGCAACTCCCGGGCGAGCATGTGTAACGACACCGTCACCGAGCGCTCGCGGACCGCGGCGCGGTCGCCGGGTAGATGGAGTGTCCGGGTGAGGGTTTCCCGACCGGCGATCGCCACGCCGAAGCAGACGGTGCCGACGGGCTTCTCTGGTGAACCGCCGCCGGGGCCGGCGACGCCGCTGGTGGAGACCGCGGTGTCGGCGCCGAAGCGGGCGAGAGCGCCCTCGGCCATGGCGGCGGCGACCGGCTCGCTCACTGCACCGAACTCGGTGATCATCTCCTCCGGGACGTCGAGCACCCCGGACTTGACGCTGTTGGCATACGAGACCGCGCCGCCCAGAACGTAGTCCGAGGAACCCGGGCGGTCGGTGAGTCGTGCGGCGATCAGCCCGCCGGTGCACGACTCGGCGGTGGCGATCAACCGGCCCTGCAGGAGGCCGGCGATCTGATCGTCGATGGTGGCACCGTCGGTGGAGAAGATCTGTGTCTCGTGGTGGGACCGGAGTGCCTGTGCGAGTGCGGTGTACGAGTCGGCGGCGGTGGCGGTGGCGGGGAAGCGTGTCACGATCTCCACCTCGCCGCGACGCAGGCAGGTGGTGATCTCGAGGTCGTCGAAACCGGGGATCTCCGGCTCGATCGCCCGCAGCGTCGCGGCCAGCTCGGATTCGGGGAGGCCGAACGCTCTGATCGTCTCCTGCCGGTGCTCGGTACGTCCGGCGATGGCGGCGGCGACCGGATCGGCGGCCAGCGCCCCATCCCACATGCCCTGCAGTTCCCGGGGCGGGCCGGGCAGGATCAGGATCGCGGGCACCGGCGCATCGGCGTCGGCGACCGCGGGGACGGCCACACCGGGAGCGGTTCCGACCGGCGGGATCGACTGTGCCCCTTCGGGTACCAGTGCCTGCTTACGCGTGCCGACGCGGGTGGCCTCCGGGTCGAGGCCGGCCGTGCCGCGGGCGCGTTGCCAGCGCGCGACGATCTCACCGATATGCGCTTCGAGGTGCGGATCGACATGCAGTTCGCGGCCGCAGAACCGAGCGACCGTCTCGACGGTCAGATCGTCGGCCGTGGGGCCGAGCCCGCCGGTGGTGACGATCAGTGAGACCCGTTCGCCGGCGAGGAAACGCAACTGGGCGGCGAGGTCTTCGGGCCGGTCGCCGCAGACGGTGATGTGGGCGACGTCGACGCCGAGCTCGAGTAACCGGTGCGAGACCCAGGGGCCGTTCTGATCGGCGATACGGCCGCTGAGGACCTCGGTTCCGGTGACCACGATTCCCGCGCGTACATTCACCCCGCCGAGCATAGTGTTCACGACGTTCGGCGGGGTGTGCGGACGGTGGCCGATCGGTGCCGGCGCGGTCCTCAGTTGTAGTCGGGATTGTTGAAGCCCGGGATCTGGATGCTGATCGGCATCCGGAGTTCGGCCATGTAGAACAGGACGAACTGGCGGAGGAATTCGTCCAACAGCCAGTAGGTCTCGCGGGGGATACCCGCGGTGAGCAGTCCCTCGCGGATCGCGACGTACGGACCCCATGCGGTCTCGAGCAGCGGACTCCACACCGGCTCTCGGGGGATGTCGAGCCAGTTCGCGATCTTGTCGCCAAGGACGAACCGGGTCAATGCGCCGAGCACGCCCCGCGAGAGCAGGGTGAGGTCCAGATTCATGCCCAGGTCGAGCAACATGTCGGCGAGCTTCTTGCCCTCCGGGGTGGGGGCCAGGATCGGGTCGAGGACCTGCCGTGCCTGGGCGTCCGCGGCGTCCCACGAGTTGGGGATGTACTGGTCCTGGACGCCGAGCATGTGTGCGGTGATCTGCCAGGAGTGCAGGAACCCGGCGGACTCGTCGGCCGCGATCGGTACCTTCCACTTGCGCAGATTGCGCATCACCGATGTCGGCAGGCTGTGCCAGGTGACCATGATGTCGGCCTGGGAGATCGGGACGTCCTCCGGCGCCGACCGCACCCAGTGCGTCGACCGGGGCAGCAGATGGCGCACCCCGGCGTGCGCCATGCGGGTCTTCACGCAGGTCACGGTCATCTCGCCGCCCGGCTGGTAGGCGTTCAGCGAGCCGATGTCGTAGCCGAGCTTGGCGGTCTTGGAGATGCGGTCCTTGAGGTCCCAGCCGCCCTTGGAGTAGTAGACCGCCCGGGCCTCCTTGGGGATGACGGTGCTCATCATCCCGCTGGCGAAGCCGTACAGCACGCCGAGGTAGGTGCCACGTTTCTGATTGAAACGGACTGCGGCCGCGAGCTTGTCGTGGTCGGTCCAGGCCGGTAGCTGCCGGGCGTGCTCGATGAAGTCGCGCAGCTCCGACGGCAGCCCGGCCGGAAGTGGTTGCTCATTGGTGCGCCAGGTCTTGAGGATCGCGTTGACCGACCCCACCTGTCCACTGTCGATGACGCGCGCGATGACCTGGTCGGCCTCGTCGTCCCAGACCTGATGGGGATCGGTGCCGCTGCCGACCCCCGGCACCGAGTGTGCCGGTGACCATGTCCAGGGCGTCGCCTGGGTGAGGGATGCCAGGGCGCCGACGGCGCCGAGCGTGCCACCGGCACGCAGCACGGCACGTCTGTTGAGGTGCTCCCCGCCGGACTGTTGTCGGTCGAGCTGATTCATATGTCGTCTCCCGCCTATCGCCACCCGACTCGATGACGCGATGAAACAACGCTAGTAACGTTGTATCATCAGGCGTAGCACATCGTGATGGCTGTCACAATGGGTACCCGGCGGATTCGCGGAGGAAAACATGGCTTCAACGACGTCGACATCAAAGTCTTTGCTGGAGCGCGCATACGACGACGTGACCACCGAGCCCGGCAGTACCGTCACCGACGACCCGACACGGAACAGGCTGCTGGACGCCGCCTACGAGCAGTTCCGTCGCATGGGAATCCACCGTTCGTCGATGGACGAGGTGGCCCGGCGGGCGGGGCTGTCGCGGATCACGATCTACCGCAAGTTCGCGAGCAAGGACGCACTCGTGGAGGAGGTGATGCTGCGCGAGTTCCGCACCTACATCGCGCGCTTCCTCGACGACATCACTCCCGGCGGGTCCGCCGCCGACCGCCTGGTGCTGGGATTCGTGAGTTCCTACCGATCGATCTCGAGCAATCCGCTGATCACCGGCCTGCTCGAGGCCGAACCGTCGTTGTTGGCCGGGGCGGTCGTCGGCGGTGACGGCCGAACCATGGCCGTGGTGCGTTCCTTTGTCGCCCAACAGCTCCGCCGTGAGCAGAAGGCCGGAACCGTGCGCGCCGATCTCGACACCGAACTGACCGCGGAGATGATGGTCCGGATCTCCACGTCGTTGTTGACCATCCCGAGTCACATCGTCGACGTCGACGACGATGCCGTGCTCGCCGACATCGCCCGCCGCTACCTGGTCCCGATGCTCGACGCCGAACCGCCGCGATCGGTGTCTTGCCTCAACTCGTGAACTGCCACGCCATCGCGGCGGCGACCGCCCCCATGCCGTTGGCAGCCCAGTGCAACGACACCGGCGCTAGGAGGCTGCCGCTGCGCAGCCGGGACCAACCGAGGAGCACGCCCGCCGCGGCTGTCACCGCCACCGCGAGCACCACTCCGACCACGGCACCGAAGGCGCCGCCGCCGACGATCGCCCGGAGACCGTCGTTGCCCGCGGTGAGCCCCTGTGACGATCCGACATGCCACGCCCCGAACAGCAACGCCTGGACGACCAGGGCGACCCGGGTCGACGACACCTGTAGGAGGGCGCCCAGCAGTGCACCGCGGAACAGCAGTTCCTCACCGATCACCGTGTGCAAGGGGATCAGCACGCCTGCGGCGAACAGCGCTGCCGGTAGGCCGGAGTAGGCGTCGTTGCGGAACAGGTCGCGGGTGAACGGCAGCGCGACCCCGACCGCGGCGATCACCGCCACGATCACGACGATCACCACCGCCCACCGGATGCCGCGGCCCAGCGTGCGTGTCGACAGGCCGAGATCGTCCCAGCTCAGACCCGCCAGCCGGACGGCGATCGTCACCGCCACCGCGACGCCGAGCACCAGCCACGAACCGGGCACACCGAAGACGTAGATACAGAGCTGCACGGCGAGCAGCGCCGCCACGATGCCCACCACGATGCCGACACCACGGGCTCTGCCCATCAATCCCCCTCGATCCTGGTGCGCCGGACACGACTCGTCGCGAGTCCGGTCTTCCGATCTGCAACGATATGACCGATCGGACCCGATCACCGAAGTCGTGAGGAGCCTGCGTTGCCGGACACGCCCGATAGGACGGCCCCCGATCTGTCGACCACAGATTCGTCGTCCACCGCATCCACAGATCCGTCGGACACCGCCCGAGTGTCGTCTGACCGGCCCTCCGCCGCCGGCGCGCCGGTGACCGACGCCGGGGAGGACCAGACCCGGGAGGACAAGACCGGGCAGGTCGACACCGCGAAGGGCGGGTGGTGGAAGTCGTACCGCTCGAGGATCTCCTTCACCGGACTCGTGGTCGGCACCGTCTTCCTGTGGCTCGCGGTCACTCCATCACTGCTGCCCCGCGGACCGCTGTTCCAGGGCATCGTCAGCGGTGGCGCCGCCGCCGTCGGGTACAGCATCGGGGTGTTCTTCGCCTGGCTGGCCCGGTTCATGGTGTCGCGCGACCGGCGCTGGCCCAGCCCCAGCCGGTGGTTCTGGCTCGGGCTCGGCGTCGTGTTCGTGGTGGGTTCGGTGGTGATGCTCTATTGGTTCTCGGTGTGGCAGGACGAGATCCGCACCCTGATGGGAGTCGAGCATCTGTCCTGGACGGCGTATCCGGTGATCATCGTCGTCGCGATCGTCGTCTTCACCGTGCTCATGCTGATCGGGCAGGGCTGGGCATGGGTGCTCACCTGGTTGGTTCGCAAGCTCAACACCGTTGCACCACCGAGGATTTCGGCCATCGCGGGCGCTGTCGTGGTGGTCCTGCTGACCGTATTCGTCCTCAACGGTGTGGTGGCGAAGTATTCGATGCAGTGGCTCAACGCCAGCTTCGCCGCTGCCAACGACGAGGTCGGCGCGACCACTGGAGCGCCGACATCCACGATGCGGTCGGGTGGTCCGGGCTCCCTGGTGAGCTGGTCGTCGCTGGGCCGCGAGGGCCGCATCACCGTTGCCGGCGGTCCCACCATGGCGCAGCTGAGCGCGTTCAACGGTGCTCCCGCGATGGAACCGATCCGCGCCTTCGTGGGTCTCGGCTCGGGCGATGACCTCCGCGCCAATGCGGAACTGGCCGCCGACGAACTGGTCCGGATGGGCGGGCTGAACCGCAAACTGATCGCGATCGGCTCCACCACCGGATCGGGCTGGTTGAACAAGGCCACCATCGACACCCTCGAGTACATGTACAACGGCGACACCGCACTGGTGGCCATGCAGTACTCGTATCTACCGAGCTGGTTGTCGTTCCTGGTCGACAGCGCACGCGCCCGACAAGCCGGTTCCGCGCTGTTCGAGGCGGTGGACGAACGCGTGCAGGCGATGCCCGAGGCACAACGTCCCAAGGTCGTGGTGTTCGGTGAGAGCCTCGGGTCCTTCGGCGCCGAGGCCGCGTTCGGCACCGTGCCCACGGTGGCGGCCCGCACAAACGGTGCACTCTTCGTAGGTCCCACCTTCAACAACACCCTGTGGGGGGATGCGACCGCAGCCAGGGATTCCGGCTCGCCGGAGTGGCTGCCGATCTACGACGACGGGCGCCAGGTGCGGTTCATCGCCGACGCGCCCGATCTCGATCGGCCCGCTGCGCCGTGGTCGGGCACGCGGGTGGTGTATCTGCAGCATGCCTCCGATCCGATCGCATGGTGGTCGCCGAGACTGATTCTGAACCAACCGGATTGGCTACGCGAGGAGCACGGTCGCGACGTGCTGGGGGCGGTGCGCTGGATTCCGTTCGTCACCTTCTTGCAGGTGTCGGCCGACATGGCGGTGTCGGTGGGTGTGCCCGACGGGCATGGCCATCACTACCTGTCGGCGATCCCGTACGCCTGGGCCGACATCTTACAGCCGCCGGGCTGGACACCGGAGAAGACCCAGGAGTTGTTGCCGCTGTTGCACCGTGACTGACGGCACCGGGAGCGTACGGTGGGATCCGTACCGTCCCCTGGAGGTGTGACGAGCATGACCACAGTGGTGATAGTCGGCGGCGGTCTGGCCGGGGCCAAGACCGCCCAGGCGCTGCGGGAAAAGGACTTCGACGGGAACGTCGTCCTGTTCGGGGCCGAGGAGACGTTGCCCTACGAGCGACCGCCCCTCTCCAAGGAGTTCCTCGCCCGCAAGAAGAAACCAGACGAGTTCACCGTCCACGACACCAATTGGTACCTCGACGAACGCGTGGACCTGCGGCCGGGAACCACCGTCGAGGGCGTGGATGCCGAAGCGAAAACGGTTGTGTTGCCCGATGGTTCGACCGTCGCCTACGACACGCTGGTGCTGGCCACCGGGTCGTCGTCGCGGCACCTCGACCTGCCTGGCGCCGACGCCGCGGGCGTGCACCATCTACGCACTCTCGATGATGCCCGGACCCTGGACGAGGCGATCGCCGGTGGGGGTCGTCTGGCGATCGTCGGCGGCGGCTGGATCGGACTGGAGGTGGCCGCCACTGCCCGCGAACGCGGCATGGCGGTGACCGTGGCGGAGATCGAGTCGCTACCCCTGCTGCGCGCGCTGGGACCCGACGTCGCACAGGTTTTCGCGAATCTGCACCGTGCGCACGACGTCGATCTGCGGACCGGGGTGCAGGTCACCGAGATCCTGACCGCCGACGGCCGGGCGGCCGGCCTGAAGTTCGCCGACGAGACCACGGTCTATGCCGATGCCGTACTCGTCGCCGCCGGTGCGATCCCGAATCTCGATCTCGCGATCAGCGCCGGCGTGGACATCGACGGCGGCGGCGTACTGGTGGATGCCGGCCTGCGGAGCAGCGATCCGTCGATCTACGTGGTCGGCGACATCGCCAACGCAACGCATCCCGTACTGGGGCGTCGGGTGCGGACCGAGCACTGGGCCAACGCCCTCAACCAGCCCGTCGTGGCCGCCGCGAACATCGTCGGTGAGCACGCCGAATACACCAATCTGCCGTACTTCTTCACCGACCAGTACGACCTCGGGATGGAGTACAGCGGACTGGCCGCCGGCGACGACCACGTGATCCTGCGGGGTGATCTCGCCAAGCGCGAGTTCGTCGCATTCTGGGTCGACGACGCCGGACACGTACGCGCCGGGATGCAGGTGAACATCTGGGATCAGCTCGACGACATCAAGAAGCTCATCGAGTCCGGCAGTGTGGTCGACGTCGCCCGCCTCGCCGATGCGGAGGTACCCCTGGCTTCCCTCTTCTGAGTTCCCGTGCGATGAACCGGATGTGTTGCCTCCCGACAGCGGCCGGCGGAGGTTTCGACACGGGTCCTCGCGATGCTCGGTTCCGGCTCAACCATCGTGGGTATGTCGCTGGGGGAGTCGTGGTGGGGACCGACCATTGTGGACATCGGGCATCGGAAGACGTTGTGTGTCAGTTCCGCCCGAAGAACCGTGCGATCGGACCACGCTCCTGCTCGTGCCCCTGGCAGCGCCGGGATGTGGGGATGCCGCGCATCACCTCGTCGACGTGTCGGCCGCAGCCGCGCCACGTCGCCTTGCCACACTGACGGCAGGTGACCTTCTGGCACATGGGGTTTCTCCTTCGGGTTGTCGAGTTCGTCCGGGTGGGAACGCTTCCGGGTTCGGTCCTCAGGCACGGACCGGTTCGGTGACGGGGATGACGATCAGTCCACCGGCGTCACCGAGCCGCGCGCTCAGTGTCGACATCCCGCCGGACAGATGGGCGACGTCGGCGCCGGTGGCCGCGAGGACCCGGGTGGCCAGATAGGAGCGCATCCCCGACTGGCAGTACACCCGGATCGGCCGCCCGGCCGCGAACGCACCGATCTCGTCGAGACGATCGCGGATCTCATTGTGCGGCACCAGAAGTGCATCGCGCACGTGACCCGATGCGTACTCCTCGGCCGACCGGACGTCGAGTACCGCCGCCGACGCGGTGACCTCCTCGAGTTCCTCGGCCTGCCACACGACGACGGTGCCGTCGACGACGTTTGCGGCGACCATCCCGGCGAGGTTGACCGGATCCTTCGCCGAGCCATAGGGCGGGGCGTAGGCCAGATCGAGGTCCATCAGATCGGCTGCGCTCAGATGCGTGCGGATCGCGGTGGCCAGCACGTCGATCCGCTTGTCGACGCCGTCGGCACCGACGGCCTGCGCGCCCAGGACCATCCCGTCGCCCGAGCGGATGTGCACCAGGAGATGGACGGCCTGCGCGCCGGGGAAGTACCCGGCGTGACTGTTCGGATGCAGGTGGACGGTCTGATACGCGATCCCGGCGGCATCGAGTGCCCGCCGGTTGGCGCCGGTCATCGCGGCGGCGAGGGTTCCGACCCGCACGATCGCGGTACCGACCGGGGCCGGCATCGGCCGGGCGGCCGCGGGTCGCAGGATGGCGTCGGCCACCAGGCGCCCGGCGCGGTTGGCCGGCCCGGCCAGGGCGACCGGACGGCGCACGCCGGTCACCGCATCCGTGCTGACCGTTGCATCACCGACCGCCCAGATTCCGTCGACATTGGTCGCGCCGTGCTCGTCGACCACGATCGCGCCACGCTCACAGGCGATCCCGGCCGCAGCGAACGGTGCGGTGTCGGGGGTGACACCGACCGACAGCACGACGATGTCGGCGGGCAGCCGTGATCCGTCGGCCAGGACAACGATGGCCGAATGGTGGGTGCCGGAGCCGAGGGGGTCTGCGACCTCGACCGACACCGCGGCGACTCCGTCGTGGACGGTGATGCCGAGGCGCACGAGTTCGGCCCGCACCAGCGAGGCCATCTCGGGTTCGAGGGGCGGCAACACATGGTCGGCCAGTTCGACGACGTCGACCTCGAGCCCGCGCATCCGCAGGGCTTCTGCGGCCTCGAGCCCGATGAAGCCGGCGCCGAGGACCACCGCGCGCCGGGCGCCATCGAGGACGTACTCGCGCAGTGCGACGGCGTCGCCGACGGTACGCAGCGTGGTCACGACGGGGGAGTCGATGCCCGGGATCGGTGGCCGGATGGCCCGGGCGCCGGGTGCGAGGATCAAGGCGTCGTAGGCCAGGGTGTCGGCGCCGTGCGGTGTCTGCACTCCGACCACCTTGGCGGTCGCGTCGACCGAGGTGACCTCGTGGTTGGTACGGACGTCGAGATTCAGTGAGCGACGCAGGGACTCGGGCGTCTGGACGAGCAGATCCGACTCGGCGGTGATCTCGCCGCCGACGAAGTAGGGGAGTCCGCAGTTCGCGAACGACACGTGGTCACCGCGCTCGAGGACGATGATCTCGGCGCTCTCGTCGAGGCGGCGTGCGCGCGCCGCTGCGCTCATTCCACCGGCGACGCCGCCGACCACGATCAGTTTCATACCCCCGAGGGTATATACCCATGGGGGTATAGACAAGGCGAGTGATCCACGTCTCGGAGGCTTGCCGCCTCAGGGGGCCACGGCGAGCCAGTCGGCCAGGCCGGAGGGATCGTGACGGCCGAGTGCACCGTGCTCGAACAGTCCCCACCCCTCCCGCTGCGTGCCGTCGGCCTCGGTGCACACCGCACGACCGACGTGGTCGATCACCCCGAACGGGATACGGCCGGCCACCGCCGGATCGGCCAGATCGTAGGAGCGGCGCTCGGTGAAACCGGCTCCGCGCCACACGCCGTGCGTCCAGTCCGCATCTCCGCCGTAGCCGCCGCCGACGTGGATCGGCGCCGCGAGCAGGGAGCTCACCTCGAGGGTGACCGGTGCCCCCGACGCGTCTGCGGCGGTGATCGTCGCGCCGGTGGGAATCCTCGTGCCGGAACGGTAGTGCACCGCGATCCGTGGCCAGCCGAGCTGCTCGACGCGGCCATTCCGCCAGATCCGCGTGCAGTCGTTGAGGATCCGGTACCCGTCTGGTTCCTCCTGGACGATCAGGACGAGCTGGAAGTCGTCGAACGCCATCGGGATGTAGTTCCACCACAGGCCCTCGAACGGCGGATCGGCGGGCCGGCCCGCGGGTTCGGCCTCGCCGACCGGACGGACTCCCCAGGACCGGTCACGGCTGCCGATCCACACCGCCGGGTCGACGGCGATCTCGGTGCCGTCCACCGTGATCGACCCCGCCCACGAGCCGACCTGCGCAAAACGCTGTGCCTCCAGGGTGATCCGCGTGCCGGTCCGCATCACGTGCGGGAGTTCCCGATGTGCTCCGAACAGGCCGGTGAACGTGAGATCGACCGCGATACCGTGGGTGTCGTCGAGCGTGAGGTGAAGGCGCTGAAGCGGTTCGACGACGTCCACGGCGTAGGCGCCGACGCGCTGGTTCAACCGGTCGGCGTCGATCGCATCGGAGAGATGTACCGCGGTGTGGGTGGTGCCGCCACGGTTGACCAGCACGAAGGCGTCCTTGACACCGAGATTGGGGTAGTAGCCGATCCCGGTGATCAGGAAGATCTCACCGGTCCGGTCGTGTGCGTTGAAGTAGGAGCGGTCGTAGAAGTTCCGGTCCGAGGTCCCCGGCCACGAGATCGGTTGTGGTGTCTGATGAATCGGGAACTCGTCGGCGGGTGACAGCATCTGTGCGGCGCTCCTGCTCGATGTGCGGTTTGTCGGGGGGCGGTTGGGTTTCGAGTGCGGCCGGCGGAGGTTTCGACTCGGGTCCTCGCGATGCTAGGTCCCGGCTCGACCATCGCGGGGTGTCGGCGGTGCTCGGTCTCGTTTCGACCAGGGTGGGTGTCAGCGGGGCTCGGTCTCGGTTCAACCATCGCGGGTGGTGGTGTCCGGGCTGTCCATCAGCCGGGCGAGCAGGTTGCGGTGGTAGAAGAACTCGGCGTCGATGTCGGACGGTGGCGGTTGCTCACCGAAGTGGACGCGGCGCGCGCCGGCCCGCAGGAACACGCAGCACCAGACGACACCGGCGAACACCGAGAACCATCGCAGGTCGGCGAGTTCGACGCCGGTGCACTCGAGATAGAGTTCCCGGACGTCGCCCTCGCGCAGGAAGTCCGGCATGCCTGGGAGGCCGGCCATCTCGGCGAGCTCCTGGAAGACGCTGTGGGCGAAGATCAACCACGAGACATCGAGTTCGCGGGGGCCAAGGCAGGCCATCTCCCAGTCGAGCAGGGCAACGGGGGCGAAGTCCTCGTAGATCACGTTGCCGATCCGGGCGTCGCCCCAACAGAGGACCGGCGGCCGGGCGGCCACGTCGTCGGGGAAGTTGGCCGTCAGCCATGCGAGTGCGCCCTCGGCCAGTGGAGAACGCCCGACGGATGCCGCCGACGACTCGTACCAGTCGGCCAGCCACCCGAGGCGGCGATGCAGTGCGTCGGGACCGGCAGGCATCTGCTCGTCGAGGAAGCCGAAGGCGGTGGGCGCATCGGTGATCGAGTGCAGCTCGGCGATCCGATCGATCGTCGAATCCTGAACCCTCCGTTGCTGTTCCGGGGTGGCGTCGAAGAGCCAGTTGGTACCGAAGGTGTAGGGCATCACATCGGGTGGGATCAGGCCGTCCACCCGGTCCATCAGGAAGAACGGCGAGCCGAGGACCGAGCCGGTGGTCTCGAGATGATGCGTCCGCGGGATCGGCACCGCGGTGCTACGGGCGAGGATCGACATCACCTCGTACTGGTGATCGAGGCGATAGTGGTCGAACACCGGGATGTCTTCTGGGCGTGGCTGCATCCGCATCACCCAGCGTTCGGATTCCGGGTGGTGGCCGGAAGGCCATGTGGCGTCGACCATCACGGTCTCCGACGACATGCCGTTGGCGTCGGCGCCGGCGTCGACGGTCAGGGCGGGACGTACCCCGGTGTCGGCGGCGAGATGCCCTGCCAGGATGTCGGCGACGGCGGCGATGTCGCGTGCGGAGCGTCGAAGATGCATGAGAAAACCTCCCGCCGGTCACGCTACGTCGAGACGCGTTGCGGACGGGAGGTTTTGGCCGGACCGCTTGCTCAGCTCCGGACGAAGTCGAGCAGGGCGGCGGTCACCTCCTCGGCGTGGGTCCACAGCAGGCCGTGCGGCGCACCCTCGATCTCCACATAGCGCGCCGCCGGGACGGCTTCGTGGAAGGGGCGGCCGGTCGCGTCGATCGGCAGGATGTTGTCGGCGGTGCCGTGCAGGATCAGCGTCGGCTTGCCGGAGTCGCGAACCACGGCGACATCGGGGCGGAAGTCCTCGATCCAGGTCGGAACCACCTTGTAGGCGGCGACCGGCGCACTCGAGACCGCGGTGTTCCAGTTGGCGTCGACGACCTCCTGTGAGATACGGCTGCCGAGGTTCTCGTCGAGGTTGTAGAAGTTGCCGTAGAACTGCGTGTACCACGCGTAGCGATCGGTGTAGGCGGCGGTGTGGATGCCGTCGAAGACCTCTTTGTCGACGCCGGTCGGGTTGTCGTCGGTCTTGAGCAGGAACGGTTCCAGGGAGGCCAGGAACGCGAACTTGGCCACTCGTTCATGGCCGTGGTTATGGGCGTAACGTGCGAGTTCGCCTGTCCCCATGGAGAAACCGACGAGGATGACGTCGCGGAGGTCGAGGGTCGTCAGCACGGTGTCCAGGTCGGCGGCAAAGGTGTCGTACTCGTATCCGGTACCGACTTTGCTGGATTGGCCGAATCCGCGGCGGTCGTAGGTGATGACGCGGTATCCGGCGTCGATCAGCGCCCGGCTCTGCAGTTCCCAGCTGTGCCCGTTGAGGGGGTAGCCGTGGATCAGGACGACGGCCTGACCGGTGCCGTGGTCTTCGTAGTACAGCTCGATGTCGGTCGAGTTCTCGGTGCCGACGGTGATGTAGCCCATGGTGCTCCTCCTGGTCGGGGCGGCGAGAACGGGCGTTCTCACCACTGTCCGCCAGCGTAGAGAACGCGCGTTCTCAGTGCAAGGGTATCGATCGGTGAGAAGGTATGAGCGTGACGGACAACGTGCGAGAGCAAGTGGTGGAGGCGGCCGACCGGCTGTTCAACGCCTACGGCGTGCGCGGGGTGGGCATGGACCGCGTCCGCGACGAGGCCGGGGTGTCGCTGAAGAAGCTCTACTCGGTGGTCGATTCCAAGGAAGACCTGGTGCTGGCGGTCCTGGAGAACCGCAGCCGGCAGTGGGCCCGGGGCATCGACGCGGCGGCGGCGCAGGTCGACGGGCCGCGGGCGAAGCTGCTCGCCATCTTCGACTTCCTGCTCGACTGGTTCGCCGACGACGAGTTCCGCGGATGTGCGTTCATCAACGCGTTCGGTGAGCTGGGTGGTCAGATGCCGGCGGTCGTCGATGCCGTCCGGGAACAGAAGGCCGAGTTCGGGCGCTACGTCGACCGGCTGGCCGACGAGATGGGCGCCGCACCGAGCCTGGCGCCGCAACTGTCATTGCTGGCCGAGGGGGCGCAGACCACTGCGGCCATCGCCGGCGGCGTGGACGCCGCCCGCGATGCCCGCGCCGCCGCCGAGGTGCTGATCGAGGCCGCCTTGCGCTGATCGGGACGGGTGCCCCGACCAGGCCGGTATCGGATCACGCAGGTGTCGGATCAGGCCTTGACCTCGGGGTCCTTGCTCTCCGGATCGGTGGATGCGATCCGCTGTGCCCAGCGGTACAGGCCGACGACGAACAGGATGAACACGGCCAGGCCGAGCCACTTCGCGTAGTCGTCGAAGCTCTCCCCGACCACGTTCAGGGTGTCGTCGCGTCCGCTGACCGCGACGATCCCGGCGAACACCACACCGAAGAGGCTCTCGCCGACGATCAGGCCGGTGGCCATCAGCACGCCGATGCGCTTCTTGTGCTCCACGTTTCCACCGGACCGCTCGGCCCACTTGTTGTAGCCGACCCCGAGGAAGGCGCCGATCGGGATGATCAGGGTCAGCGACATCGGCAGGTACATGCCCATGCCCACGGCCAGCGGGGGCAGACGCAGACGATCGCTGGTCCTGGCCAGCACCTCGTCGACGATGATCACGCCGACACCGATCAGGGCCCCGATGCCGAGCAGGCCCCAGTCGAGGGAGCCGCCGAGCACGCCGGTGGCCAGATCCGACATCAGCCGTGCCTGGGGTGCGGCCAGGGCGTCCTCGCCGGCACCCGGCGCACCCGCGAATCCGAAGGCGTTGCTCATCAGTCCGAGGACCGGCGGGATGATCGCGGCACCGAACATCACACCGATGATCAGGGCGACCTGCTGCTTCCACGGGGTGGCACCCACCAGCTGACCGGTCTTGAGGTCCTGCAGGTTGTCGTTGGAGATGGTCGCGATGCCGAACACGATCGACGCGGTGAACAGGGTGAACGCGATCAATGGCAGCGTCTGGTCCTCGGACGAACTGCCGAACACTGCCTTGACCAGGATTGCCGCGATCAGCACGACCAGGATACCGACACCGGAGATGGGGCTGTTGGATGATCCGATCAAGCCGGCCATGTAGCCGCACACCGCGGCGATCAGCAGGCCCGCGATGACGACGAAGACGATCATGGTGACGATCAGCGCGGCCGACGAGTGCGCGATGCTGGTGTCCTGCACGAAGTCCCACAGCATGAACCCGATCGGGATCAACAGGACCAGGACCGTGCCGCCGACATAGGTGATCGGGATGTCGCGCTCGGTGATGTCCACATCGACCCCGGCCTGCCGGGACCGCATCGACGTCATCGAGTTGCGGATTCCGGTGATGATCGGGCCCATGATCTTGATCAGCGTCCAGATCGCGGCGGTCGCGATGGCACCGGCGCCGATCAGCCGGACCTCGCCGGAGAACGCGGACGAGATCACATCGCCGATGGCGGGTCCGTTCGCGAAATCCCCCCACGTGCGGACCGGCAGCAACACCAGGAACGAGATGACCAGGCCGACCAGCATGGCGATACCGACGGTGATGCCCACGAGGTGACCGATACCGATCAGCGCGAGAGACAGGCTTGCGCCGAACATGCTGCCGCCGGCGCCGATCTTGTACACCGCAGACAGCGAGTCGCTGACCAGTCGCATCTTGGCGAGCAGGGCGAACAGTGCCGAGG
The DNA here is from genome assembly GCF_053589235.1 of Gordonia sp. NPDC003376. Taxonomy (NCBI): domain Bacteria; kingdom Bacillati; phylum Actinomycetota; class Actinomycetes; order Mycobacteriales; family Gordoniaceae; genus Gordonia; species Gordonia sp. NPDC003376. Next base: position 337,913 of record NZ_JBSFRM010000001.1, on the reverse strand, counting down.
CGACGGTGCCGATCAGGATCGTCCACAGTCCGGCCTTGTTGCTCTGCGCCCCCTCGGAGGTCTCGCCGACCTTGAGGACCTCGGCCGCGGCCACCCCCTCGGGATATGGCAGGTCCGAGCCGGTGACGAGCGCCCGGCGCAACGGAATGGAGTACATGACGCCGAGGACACCGCCTACCGCGCAGACCGCGAGGGTGGTCCAGTACGGGAAGCCGACCCACCAGCCGATCATCACCAGGCCGGGGATGACGAAGATGATCGCCGACAACGTGCCCGCCGCGGAGGCGACGGTCTGCACGATGTTGTTCTCCACGATCGAGTGGTCGGAGAACGCACGAAGTACCGCCATCGAGATGACCGCGGCCGGGATCGCGGTGGCGAAGGTCAGACCGACCTTGAGGCCGATGTAGGCGTTGGCCGCGGTGAACACCAGAGTGATCAGGCCACCGAGGATGATCGCGCGAATCGTGAGTTCACGGATACCGGAGCCGGCCGTCCGGGCGGGGGCCGAGGTGGATTCGGACATATCAGCCCTTCGCGTCGACGGTGGGTCGGACAACACCCTATGCCCCGGGGGCCGTAGGGGCGTCACGCATCCGGAAGTGTTGTGCGATATCCGGATCTGTACCACCGCCACCGCTGGGCACGGGGTCACCCGTACGGTGGTGCAATGGCCCGAACCATCGCCACCACAGACACCGTCGAGCTCACCGCCCTGCTCGAGTTCGTCCGACCCCGCCACCGAATGCTGTTGGGTACCATCCGCGCCGACGGGCGCGTGCAGTTGTCACCGGTCAGCGGCGGCGTCGACGAGCAGGGACGCCTGGTGATCGCGACCTACCCGGGACGCGCCAAGACCACCAACGCCCGCCGACGCCCCGCCGACGCCCCGCCGTCGCCGTCTGCGTCGTCTCCGACGAGTGGAACGGCCCCTGGGTGCAGATCGATGGCACCGCCGAGGTTCTCGACATGCCCGACGCCGAGGACGGTCTGGTCGACTACTTCCGGTCGATCGCCGGAGAACACCCGGACTGGGACGAGTACCGTGCGGCGATGCGACTGCAGAACAAGTCGCTGATCCGCGTCACCCCGGCCTCGTGGGGGCCGATCGCGACCGGTGGCTTCCCGGCGGAGGTCGCCGCCGATCTCGACGCTCGCGACGCACAGGGCTGACCCGCCGGGATCAGGCGGCCCGGATCAGGCGAGCGTCTCGGCGATCGCCTGATCGAGGATGTCCACACCCAGACGCAGCTCGTCGTCGGTTGCGGTGAGCGGCGGCGCGATCCGGAATGTGCCGCCGAGTCCGGGCAACTGCACCACGTTCATGTGCAGGCCCAGCTCGAAGCATCGGCGGGTGATCGCGGCGCCGAGTTCGTCGGAGGTGGCGGCGTCGGTGTCGGTCAGTTCGAGTCCCTGGAGCAGACCGCGGCCACGGATGTCGCCGACGATCCGATGGCGGCGTGCGATGTCGAGCAGTCCGCTTCGGAGGAGGTCGCCGGCCTCGGCGGCGCGGACGTCGAGACGGTCGCGCTGCAGGACGTCGAGAACGGTGTTGCCGACGGCGGCCACGAGCGGGTCGGACACGTGGGTGGTGAAGAACAGGAATCCGCGATCGTGGGCGATCTGTTCGATCTCCGACGACGTGATGGTGGCCGCGAGTGGTAGTCCGGCGCCGAGGGTCTTCGACAGGGTGAGGATGTCGGGGACCACGCCGTCCCGCTCGAAGGCATACCAGGAACCGGTGCGGCACAAGCCCGTCTGTGCCTCGTCGAGGATCAGCAGCATGCCGCGCTCACGGCACTTGGCCGCCAGGGCGGCGAGGTATCCGGGTGGCAGGTCGATGACGCCGCCCGAAGACAGGATGGGTTCGACGATGCATGCGGCCAGCGATCCGGTGGACTGGGCGTCGATCAGCGCGAACCCGAAGTCGAGCTGACGTTGCCAGTCGAGGGTGCCGTCCGGGTGGGTGAAGTCGGGGCGGAAGGCATCCGGGGTCGGGAGCGCGAAGTTGCCCGGACCGACCGGCCCGTACCCGCTGCGACCTGCGCTGTAGGTGGCGGCGGCCGCAGCGGCGGTCATGCCGTGCCACGACCGGGCGAACGACACGATCTCGTGTCTTCCGGTGACCAGTTTCGCCATGCGGATGGCGGCCTCGTTGGACTCCGCGCCGGTGGTCAGCAGGATCACCTTGTCCAGCGGGTCGGGCAGAGTGTCGGTGAGCCGCTCGGCGAGGTCGAGGACCGGTTGACTGAGCATCCCGCTGAACAGATGGTCCAGGGTGGCGATCTGATGGCTCACCGTGGCCACGATCTCCGGGTGCGAGTGTCCGAGGATCGCCGACATCTGACCGGATGTGAAGTCCAGGATCGGTCGGCCGTCGGCGGTGTGGACGAAGCTGCCCTGGGCCCCGCTGATCAGCTCCGGGGAGATGGCGCCGCCGTACCGGATCAGGTGGCGGGTGAGGTCGGGCGCCGTGACCGGCTGCGGATCGGTGATGGCCATGCGAACACCGTACGACCGTCTTCCGGTCCGACGCCGGATGAACCGACGCGTCCGGACCGCAGCGCCTTCTGACCACCGAGTAAGATCCGGTGGCATGCCGAACTCCTCGACCGCCACGCCGGTTGCCCCCGGCTCGCGTCTCGACGGCGCCCGGATGGTGCTGCGACTACTCGGCGGGTATCAGGTGCAACCCGACGTCCAGACCCCGCATACGGTGCTGCACACCGGTGAACACCGGACCCTGCGTCGCTACGGCGGCCTCGAGGACCAGCGCGTCGCCCGCGCCTCGGGCCGCCCCCCGGTCCTGCTGGTGCCACCGCTGGCAGTGCCCGCCCGCTGCTACGACCTCGGCCCCGGGCAGTCGGTGGTGGCCGGGCTGCTCGCCGCCGGCCGGGTTCCCTACGTCGTCGACTTCGGTGACGTGGACCGGTCCGACCGGCATCTGGGGTTTGCCGACTACTTCGACGACATCGTGCCCGAGGCGATCGGCCGGGTGCTCGCCGATCATGCCGATGCCGACCGTGATGGCCCTGGGGCGGTCGACGTCGTCGCGTGGAGCCTCGGCGGCACCATCTCGATGCTCACCGCGGCTGCACATCCGGATCTGCCGATCCGGTCGATCACCGCGATCGGTACGCCGCTGGATTACGATGCCGTGCAACCATATCCACTGGTCAAGAAGCTGATGGCGCCCACCGGCGGCAAGCTCGTCACCGTCGCGTTGCACCTGCTGGCGGGGATTCCGGCGCCGCTGGTGCGGATCGCGTACCGCGGGACCGCATGGCAGCGGGAGCTCAAGAAACCGGCGTACATCGCGCGTAACGCCGCCGACGTCGATGCGCTGGGCCGGATGCAGGTGATCGACCGCTTCCAGAACTCGATGCCCGGCTACCCCGGCAAGGTGGCGGTGCAGATGTGGGAGAACCTCGTCTATCACGGCGAACTCGCCGGCGGGGTGGTGGACTTCGACGGTCGGCGCGTCGACCTGACGTCGATCGCGATGCCCGTGCAGCTGTTCGGCAGTCATCGGGATGCCATCACCAGTTGGGCCGCCGCCAGGCACGGTGTCGAGATCCTGGCCGACGCCGAGGTGCACTTCACCACCGTCGAGACCAGCCACCTCGGGCTGATCGCCGGCGACGTCGCGACCACCCAGACCTGGCCGCGCGTGGAGACATTCCTGGGAGACCTCGACGCGCGGTGACGACGTTCGAGGTGGGTGCGGACATCGTCATCTCGCGGGGTTTCGACTCGGGTCCTCGCCTGGCGGCTCGGTCCCGGCTCAACCATCGAGAGGGGTTGTCAGGGTTGGTGGTTGAGCCGATTCGGGTGCTCGCCTGGCGGTTCGGTCCGGGCTCGATCATCGAGAGGGGTTGTCAGGGTTGGTGGTTGAGCCGATTCGGGTGCTCGCCTGGCGGTTCGGTCCGGGCTCGATCATCGAGGGTGGTTGTCGGGGTTGGTGGTTGAGCCGACGAGGAGCGTAGCGACGAGGCGTGTCGAAACCTCCGCCGGCCGATCTGGTGGCGTGGGCGCGTCTGGTGTTGGTGGCGGACATCGTCATCTCGCGGGGTTTCGACTCGGGTCCTCGCCTGGCGGCTCGGTCCCGGCTCGACCATCGAGAGTGGTTGAGACGATTTGGGTGCTCGCCTGGCGGTTCGGTCCCGGCTCGACCATCGAGAGTGGTTGTCAGGGTTGGTGGTTGAGCCGATATGGGTGCTCGCCTGGCGGTTCGGTCCGGGCTCGATCATCGAGGGTGGTTGTCGGGGTTGGTGGTTGAGCCGATTCGGGTGCTCGCCTGGCGGTTCGGTCCGGGCTCGATCATCGAGGGTGGTTGTCGGGGTTGGTGGTTGAGCCGACGAGGAGCGTAGCGACGAGGCGTGTCGAAACCTCCGCCGGCCGATCTGGTGGCGTGGGCGCGTCTGGTGTTGGTGGCGGACATCGTCATCTCGCGGGGTTTCGACTCGGGTCCTCGCCTGGCGGCTCGGTCCCGGCTCAACCATCGAGAGTGTTGTCGGGGTTGGTGGTTGATCCGATATGCGCCGTTCTCAGACGGCTCGGTCCCGGCTCGATCATCGAGGGTGGTTGTCGGGGTTGGTGGTTGAGCCGACGAGGAGCGTAGCGACGAGGCGTGTCGAAACCTCCGCCGGCCGGGATCTGCAGCGCGACGGTCACACGGGTCGTCGGCACAGTTCGACCCACTGGTGGACCAGTGGTACCACGCCGGCTCCTTCGCCGCTCGCCGACGCCACCCGTTTCATGGAGCCGGCGCGGATGTCGCCTGCGGCGAAGACGCCCGGCGCACTGGTGGCCAGCGGGTTGGGTGGCAGGCCGTCCGACCACAGCTCCGGGGGAACATCCCGGCCGGTCAGGACGAATCCGCGGGGGTCGCGGGCGATCTCGTCGGGAATCCAGTCACAGTGCGGTTCGGCACCGATCAACAGGAACAATCCGCCCACGCTGCGCCGCTCGTCTGTGTCGGTGTGGTTGTGCCGCAAGGTGACCCATTCGAGTGCGCCATCCCCGCCACCGTCGACGACGGAACAGTCGCCGCATACGGTGATGCGCGGGTAGAAGGCGATCTCGCCGATCAGGTACTGCGACATCGTCGACGCCAGGTCGGGCCGTCGGATCACGATGGTCACCGATCGGGCGAAGCGGGCCAGGTGGATCGCGGCCTGGCCGGCGGAGTTCCCGCCACCTACCACGATGACATCGCGGCCTTCCATCTCCCGCGCCGCCGACATCGCTGCGCCGTAATGGACACCCAGTCCCACAAGGTCTTCGAGCGCCGCGATACCGAGCCTGCGGTAGGCGACACCGGTGCTGATCAGCACCGCATGAGCGCACACCTCGCCACCGGCGGTGTGCAGGCGATGCGGGTTGCCGGGGAAACCCACCTCGAGGCCCTCGACGGACCAGCCGGAGTAGATGCGGGCACCGAATCGTATCGCCTGGGTGCGCGCCCGCTGTGCCAGCCGCATCCCGGAGATGCCGCGGGGAAAGCCCAGATAGTTGCGGATCATCGAGCTGGTCCCGGCCTGGCCACCGATCGCCGACTGCTCGATCATCACCGTCGAGAGTCCTTCGCTCGCCGCATAGACCGCCGCCGCGAGTCCGGCCGGGCCGGCGCCCACGATCGCGAGGTCGGCGACCTCCTCCTCGGTGACGTCCGACGGTCGGCCGTAGAGCAGTACCGATACATCCCGGGCCGACTCGGGGACGATCACCGTCCCGAGCGCACGGCTGATCATGGACTGCACCAACGGGTATCGCGGCTCGCCCTCGTATGCGTCCGCGTAGGCCGCCCCGGCCTCGCGTCCGGCCGGACTGTCGGGGTGGTGGGTGCGGTACGGCATCCCGATACGGTCCAGCAAGTCCCGGATCTCCAGTGTCAGCGGGGATTCCGACGGTGTGACGATCCGGATGGCCTCCACCACCGGGGCTGCGATCGTCGAACCCCAATCGGAGAGCATCTCGGTGATCGCGTAGTGGAACTCCTCGTCGCGCGCGCCCCGAGGGATCAGGAGCAGCGTGTCGAACTTGCCCTTGCGCAACGCCGGATGCAGTTGCGTCGACCGCACCGCGAAATGTTCCCACCCGACCACCACGACCCGCCGCGCGGTCGGGACGATGCTGCGGAAGGTGTTCAGTGCCTCGAACAACGGCATGTCGGGCAGGTCGGAATCGACGACGATCAGCGCGACCGGGGAGCCGGCGGCGGTCAGCGTCGCGAGTGCGGCGATGGCCTCCACCGCGGTGGCCGCGGACCGGACGTCGTAGTCGCGACGATATCGACCGAACTCGTCGGTGAGGGCGTCGGCGTGGTCGGTGGAGACCAGCAGGATGATCGGGGTGGTCATGATTCGCGTGCGTCGGCCATGGGATCCAGTGTGGCAGTGTTCGGCGGACGGTGCCGGGCGGTCGGCGTCGACAACCGGACGATGATCGGGGGAACGCGTCTCGCGGCGGCATGGGACCGGGCTCCGCGTAGGCTCGAGCCCATGCGTATCGATCCCTCGGTTCCTGCAGTCGCCGTCGGCCTCGTCGGCGGTTATGGCGTCGCCCGCTACACCGGGCAGCGTCCACTCGGCGGCGCGGTGCTCGCCGCCGCCGGTGCCTACAGCGCCAACCGGTGGCGTCGGCGTGGCCCCGCGGTCACCGCGGGATTGCTCGCCACCTATCTCGGCGCCTTCGGTGCCTCCCACCCGTTGGCCAAGAAGATCGGCGCCTGGCCGTCGGTGGCCGTGGTGACCGCCGCGACGGTCGCGGCCACCGCTGCCCTGACCCGCGGAGAGTGAGACTCTCGGTTCAGTTGTCGGGGATACCGATGCCGGCCAACGCCGGTACCGGGTCCTCGTGCTCGCGCAGCGACACCGCGGCCCGGCGGAACTGATCGAGTCTGCCGATGATCGTCTGCCCGACGGGAGTGTGCCCCCAGATACTGATGCCCTGGTGGGTGCGCGGCTCCCAGGTGGACTCGTCGACGACGATCGGTTTCCAGCCCACCTCCCATTCGAAGCCGGACGGGCTCTGCGCGTAGAACGACAACTCCTTGTCGTTGGTGTGCTGTCCCACCGACAACGCCATGCCGAACCCCAACTGTGTGACGCGTTGGTAGGCGGCGGTGAGGTCGTCCAGCGAGGCCACCTCGACGTTCAGGTGCTGCACCCGCGTACGGATCGGATTGACCGGTAGCCCACGGACATTCGCGATGGCGATCGAGTGGTGACGCTCGTTGACCCGCAGAAACCGGATCTTGAGCCGGGCGCCACTGATGGTCTCGTCGATGTAGTCGGTGAGGCGGGCGTCGAAGACGGTGTTGTAGTAGCCGCGCATCTGCTGCGGCCGGGTCGAGGTGATGGCGACGTGTCCCATCCCCGACGCCCCGGTGACGAAGCCTCCGCGGATCGCCATGGCGAGGGGCCGGTCGGTGACATGTGGGCGGGTGACGATCTCCTGGGCGAGTCGGTGGGGGCCGGGGAACCGGATGAGCCGGTCGACACCGCGGATGGCGGTCTCCTCCTCGGAGCCGTCGACGGCGGGCACGCCGCGATCGACGACGCGGGCCACGACGCGGTCGAAGGACTCGTGATCATCGAGTTCCCAGCCGAGCGCGACGACGTCCTCGGCCGGACCGCGGACGATGATGAATCGTGTCTCGTGGTTGTCGAGGCGGAAGCGGATGACATCGGCCGAGACCTCGTCGAGGTGCATGCCGATGGCATCCCTGCCGAAGCGGCGCCAGTCGGCGAAACGTTCGGATTCGATGACGATGTACCCGAGATGGACGCTGCCGAACACCGAAGCCCCGGCCGTCGAATCGGTTGTGGGCGAGATCATGCTGGATTCCTCATGCATAGGTGCCGTCGAGGAAGTCTCCGACGATGCGGTTGAACAGATCGGCGCGTTCCCACTGAACCCAGTGACCGGTGCGGGCGACGGCGACGAGATCGGCGTCGGGCATCCGGTCGACCAGCATCTGTCCGCCGGACGGCCGGTTCACCTTGTCGTCCTGTCCCCACAGCACGAGTGTTCGGGTCTGCAGTTGTGCGAGCCGGGGGTCGCGGGTGAAGTCCATGCGCCACAACGTCTTCAATGCGCCCTTTCCCGAGGGGCGGCGCAGCGGCGGGTGCGCGATCACCTCCGGCTCGATCGAGGCCTCGTAGCGCTCGTCGATCACCGCGGCGGGGACGGCCTCCGCGTCGTAGACCAGGTGGTTGCGGATGAACGCCTCGAGCTTGTCACGACTGGGTCCGGTACCGGTGTAGTAGCCCAGCAATGCGTTGAGGCCCTTGGTCGGGACACCGCGGGTGGTGCCGATCCCGCCGGGGCCCATCAGGACGAGCCGGCCGACCCGGTGCGGGGTGTCCAGGGCGAGTCGTAGCGCGGCGGCACCACCGTAGGAGTTGCCCACCAGGTGTGCCTCCTCGATCCCGAGGTGGTCGAGGAGCGCGCGGACGGCATCGGCCAGTGCACCGAAGGGATCGGTGGTGTCGAGGTTCTTGCTGCTGCGCCCGTAGCCGGGCAGATCCGGGACGATGACCCGAAACCGCCGGGCCAGGACATCGATGTTGCGGACGTAGTTCGACAGTCCGGAGGCCCCGGGCCCGCCGCCGTGGAGCAGGACGACCGGTGCGCCGGAACCGATGTCGGTGTAGAAGACATCGGTCTGTCCGTTGACGGTGACGGTGTGCGCGGTGTCCGGTGTGTCCGGTGTGTTCTGGGCGGTCGACATCAGTGGTGTCCTCCGGTGGGGGTTGCGGTGGGATCGGGTACGTGCAGGCCGGCGGGTGGTGAGGGCAGTGGGTGCCCGGATTCGGCGGCGGCGTAGACGAATCCATCGGGACGCACCGCGAGCGTGGCCGCCGGGTGCCGGTCGAGCCAGGCGGTGAGCGCTCCGGTGTGATCGACGAGGTGATCGGGTCGCGCGGCCGACCCCGTCGGCAGGATGCCGATGACCGGGACGCCCGCGGATCGCCAGAGGTGGTGCGGCACTGACGGATCAGTGGTCAGGATCTGCCAGCGTCCGTCGAGCACGTCGTCGAAGCGGACGATCTCTCCCGACGCGTCGGTGACCGCGGGTTGCGGGAGCTGCCACCCGCGGGCGGGGTGGGCGATGTCGGTGAGGAGGCCATCTGCATAGTGCGCCTGCGGAATCCACTTGGCGTCGATGATCCATCGGCCGAATCGTGAAGAGCGGGAGGCCAGGCGGACCAGCCGGTTGCGGGCCGCGGCCACCCACGGACGGCGTTCGGTGATGAGCTTGCCGACGAAGACCGCATGGGCGGTGGTCTCCCGCAGATGCGGTTCGCGTTCGACCTGGTAGCTGTCGAGGATCGATGCGGGCAGGCTGCCGTCGATCACGGCGGTGAGCTTCCAGCACAGGTTGGCCACGTCGCGGACCCCGGAGGCCATACCTTGTCCGATCCACGGCGGCATGGCATGCGCGGCGTCGCCGGCGAGGAACACCCGGCCCACGCGCCACCGATCCGCGACGCGCACGTGATGGCTGTAGACCACCGCCCGGAGGATCTCGACGTGGTCGGGCGTGACGCCCTGGCCGCCGAGGATCCGCCAGATGGCCTCGTCCTGGACGAGCGCGTCCTCGTCCTCCCCGTCACGGACCGGGAACTCCCAGCGATGGTGTCCCAGGGGTGTCGGGCAGTCCACCGTGGGACGCTCCGGATCACAGTGGAATCGCAGGCGGGAACTGCCTTTCCAGTCGCGGGTGACCTTGGTGTCGATCACCACCCACCGTTCGGTGTAGGTCCGGCCCTGGTACCCGATGCCGAGCTGTCCTCGGGTCGCCGACGAACCGCCGTCGGCGGCGATGACGTACGAGGCGTGTAGTCGCACGAAGGTGTCGGCGTCGAGGTCGGCGGCGAGGATCTCGACGTCGTCCGGGCCGGGCAGGACCTTGAGACATTCGTGCCGGGTCAGCACGGTCACGGAAGGGAACCGCTCGACGCCGGCGCGCAGGGTGGTGTCGACGGCCGGCTGATAGATGAACTGCTGTGGGGGATGGCCGGTTCCGCGCGCGGTGGGTGCGACCTCGATGAACGGCCGGCCGTCGGCGTCGACGAAGGCGACGAGTCCGCCGGGCAGCATGTCGGCCTGCAGGCGCTCGTCGAGTCCGACGCGCTGCCAGATCCGCAGCACCTCCTCGTCGGTGGAGATGGCGCGCGCACGACCGTAGATGTCCGGATCACGTTCCAGGACGACCACCGTCAACCCGGCTTGCCCGAGCAGGTTGGCGGCGGTGACGCCGGTGGGCCCGTAGCCGACGACGGCGACGTCATAGTGCGGATGGTCTCGGTGTGAATGGTCTCGGTGTGAATGGTCACCGTGCGGATGGTGGGGCATGGGTCTCCCTCGACCGGGGTGCGTCCGCAGGGAGCGCCGGACGCGAAAGTTGCTGTAGTGATCGCTACGGTAAATGCTTGCCGGGAGAGGCGTCAAGGGGCTACCGTAGCGACCACTACAGAAAGTGGCCGACGAATCACAGGAGGAGGGTCGGATGGGTTCCACACCTCGGCGCACACGTGCCAACGGTGAGGCGTCGAGGGCGAAGATCCTCGACGCCGCAACCGAGATCGCCGCAGAGCGCGGCTACGAGGGCACCAGCATCGCGGTGGTCAGCAAACGCTGTGGGTTGCCGGCGAGCTCCATCTACTGGCACTTCGCCGACAAGGACGACCTCATCGCAGCGGTCATCGAGCGCAGCTTCGGGCGATGGCTGTCGGCGTGGTCGCTCGGTGACGAGGGTTCGGCGTCCGAGCGCGTCGCCGACCTGGCCATGAACGTCGCCAAGGCGCTGGCCGAGTCGCCGGATTTCCTCCGGCTCGGCCTGATGCTCGCGCTGGAGCGGCGTCCGGTGGAGCCCCGCGCCCGCCGGATGTTCGTCGAGGTCCGGGCGCAGGCCCTGAGGCGTTTGCGGGAGGCGGCTGTCGAACTCGCGCCCGATCTCGACGCCGCGGCGGTGGAGCAGCTCGTGACCTATGCGATGGCGGGCGCCGACGGGCTGTTCATCGCCAAGGAGATCGGCGGCGACTCCGTGGATCTCATCGCGCTGTTCGGGCTCCACGGACACATGATCCTGGACGCCGCCGCACGTCTGGCCGAGGACGGCCGATGACCGGGCCGGTCACCCGCCGATCATTGTTCGCCGCAGCCGGCGCGGCGGCGTTGGCATCCGGTGCGGCCCTGGCTTCCGAGGATGCGGTGGCACACGCCGCGCCCACGAGTCGGTACCGGATCGACCTGCACGCCCACTTCCTGCCGCCGGGATACCGGGCGTCGCTCATCGAACACGGGCATCTGACCATCGGCGGTTACCCGATCCCCTCGTGGTCACCGGAGTCGGCGATCGACTTCATGGATCGCTGGGGGATCGCCGCGCAGGTGCTGTCGGCGTCGGATCCCGGGGTGTCCTACCTCCATGGCGAGGACGCCCGCGACATGGCCCGGTACTGCAACACCTACGCCGCCGGGCTCGTCCGGACCCACCCGGCCAGGTTCGGCGCGTTCGCCGTGCTCCCGATGCCCGACGTGGCGGCGTCGATCACGGAGTTGGCCTATGCCCTGGACACCCTGCATCTCGACGGCGTCGTCCTGCTGAGTGCGTATGACGGTGTGTACCTGGGGGATCCGCGGTTCGAGCCGCTGATGGCCGAGCTCAACCGACGTCGGACATTCGTGTTCGTCCATCCCGCCATGGTCCCGGCGAACGCCAAACCCGAACTGCCGCTACCGGATTTCCTCGAGGAGTTCACCTTCGACACCACGCGGGCGGCCACGCTGATGCTGGCCGGCGGTACCTTGCGGCGATATCCCGGGATCAGGTTCCAGCTGGCCCACGCCGGCGGGACGCTGCCGTTCCTGTCCTGGCGGATCGGGGTGGCCGCGCAGACCCCGGTCGCCACCCGATGGCCCGCCGGCGCGCCCCGCCCGTCGGCGCTCGACGTGGCACAACTGATCCGCGGCTTCTACTTCGACACCGCGTTGAGCGCCTCGGAGGCCGCGATGCGCAGTGTGCTCGCGGTGGCGCCACGCTCGCACATCGTCTTCGGTTCGGACTGGCCGTTCAGCCAGGCCGTCTACCTCGACGGCGGCGGTGACCCCGCACCGGGGTTGAGCACGGTGTTCACCGCGGCCCAGCGGATGGAGATCGAACGCAGGAACCCGCTGCGGGAGTTGCCGCGACTCGCGAGTGTGGTGGGATGAGCGACCGCGGTGCCCGGTGACCGTGTTCGGGCGCCCGGTCAGTGGGTTGTGATGACAGAATCGGTGCTGTGCGCTCAACGGATCCCGGCCGTGTCGGCCGTCCCCACGTGGTCATCATCGGTGCCGGCTTCGGCGGGATCAACGCGGCACGACGCCTGCGCGACGCCGATGTCTCGGTGACGGTGATCGACCGCGGGACCAGTCATCTGTTCCAGCCGCTGCTCTATCAGTGCGCGACCGGGGTGCTGTCGGAGGGATCGATCAGCACGCCCATCCGGCACCTGCTCCGCCGACAGCGCAATGCCGAGGTGTACTGCGCCGAGGCAACCGGCATCGACCCGGTCGCCAGGACGGTGACCGTGACCCGGATGGACTCGTCGGTGGCCGAGATCGACTACGACTATCTCGTCGTCGCGGCCGGGATGCGTACCTCCTACCGCGGCAACGAGCACCTGATCGACCACGCCATCGGGATGAAGACCCTCGACGACGCACTCGCCATCCGGCGCAAGATCATCGCCGCGTTCGAGGTGGCCGAGACCCTGTCCGACCCGGCGGCCCGCACCCCGTGGCTGACCTTCGCGGTGGCCGGCGGTGGCCCGACCGGCGTCGAACTGGCCGGGCAGATCCGGGAACTGGCGACACTCGCGCTCGAGCGCGAGTTCCGCTCCATCGACCCCGCCGAGGCCCGGGTGCTGTTGTTCCACGGAGCCGACCGGGTGCTGCCCTCGTTCAGCGAGACGTTGTCGGCGCGGGCGCAGGCGACCCTCGACGAGATCGGCGTGGAAACCCATCTCGGCGTGCACGTCACCGATGTCACCGCCGACGCGGTGCAGACCACCGACAAGATCACCGGCACGATCACCACCTATCCGGCCCACACCACCCTGTGGACCACCGGTGTCGAGGCGGTGCCCTTCGCCGGTGCGCTCGCCACGGCGCTCGGCGTCGAGCAGGCGCGTGGCGGCACCATCCCGGTGGGCGACGACCTGTCGGTGGATGGGCATCCGGAGATCTTCGTCGTCGGCGACATGAGTTCACACCGTGGGCTTCCCGGCGTCGCCGAGGTGGCGATGCAGGGCGGACGGCATGCCGGTGCGGTGATCGCGGGCCTCACGGCCGGCGGTACCGACCGACCGGGATTCCGTTACCGCGACCTGGGTAGCGCCGCCTACATCGCCCGTCGTCACGCGCTCCTCGAGGCCGGGCGGGTCCGGCTGTCGGGGCGGATGGGCTGGATCGCGTGGGGTGCCATCCACATCGCGTTCCTCGCCGGCATCCGCAACCGGGCCGGCACCGTGCTGGTCTGGGCGACGTCGTTGATGACCGATACCCGGCGAGAACGGGCGATCACCTACGGCGATCCGCAGACCGCTCGAAAGTCGTTCTGAGACAAGGTGAATCCCGGGGCGGGAGGCGGGATCACCGGGCCGCGAGTGCGGTGTCGAGCCAGTCGAACATGCGCTCGGCGGTGAGTGCCCGCCCCATCGGCTGACAGTGTCCGCTCGCACCCTCGGCGGCGGTGAAGTCGACGACGTCGGTGCGGGCACTCGTCATCATCGCCGCCAGCCGCTCGGACTGCCCGGGCCAGAACTGCTCGCCCTCGGGCGAGGTGATCAGCATCGGCGTGGTGATCTGCGCGGCCATCTGGTCGGTGAGGGTGTACTCGCGGACCCGCTGCAGCACATCGAAGTAGTGGCCGTCCGAGCCGTATGGCCGGGCCCGCCACTCCCACATGCGTTGCAACGCCTTCTGTCCGGTCATGCCGAGTTTCATGTCGCGGTCGAACTTCGTCGCCGCGGTCGGGTCGTCGAGCATCGCGACCAGTGACTTGGGCATATGTGTCAGCCACGACGCCGAGACATCCACCACCCCGGGGTCGGCGACGGCCGCGGCATACCGGTGCTCGACGGCCAGCGCTCGCGGCACCCAGTAGCCGGCCTGGCTGATGCCGTAGACCGCGAGCCGATCCGGATCCACCTCTGGCAACCCCAGCAGGGTGTCGGTGACCGGGGTCAGCACCGCCTCCCAGTCGGGCCGGAACCCCATCCCGTGTTCGAACAGCATCGACTGCTGGCCGGGGCCGTCGAACAGCAGGACGTTGTAGCCGCGTTCGAGGGCTGCGCGCGCGCCGGCGCACCACACCGCCGACACCGATCCGTCGCTGCCGTTGACCATCACCAGCGTCGGCCGGAGGCCACCGGTGGTGGCTCGATCGGGACCGACGAACCACCCGGGCAGTGTGGTTCCCTCGTACGGGATCTCGATGCTGCGGGCGGTGAACGGCCCGCACTCGAGGAACCCGTCCCAGGCGGCGCGGTGCTCGGCGAACACCGCCAGCCGGGCGCTGTCGGTGCCGATGCCGTCGAGCCCGTCGAAGGCGGTCGACAGATAGTTAGCCGCCCGCAGATAGGCCGATGCGGCGCTGATCGTGTGGCCGCCGGCCTGCGCGGCCCGTGCCGACGACGCCACCCGCCGGCCCAGCGCCAGCCATGCGTCCGCCCATGCGTCGGGGTGGCCGTCGCCGAGGCCGTCGATGGTGGTCAGTACCTCGCCGGCGTCGGAGCCACCGGAGGCGGCATACCCCAGGAGGAGCCGGACCTCGAAGTCACGGCCGTCGTCGGGGTAGAAGCCCCGCGAGTAGGCGCGATGTGTCGGGTGCCGAAGTTCCATGTGGTCTCCTCACGACGTCCCCCCCGCCATAGTGTGCTCGTTCGGAACCGGTCGTGCAGTCGTACTACGGTCAGTGCAGACAATCGGGCAGTGCAGACAATCGGGACGTGCAGACAATCGGGACGTGACCCGACACCCCGGGCTCAGGAGGCCAGATGTTCGCGATCGGTGTCATTGCCGCATCCCTGGCGGCGGTGGCCTACGGGCTGTCGACGGTCCTGCGGGCGCTCGGGGCCCAGCGGGCCGCCCGCGCCCAGGGCGAGGCGGCATCGGCCAAGTCGACCCTGGCGGCGTTCACCGACCCGGCATTCCTGGTGGGCACCCTGCTGGTGATGATCGGCTTCTTCGGCGGCGGCGTCGCGGCCCGGATGCTGCCGCTGTTCCTCTCACAGACCATCGTCTCGGCGAACCTCGTGATCACCGCACTCCTGGGTACCGTGCTGCTCGGCACCACGTTGCGCGGCCGCGACTGGGCGGCGATCTTCCTCGTCGTGGGCGCCCTGTGCATGCTGGGTGCCTCCGCCGGACACGAGGCGACCACCAAGGCGTCGTTCACCTTCCACTGGTGGCTGTTCGGCATCACCACCGCCCTCGCGCTGGTGGGACTGGTGATCCTGACCCTGCTCAAGGAGCGCGGCGCCCTGTTCGGTGGCGCGCTGTCGGGGATCATGTACGGCGCCCTCGCGGTGGCCGCCCGAGTCCTCGAGGGCATCCACCCCTTCGACCTGCTCACCCTGATCACCGACCCGGCCGCGTGGACCATCGCGATCGGAGGTGCGGTCGCGTTCTACGTTCAGACCGTCGCCCTGCAGCTCGGCCCGGTGAACGCCGTGACCGCCGTGCTCGTGGTGGGCGAGACCGGCGGACCGTCGATCATCGGTGTGCTGTTCCTCGGCGACAAGGCAGTCGACGGTCTGCAATGGATGGCCTACGTCGGCTTCGTCGGCGCGATCATCGGTGCGGTCACCGTCGCCTGGCTGACCACCATCGACGACCCGGGCAGCTCCACCACCGCCGATACGCCCGATCCCACGCGGCGGGCGCCGCTCCTCAAGGGCGCGGACACGCCGACCTAGACTGGCCGTCATGAGCACCGATGAGGTTGTCGAACAGATCCTGCGCACCTACGACACCATCACCGTGGTGGGGGCGAGTGCGAATCCCGCCAAGGCGGCCAACGAGGTCCCCGCCCACATGCAGCACCTGGGCTGGCGGATCATCCCGGTCAACCCGACCGCCGACGAGATCGTCGGCGAGAAGGTCTACCGCACCCTTGCCGACATCCCCGAGCAGGTCGGGTTGGTCGACGTGTTCCGGCCCTCCGCCGACACCCCGGAGATCGCCCGGCAGGCGGTCGCCGCCGGTGCCGACGCCCTGTGGCTGCAACTCGGGATCAGCTCGCCGGAGGCGCGGGAGATCGCCGAATCGGCCGGACTGCTCTATGTCGAGGACCGGTGCCTGATCATCGAGCAGCGTCGCACCGGGATCACCCCGTCGGCCTGAGCGGGTGGCGCCGGATCACGGGGCAGGGGGAAGACGCAGCGGGGGAGTACGCAGCGGGGGAAGACGCAGCGGGGGAGTACGCAGTGGGGGAAGACGCAGCGGGGGACCACAGCGCCGCGGGGAATCGGGACCCGCGGCGCCTACCATGGGGCACGCGGGAAGGAGCGATACGCCGATGACCGAATCCGAGGTGGCCACCGCCGACAATCCGCTGCTGCTGGAACGCCAGGTGTGTTTCGCGCTGGCCGTGGCGAACCGGTCGGTGCTGCGGATCTACCGCCGACTGCTCGATCCGCTGGGCCTGACCCATCCCCAGTATCTGGTGATGCTGGCGCTGTGGGAGGAGTCCCCGCGCGCGGTCAAGGACATCGGCACGGTGCTGCAACTCGACTCGGCGACGCTCTCGCCTCTGCTCAAGCGGCTCGAGGCCAACGGGCTGATCGTGCGGCGGCGCCGCGACGACGACGAGCGCAATGTCGACGTCGACCTCACCGACGAGGGACGTGCCCTGCGCACCCGGGCGCTCCCGATCCCGCACCAGGTGGTCGAGGCACTCGGGGTGGGGGTACCCGACCTCGAGGAACTGCATTCGGTTCTCACCCGGGTCAACGCCGCAGCGGTGCGTGCCGCGCAGGATCAGGAGTGACGGTCGGGCGATCGGCCCCGTGTCGGCATCGATGAACCCGGTCGGGGGATAGGGTCGGGGTATGTCAACCATCGGGATCATCGTGGTCGTCGTGATCGTCGTCGTCGCAGTGAGCATCCTGGCCGGGGCAGTGTGGTTCGCCTGGGACTCCGACAAGCGTATCCGCGCCTTCGCTCACTCCACCGACCTCATCCCGGGCAAGGCGAGCCGGGCGCCCGAGGACTGGACCACCGCCACCTCGCCGGAGGCCTTGCTGCACCGCCGGGTTCGCTATGCGATCGCCGACGTGCACCAGAACCCGGCCATCCCCCACGACCCGGCAACCCTCACCGAACGTGATCGTCTCGACGACGCGGTGTTCACCCTCGACGACTCACTGATCGCGGCACAGCATCTCGTCGGCGGGGAGAAGGACGAGCGCCTCGAGGAGCTCGAGACCGCCGTCAAGCGCCTCGAGGAACTCCCCCGTCAGTTGTGGGAGGCCCCGTTCGAGCAGCAGCGCTCCGACATCGACGACGTCATCGCAGCGATCGCCCGAACGTGACCTCCGGCCCTGGTGGCCGGTTCGACGCCGGTCACGCCCAGCGCGTGCTGTCGGCGGGATCGAGGCGGGGCAGACGGTCGAACCACGGGTTCTCGCCCGGGTGGCCGATGTTGACGACGAGAATCGACTTCCACCGGCCGTCGGCGAAGAACTCCGCGTCGACGCCGTCGGAATCGAAGCCGGCCATCGGGCCGGCGGCCAGGCCCAGCGCCCGCACCGCGAGGATGAAGTAACCAGCCTGCAGTGCGCTGTTGAAAGATCCTGTGGTGCTGCGCATCTCGTCGTTCGCTGCGAACACGTCGGCAAGCTCGGGACGGAACGGGAGCAGCGTCGGGATGTGCTCGTGGAACTGGGTGTCGACGGCGAGGACGGCGACCGCCGGTGCCGAGGCGGTCTTGTCCTTGTTTCCGTCGGACATGTGCCGGACCAGGCGTTCCCGGCCCTCGTCGGTCCGGACGAACAGCACGCGCAGCGGCTGCGTGTTGGCGGCCGTCGGGGCCCACTTCGCGAGTTCCCAGATCTCGCGGAGTTCGTCGTCGCCGACCGGGGTGGACGCAAAACTGTTCGCGGTGCGGGCCGCGGTGAACAGCGTCGACCGACCGTTCTCGTCGAGTGGTGCGGTTCCGGGCAGATTCTCTGCGAGTTCGGTCATCATGCTCTCCTTCGGGGGTACAACTCGGTTGCCAGATGTCGCTTCGAAAAAACTAGTGACTTAGGGCAACGGTAGCACGGTTGCTACGCTCGGCAGTATGGCAACCGGTGAGCGTGAACCGCGTGAGTGCGACGCCGCGCTGATCCGGGCCTTCGAGTTCCTCGGAAAGCGTTGGAACGGAGTCATTCTCGCGACATTGCTGTCGGGTCCGGCGGGCTTCGCCGAGCTGCGACGGGCGGTCGGCGGGATCTCCGACTCGGTATTGTCCGACCGCCTCGGTGAGCTCGGGCGGGCCGGCCTGGTGGAGCGGGTCGTCGACGACGGTCCGCCGATCGCGGTCAGCTACAGCCTCACCGCATCCGGGGAGGCGCTGCTCCCGTCGTTGCGGGAGATCACCGCGTGGGCCACCGACAATCTCCGGACCTGATCGCACCCGTCACTGTTCGGCACGTCATTGTTCGGCACGTCATTGTTCAGCACGTCATTGTTCGGCACGTCATTGTTCAGCACGTCACTGTTCGGTCAGGGTGATCAGCCTTCTGACGGTACGCAGGTTGCGTCCGGTGCCCTGCACTCCGAGGGTCCGTGCGATCAGTGGGGCGGTGAGCTTGGTGCCGGCGACCCCGTTCGCATACCGGATGTGCAGGTCGGCGCCGATCACGGCGAGCTCGTCGGCACCGAAGTCTTTGTGTACCAGTGCGTCTGCGGCCTCGCTGGTAGGTGCTCCGGTGAGGAAGTAGATGTGGGCGAACTTCTCCTCGTCGATCACGAACGGGTAGGCGGCCACCGCGTCCCGCAATCGGTCCGCGGTTCGCCCGATGACCTCACGGTAGAACCCGTAGCGCTCCTCGATCGCCGACTCCAGGTCGCGGGCGAACTGCTCGGCGGTGCCCGATGGAACCGCGAGCAGATTGCCCGATGCGATGTGGGTGGCGATGTCGGTCGCACCCAGTTCTGCTGCGATCTCCCGCAATTCGGCCATCGGGAGTTTGGCCCCGCCCACGTTGATTGCGCGGATCAGGAACACCTGGCGTGTCATGGGTCCAGTGTGGCACGCCAGGTGGCCGGTCATCCGGCGCTCGGCGTGGGTCCGACGTAGCGTGCGGCCGGTCGGATGATCTTGCGGACCCGGGCCTGTTCGAGGATGTTCGCGCACCAGCCGACGGTGCGGCTGACCGCGAAGGTGGGGGTGAACATCGCCCGCGGCACGCCGCAGCATTCCATCACCACGCCGGCGTAGAACTCCACGTTGGCATACCGCGGCTGATCCGGATGCGCCTCGGCGAGCACCTCGGTGATCGCGGCCTCGGCCTCGACGGCTCGCTCCACCAGCGGGCCACCGAGTTCCAGCGCGATCTCACGCAGCATCACCGAACGCGGATCGGTGGTGCGATACACGGCGTGGCCGAACCCCATGATCCGCCGATGCGCGGCCACCTGCTCGCGTGCCCAGACGTGGGCGTCGCCGTGCGCCGCGATCTCGTCGAGCGCATCGAGTGCACGGTCGGGGGCGCCGCCGTGCAACGGGCCGGAGAACGCGCCGATCGCGCCGCAGACCGCGGCGAACGCATCGGCTCCGGTCGATGCGATCACCCGGGCGGTGAAGGTGGAGGCGTTGAACCCGTGGTCGATGGTGGCAATCAGATAGTGCTCGATCGCCCGGACGTGCGCGGGGTCGGGGGTGCGTCCGGTGACCAGGTGGAGCCAGTTGGCGGCGACACCCAGGTCGGGGCGCGGTTGCAGGGGCTGTTCGCCGGTGCGGATGCGGTGCAGGGCGGCGAGGATGGTCGGGGTCAGTGCGGCCACGCGGACGGCCTGGGCCCGGCGTGCGGCGTCGTCGCAATCCCACAGTGGGCGGGCCCCGGTGGCCGGGCCGACTGCCGACAGCACCGTCCGCAGACCGGCGAGGGATTCGCGCTCGCCACCGAGAAGTGCTGCGGTGGTGAGGATTCCGCCGACATCGTCGGGAAGTGCACGACACGCCGAGGTCTCGTCGACAAACGTCGACAATTCGCCTGCGGTGGGTGGCCGGCCGTGCGCGAACAGATACCAGACCTCCTCGAACGAGCGGGTCCGGGCCAGCTCGATGGCCGAGTGTCCGCGGTAGTGGTAGTAGCCCTCCAACCCGCGAACGTCACCGATCTCGGTGTCGGCGACGATCACGTCGTGCAGTCCCGGCGGTGCGATCAGGGGTTCGGTCATGGGGTGCTCCTCCTCGATTCCTGCAGTGGGGTCGATTTCCTGAAGTGGGGTCGATTCCTGTGATGGGTGACCCGGGTGGGTCATGAGCCCACGATGACGGGGTTGATCAGGGTGCGTCAATGTTGATTCAATCAATATGTGGACCGTATGCACACACGTCGATTCCCTACCCCGATCCGTCATGACGGCCGGGACTACCTGACCACCGATCAGGTCGCAAAGGTTTTGGCTATCAAGACATCCACCATCTACTCCTATGTCAGCCGCGGGCGCCTGCACAGTCAGCGGATCAGTGGTCACGAGGGCAGTGTGTTCGCCGTCGACGAGGTGGAACGCCTCCGCGACGGCGTCCGTCACCGGCCACCCACCGGCGTCGCCGAACGCATCGCCACCCAGCTCACCCTGCTCCGCGACGATCGGCTGCACTACCGTGGGGTGTCGGCGACCGATCTCGCCCGCGACGAGACCCTCGAGGGGGTCGCCGCGTTGCTGTGGCAACGTCCGTGGGTCGGTGGCGCCGATCCCGCGGTGGCGTCATCGGTGCGTGCACTCGCCGGACCGCAGAGCCGAGGGCTGGATCGGATCAGACTCGTCGTCGATCTTCTGGGTGCACGAGATCCGTTGCGCCACAAGATAGACGACGAATCGGTCACACGGCGGGCGGCAGCCGTGATCGACACCGCCGTCGACGTGATCGGCGACGGCCGTCCAGAGGGTTCACTGGCGCAACGACTGTGGCCACGGCTGACCGACGAGCCGGCGACGGCGTCGACCACCCGGCTGCTCGACGCCGCCCTGATCCTGTTGGCCGACCACGACATGTCCGCCGGCACTGTCGCCGCCCGAGTCGCGGCCAGTGCACGGGGCAGCGTGTATGCGGTGCTCGGTGCGGGCCTGGGTGCCTTCGACGGGCCGATGCACGGTGGTGCGACGACGTTGGCGTATCGATTCCTCGCCGGTGCCCTCGACGATCCGACCGCGGCACTCGCCGAGGCGCACTACGGCGATGTGGCGATTCCCGGCACCGGGCACGTCGTCTACCGCCGGCACGATCCCCGCGCGGAATGCCTGATCGCGATGCTCGGCCGGATCGGTGGCGGCGATCGGCGCGTGATGGCCGCGCTGGCCGCCGTGGTCGACTCGCTCGGCGACGGCGACTTCGTCAACTCCGACCTCGCGCTGGCCGCGCTCGCCCTGCGGTTCCGGATGCGCCCCGACGCCGCCGAGACGATCTTCGCGATCGCCCGGATGGCCGGCTGGGTCGCCCACGCGCTCGAGGAGTACCGGGCACCCCGTCTGCGGTTCCGGCCCGAGGGCATCTACACCGGTGTCCACCCGCGCTGAGCTGCCGCACCACCCGGAACCCGCGACAGGACGGGCGAAATCCGGCCCGGCTCAGTTCTCGAACGCGGTGGCCACCGCGAAGGTCCGGCGGAACGGCATCGTGGTGCCCCACGGCCGTTCCGGGAACACCTCGCGCAGACGTGTCTTGAGGTCGTCGGCGAACTGTTTGGCGAGGTCCTCGGGCAGGGCCTGCAGGAAGGGGCGTGCGCCGGTCCCCGACAGCCACTCGTACACCGGGTCGTCACCGACCAGGACGTGCAGGTAGGTCGACTCCCAGGCGTTGACGGTGAAGCCGCGTTCGCTGAAGAACTCGAGGTACTCGATCGGGTCGATGAGGCTCAGCCGGCGGACGTCGCGCAGATGTGTGGCGTACGGTTCCGCGGCGGCGAGGTCGGCCAGCAGGGTGCGGGTCGGGGAGTCGGCGTTGCTCGGTACCTGGACGGCGAAGGTGCCACCCGGGTTGAGGTGGGTGAGCAGCCGGCCGATCACCTCGAACTGGTTCTCGACCCACTGGAACATCGCATTGGACAGGATCAGGTCGACCGGCTCGAACGGGGTCCAGTCGTCGGCGTCGGCGATGTCGTAGTTGGCGCCCGGGTCGGCGTTGGCGCGTAGGGCCTCGTCGATCATCTCCGCCGAGGAGTCGATACCGAGGATCTGTGCGTCGGGCCATCTCGCACGGAGGTGACGGGTGAGGTGACCGGGGCCGCAGCCGAGGTCGACGATGGTGGCCGGGTCGGTCGGGACCTGGGCGATGAGGTCGAGGAACGGGCGTGCGCGGGCGTCGGCGTATTGGAGGTAGCGTGCTGGATCCCAGACAGGCATGACTCCACCCTAGAGCGATTCGGCGATCGGCGGGAGGGCTGTGCGCGGCGAGGTTGTTTCCTTGCGCGACCACCCGCCTGGGTAATCTCGGTGGAATGGTGAGCAACGGCAGTGCGGACGACGAACAAGGTGGCGACGACGTCGTCGAGATCTCCACCGACGGCGCCTGCCTGGGCAATCCGGGACCCGGTGGATGGGGTGCGGTGTTGCGGTACAAGGGCCACGAACGCGAGATCTCCGGCGCCGATCCGGACACCACCAACAACAAGATGGAACTCACCGCGGCCATCGAGGGACTTGCCGCCCTGACCCGCCCGTCGTCGGTGGTTCTCTACACCGACTCCAGCTATGTCCGTAACGGCATCACCAAGTGGGTGGCCGGCTGGCAGTCCAACGGCTGGAAGACCAAGGACAAGAAACCGGTGAAGAACGCGGATCTGTGGCGCAGGCTGGTCGAGGAGGAGAAACGGCATCAGGTGACGTGGCGCTGGGTGAAGGGCCACAACGGCGACCACTACAACGAGATCGCCGATCAGCTGGCGACCTCGGCGGCGCGGACGGTGAAGTCGTGAGCGCGGCGGGCCTGGCGGTCGCCGTCGAACCGGTCTCCGACGAGTACATCGTCGCCGCCGTGGAACAGACCGGCGCCCGGGTGACCGGTCTGGACGAGGCACGGGTGCTGATCTGGCTCGGTGGCCCGGACGGCTTCCCGACGTTGTCGGACGGCATCGAGTGGGTGGCGCTCAAGACCGCCGGGATCGAGGCCTTCGTGGCGGCGGGGGTGATCGACGACAAGCGGATCTGGACCAATGCGTCCGGGTTCTACGCGGAGAACGTCGCCGAGCACGCCCTCGCGCTGCTGCTCGCCGGGTTGCGCCAGATCCACACCTCGGTGCGCGATCACTGGGCCAAGGAGCCGATCGACACCTCCGTGCGCACCCTGCGCGGTGCGACCGTGGCGATCATCGGTGCCGGTGGTATCGGGGCGTCGTTGATGCCGCGGCTGCGTGCCTGCGGTGCCGACGTCCTGGCGGTCAACCGGTCCGGACATCCCGTCGAGGGTGCGGCGCGCACCCTGCCGTCGTCGGAGATGGACGAGGTGTGGCCGGCGACCGACCACGTGATCCTCGCCGCCCCGGCCACCGCCGAGACGCATCACCTGATCAACGCCACGAGCCTGGCCGCATTGCCGTCGCACTGCTGGCTGGTCAACGTCGCGCGCGGGCCGCTGGTCGATCAGCAGGCGCTGTACGCGGCACTGCGTGACGGTGAGATCGCCGGTGCCGCACTGGATGTCACCGATCCCGAGCCGCCCGCCGCCGACGACCCGCTGTGGTCGTTGCCGAATGTCATCATCACCCCACATGTGGCGAACCCGGCATCCGGGCTGACCCGGGAGATGGCGCCGTGGGTGGCCCGCAACATCGAGGCGTTCGTCGCGGGTGAACCGCTGATCGCGACGGTGTCGGCGGACCGCGACTACTGATGCGCGGGGAACTGCCACCTGCGCGGGCAGCTACCACGTGCGTGCTGGATCTACCGCGCACGTGACACGTGAGTGGGGATTGACACCAGCCCCAACCGGGTCGGCTCCGGCGTGACGATGCCGACGACGCGGTTCGCCGTCAGGTCCGCGCAGATCCACCGGATCACGACCACACCGCACCGTCGGACCTTGTCCTCGCGGATCTTCTCGTCCACCACGACCGCCGACGCATCCTGGTCGGCGCCGAGCAGTTTCGCGTACTTCACGAACCCGTCGAACTCGCCGACGAGACCCTCCCAGTGGTAGTCGGCGCGTGCGACGAGGTTGCCGTCGTCATCGTGGAAGGCGTGCTGCAACTCGGGGACGGCCAGACCGGCGGCGATCATCTGCGCCCGACCCCACGACTCCGCCGGATTCTCCGACAACGGATCAGCAAGTCCCAGAGCATATCTCGCGAGATTCACGCCTGCGCCGCGACCGGCGAGCATCTGCGTCATGAGTTCGCGGTCGGCGCCGAGGCGCAGGGCGGGATCACAGACGCTCAGCGCCGGGGCGAACTGCCCCACACTGCGGGAGACGTCGACCGCGGTGCGCTCCAGGCTGGTCACCCGGATGCTGTCGACGACGACGATCTCCTGGGCGTCGAAGGCGCCGTTGTGGACATGTTCGTGCGCGTCGATGCGCCCTCCCCTGGCGGCTCCGTTCGTGACGTGGCCGCGGCCGAGGTCCGCCAGCAGCATCTCCAAGCCGTGCAGCGCCGCAGCGGACTGATGGCTGACCACCTGATCTGCACCGGAGTGGTCCATCGCGGCGCGGATCCGGAGCCGGTGCAGGTCGATGGCCTTGGCCGGGAGCCGGTCCCTCGGCACGAAGGCGCCGGTCCAGATGCGGACCAGCTGACCGCTCCTGGCGGCGCGCGCGAGCTGGTTGTCGGTGATGCCGGGGGCCGGTGCCTCGCGACGCAGGAGAATGCCGTGGGTGTCGGCCGGGAACGTGGTCATGCAGGATTGGACGCAGCGCGACGTCGACTGGTGTCACTTGCGGCGATATATCTCAGGGTCGCTGAGTACATCCCCACGCACTTGTCACCTACGCGGTGGATCTACCGCGCAGGTGGTAGCCCACCGCGCACCGAGGAGTTCTTCGCGCACCTACTCGTGGCCGCGTTCCAGTTCGCCGGCGATACCGCGTTCGAGGACTTCGGCGGCGGGCGGAGGGACGTCGATCAGGCCGTCGAGCTCGGCACGGGCGCGGCGGTAGGCGGCCTGCCGCTCGGCGGGGGTGGCCGCGTCGTCGGCGGCGATCCCGATCAGCTTGCGGGCGCGGTCGAGGGATTCCCGCTCGATCGGCGAGAAGTCGGACTGCTTGCGCCGACGCGCCTCGCGTTCGGCGGCGTCGAAGGCCGCGGCGTAGGCCTGGACGGCGTCGCGGTAGGCGGCGAAGGACGCCGGGTCGAGGGTCTGGTCGGGGCTCGGCCGGAGGTCGTCGGCGCGCACCCTGGCCTCGTGGAAGGCCAGGGTGAGCGGTTCCCGCATGTCGATCAGCATCGGGAACTCGATCAGGGTGGCCAGGTCGAGCTCGTAGGCGAACCACTGGGCCTGGGTCTCGTCGTGCCGGGCCAGTGTGCGCTTCACCTGCGCGGCGTCGGCCTGGGTGATCCGCAACTGCTCGGTGGCCGCCGACGCCTTGATCCGGGCCAGCTCGAGCTTGTCCTGGCGGCGCTTCTCGTTGTAGCGCGCCACCGACTTCGCCCAGCCACCCGCCACCCCGGCGATCGGGAAGATCAGCCACCAGTACTCACCGGCGGACATGAGCATGTGGTCCACGCCACAACTCTACTCAGATCCCGCGGTGGCGAGGCCCGCACTCATCGCGCGCAGTCACCAGTTCCCGGCGGAGCTGTCACTCGGCATCCATCGCACCGGCGAACTGGCTGCGGTACAGCCGGCAGTAGGCGCCCTCGGCGGCGAGCAACTGCTCGTGATCGCCTTGTTCGACGATGTGACCGTCCTCCATGACGATGATGGTGTCGGCGTCGCGGATCGTCGACAGACGATGTGCGATCACGAAACTGGTGCGGTCGGCGCGCAGGTTGGCCATCGCCTGCTGGATCAGCAGCTCGGTGCGGGTGTCGACCGAACTCGTCGCCTCGTCGAGGATCAGGATCACCGGCTTGGCCAGGAACGCCCGCGCGATGGTGATCAGCTGTCGTTCGCCGGCACTCACGCCGCCGCCCTCGTCGTCGAGCACCGTCTCGTAGCCGTCGGGCAGGGTGCGCACGAAGTGGTCGACGTGGCTCAGCCGCGCCGCCTCGAGCACCTCCTCGCGGCTCGCCGTCGGGTCACCGTAGGCGATGTTGTCGTAGATCGTGCCGCCGAACAGCCAGGAATCCTGCAGCACCATGCCGGTGCGTTCGCGGAGGTCGTCGCGGGTCATGTGCCGGGTCTCCACCCCGTCGAGCAGGATTCGCCCGGCGTCGACGTCGTAGAACCGCATGATCAGGTTGACCAGCGTGGTCTTGCCCGCACCGGTCGGCCCGACGATCGCCACCATGTGCCCGGGACACGCGACCAACGACAGATCCTCGATCAGCGGCCGGTCCTCCACATAGCGGAACGACACGTTCTCGAACGCGATCTCGCCGCGCGAGACCGCCGGGGACTCCGGAACGGCCGGGTCGCCGATCTCCTCCTCGGCGTCGAGGATCTCGAAGATCCGCTCCGCCGATGCCACACCGCTCTGCATCAGGTTGATCATCGAGCCGATCTGGGTGAGCGGCTGGGTGAACTGCCGGGAATACTGGATGAACGCCTGCACCTCGCCGAGCGACAGACTGCCCGACGCCACCCGCAGACCGCCGACCACCGCGATCGCGACATAGTTCAGGTTGCCCAGGAACATGATCGTCGGCATCACCATGCCGGAGATGAACTGCGCCCGCCAACTCGACTGGTACAGCTTCTCGTTGCGCTCGTCGAAGGTGTCCTCGACCTCACGCTGCCGGCCGAACACCTTGACCAGTTCGTGGCCGGTGAACGCCTCCTCGATCTGTGCGTTGAGCTTGCCGGTCGAGGACCACTGGGCGATGAAGTGCGGTTTGGAACGTCGCGCGATCACCGCGGTCGCGATCACCGCGAGCGGCACCGTCACCACCGCGATCAGGGCCAGCAGCGGCGAGATCCAGATCATCACCACCAGCAACGCGATCACCGTGAGCACCGAGTTCACGAATTGCGAGATCGTCTGCTGCAGACTCTGCGAGAGGTTGTCGAGATCGTTGGTGACACGGCTGAGCAGATCCCCGCGCGCCGAGGCGTCGTAGTAGCGCAACGGAAGTCGGTGAACCTTGGCCTCGATCTCGGCGCGCAGCTGCGTGATGGTGCGCACCACCACCACGTTCAGCACGGTGAACGCCAGCCACGACAACAACGACGACGCGGCATAACACACCGCGACGATCAGCAGGGTCTGCCCGACCGCGGTGAAATCGATTCCGACGCCGGGGGTGAGATCCATCGCCGACACCATGTCGGCGAGGGTGCCCTGCCCACGGTCGCGAAGTCCTTGTACCGCCTCGGCTTTGGAGAGACCGGCGGGCAGCTCACGGCCGACGATGCCGTTGAAGATCAGGTCGGTGGCATGCCCGAGGATGCGTGGCGCCACGGCCAGCAGGATCACCGACCCGACGATCGCCGACAACACCGTGATCATCCGCAGCCGGTACGCCATCAGCCGCCCGACCAGACGCTTCATCGACGGGCCGAACGAATGTGCCTTCTCCAGAACAGGTCCGGCCGCCATCGGGCCGCGGCCCGGCCCCGGGCCGCCGGAACCCGCACCGCCGGGTGCACCACCGCGGGTCATGCCGGTTCTCCGATCGACAGCTGGGACCGCGCTATCTCGGCGTAGGTCTCGCACGAGGTGAGCAGGTCGTCATGCCGACCCAGGCCGACGATGCGACCACGGTCGAGGACGACGATCTGATCGGCGTCGACGATGGTGGAGATGCGCTGCGCGACGATCAGCACCGAGGCGTCGGCGGTCGCCGGCCGCAGTGCCGCACGCAGTTTCGCGTCCGTGGTGAGATCCAGCGCGGAGAACGAGTCGTCGAACAGGTACACCGCCGGACGTCGGATCAGGGCCCGGGCGATCGCCAGTCGCTGACGCTGGCCACCGGAGACGGTGGTGCCACCCTGCGCGATCGGGGTGTCGAGGCCGTCGGGCATCGCCGAGACGAAGTCGGCGGCCTGCGCGACCCGCAGAGCCTCCCAGATCTCGTCGTCGGTGGCGTCTGGTCTGCCGTGCCGCACATTGGAGGCCACGGTCCCGGAGAAGAGGTACGGGCGCTGCGGGACGAGGCCGATCACCGACCGCAGCTCGTCCGGATCGAGTTCGGCGACATCGGTTCCGCCCACCCGTACCGAACCGTCGGTCACGTCGAACAGGCGTGGTACCAGGCCGATCAGGGTGGTCTTTCCCGACCCGGTGGATCCGACGATCGCGGTGGTGGTGCCGGGGGTGACCCGGAAGTCGATGTCGGTGAGCACGTTCTCGTCCGCGCGGGGATAGCGGAAACCCGCGCCGACGAATTCGACACCGGCCCCGCGGTCGGCGAATCCCACCGGCCGAACCGGGCGACGCACCGATGTCTCGGTGTCGAGCACCTCGGTGATCCGCTCGGCGCACACCGCCGCGCGCGGCGCCATCATCGCCAGGAACGACGCCATCATCACCGACATCATGATCTGCATCGCGTAGCTCATCATCGCGGTGAGCGCGCCGATCTCGACGGTGCCGTCGGAGACCGCATGCCCGCCGAACCAGATGATCGCGACGATGGCCAGGTTGGTGATCAGCATGACCGCCGGCAGCATCATCGCCATCAGCCGGCCGACGAGCAGCGTCGACGCCGACAACTGGTCGTTGGCGACGGAGAACCGCTGCATCTCATGGCGTTCCCGGACGAATGCGCGCACCACCCGGATTCCGGTGATCTGCTCGCGCAGGATGCGGTTGACCGCGTCGAGACGCACCTGCATCGCGCGGAAGCCGGGGATCATCTTCGCGATGATCGTCGACATGGTCACCCCGAGGAAGGGCACCGCCACCAGCAGCAACCACCACAGGCTCGGCGCCACATGGATTCCCATCGCGATGCCGCCGACACACATGATCGGTGCCATCACCAGGATCGCGGTGCTCATCACGATCAGCAGCTGCACCTGCTGCACGTCGTTGGTGGTGCGGGTGATCAGCGACGGCGCCCCGAACGACCCCACCTCACGGGCGGAGAAGGTGTTGATGCGGTGCAGCAGATCATGGCGGATGTCGCGCCCCGCACCGAGGGCCGCACGGGCACCGAAATACTGCGAGGCCAGGGTGCACACGATCTGCACCACCGTGACCAGCAGCATCCACGCGCCGATGTTCAGGATGTAGTTCGTGTCACCGCGGGCGACACCCTGGTCGATGATGTCGGCGTTGAGGGTGGGGAGATAGAGCATGGCCGCGGTGGCGACCGTCTGCAATCCGATCACCGCGACCACATGGAACGGATAGCGGGCCAGGTACGTGCGGATCAGCTGGGTCAACATACGGCGCTCACCCGATCGACGCTAGCAACTGGTGGCGGCGCACGGCCATCGCAATAGGTGTGCACCCCCGGACGGCCGCATCAGACCGTCACACCGGACCGGTCACAGCAGGCCGAGTGCGCGGGCCTGCCGGGTGAGATCGTCACGATGCTCCGGTGCGGCGATCCCGATCAGCGCCGACGCCCGCTGCCGCAGCGACCGGCCGCGCAGCTGTGCCACCCCGTACTCGGTGACGACGTGGTCGACGGTGTTCTTGTGGGTGGTGACGACGCTCCCCGGGGTCAGCCGCGCGGAGATCTTGCTCAGCCCCTTGGAGGTGGTGGCCCGGGTGACCAGGAAGCCCTGTCCGCCCTCGGAGTACAACACGCCGCGGGCGAAGTCGACCTGTCCGCCCGAGGACGAGTGATAGCGGCCGGCGATGGTCTCGCTGGCCGCCTGACCCATCAGGTCGACCTCGGTGGTGGCGTTGACCGACACCATCCGTGGTTCGGCACCCACCCGGCGCGGGTCGTTGGTCTGATCCACCGGGATCAACGCCACGCCCGGGTTGTCGTCCATCCAGTCGTAGAGGGCCCGGGAACCGAGCGCGAAGGTCGCCACCGCCAGACCGCGATGGTGGCGTTTGTGGGCGCCGGTCGCGGTGCCGGATTCGACGAGCCGCATGATCCCGTCGGTGAGCACTTCGGTGTGGATGCCCAGATCGCGGCGATGTCCCTGCAGCAGACCGGCGATGGCGTCGGGGACGCTGCCGATGCCGAACTGCATACACGCCCCGTCGGGGACCCGGTCGACGATGTACTCGGCGATGGCGCGGTCGCGCGGGTCGGTGGTGGTGGTGGCCGGTTGCTCGAACAGCGGCCGGTCCACCTCGGTCCAACCGAGAACCTGACCGATGTGGATCTGGTTCTCGCCGTGGGTGCGGGGCATCTGCCGGTTGGCCTCGATGAAGAACGGCACCTCCCCGATCAGGGCTGCACAGTAGTCGGCGTTGGTGCCCAGCGAGAAGTAGCCGTGCCGGTCGGGCAGGCTGGCCGCGGCGATCACCACCTTGGGGCCGTCGAGTGCCCTGAGCAGGAACGGCATCTCGGAGAAGTGATTCGGGACCAGGTCGCACTCGCCGCGCGCGAATGCGGCCCGCGTGCCGGGCCCGAGGTAGTAGCCGACATGCCGCAGCCGGTCACCGAACTCGCCGCGGATGTACGCCCGTTCCTGGTACTCGCCCATGCTGTGCACGCGCACCCCGGTCAGCTGCTCGTTGCCCTCCTCGAGGGCATCGAGCAGGCTCTCCGGGCAGCCGACGAAGATCGGTGCGATGACCTGGGTACCCGGTTCGAGGTGGTCGAGCAACCTCGATGCCGGGACCGGACCCGGCAGACTCACGCCTGGGTCAGGGCGACGGCGGCTTCTCCGGTGTAGGCCAGGAAGGTGAACGACTCCTGGAAGTACAGGTTGACGCGGTCGGCGTCGTGCGAGTCGTAGCCGATCGACACATCCTGGCCGATGGTGAGTTCGAAGTCGCCGCCACGGGTGGACAGTACGTATGCACCGGAAATGGCCGGGGCCCAGACGATCTCACCGTCGATCAGACGCTTGATGTGCTGGCTCACCGGGTAGCCGTGGTTGGAGGTCTCGTTGATCAGGTTGTACACGTCGGCCGAGACGGCGATCGAGTACGGGCCGTCGATCGAGGCGAGCTTCAGTGTCGACAGCGCCTGGCTGAACGCCTCCGGGTAGTCCCGCACGTCCTCCGGCAGTGCGATGGGGCTCGCGGAGGTCTCCGACCGGATGCCCGAGATCCCGGCTGCGGCATAGCCTTCGAAGATCGCGCGATCCTCGGCCAGGGCGAGCTGGCGGGCCGCGTCGACCACCGGGTCCCAATCCGAGTCGGCCGCACCGCGATCCACGTCGTCGATCGCCTCACGGGTGACGGTGAACGGCACCTTGAGTTCCACCAGCGGCTGCACGTTGCGGCTGAACGCGAGGATGCCGTCGGCGGGGGAGTCGATCTTGGTGCGGTGCCCGCGGGTCACCGACGACGCCTCGAGTCCCAACGGGCCCTTGACCTCCACGAGCCGACGGCCGGCGATGCTGCGCTTGAACGACCGCGCGGCCTCCTCCTCGATGGCCTCCCACGCCGACGCGGAGATCGGGGCGAGTTCGCGATGCAGGTTGTTCATGATGCGCTCCTTGTGTTTCGGCGGGTGGGGGCTGTCGAGGTCGGTCCGGTCGAGATCAGTGCAGCGAGCCGATACCCAGCGAACCGTCCGCGGGGCGTGGGCGGGTGGGTGCCGGTGAGGACGGGGCGTCCGGGTCGGTCGCCGACTCGTCCTCGGCCGAGGCGTCGGCCGAGGGTCGGTCCGGCAGATCCTCCAGGAAATCGGTTGTCGGCGTGAAGAACTGCACACCGGTCACCGCCGTGGTGAAGTCGAGGAGGCGGTCGTGGTTGCCGACCGGTTCGCCGACGAACATCCGGCGCAGCATCGTCTCGGTGATGTCCGGCGACGACGAGTACGCGATGAAGAAGGTGCCCGCCTCGCCGGAGCCGGAGACGTCGCCGTAGGGCATGTTGTCGCGCACGATCTCGATCTCTTCGCCGTCGGCGTCGGTGACCACGTTCAGGGCGATGTGCGAATTGGTCGGCTTGACCTCGTCGGACATCTCCACGTTGTCGAGTTTGGTCCGGCCGATCGCATTCTCCTGCTCGGCGACGCCCAGCGCGTTCCAGGCCGTGAAGTCGTGAACATAGCGCTGCACCGCGACATAGCTGCCGCCGGCGAATCCCGGGTCGTCGGCGCCGACGGTGATGGCGTCGACCGCGGCCTGGCCCACCGGGTTCTCCGAACCGTCGACGAAGCCGATCAGGTCACGGAGATCGAAATAGCGGAAGCCGTGCACCTCGCCGACAGTGGTGACCGCGTCACCGAGGTCGGCCATCACCAGACGGCCCAGCTCGTAGCAGAGGTCGGTCTGGTCGGACTTGATGTGGATCAGCAGGTCCCCGGGGGTGGCCGGCGCGGTGTGCACCTCACCGGCGACCTCGACGAACGGGTGTAGAAAGCGGGGGCGAGGCCCGGTGAACAATCGGTCCCAGGCGTCCGAACCGATCGACACGATCGCGGTCAGGGCCTGTTCCGGCGCCCGCGATGACACCGAGTTGATGCGGGACCCCAACTCGCCCAGGAAATCCCGGACGGTGTCCTCACCACCGGCGTCGATCGTCAGGACGAGGAACAGGGCATGTTTGGTTTTCCGTGTCAGGATCGTCTGCGGTACCGGCACCCGATCCACCCTAGTCCCTCCCGTCCGGGTTCACCCGGGACCGTCGGCGCACGTGCTTCGGGCCTCGGCGTCGACGTCCGCGGCTACCGTCGGGCGACGGCCCGCCCGGCGGCACGGCCGGAGAAGATGCACCCGCCCAGGAAGGTGCCCTCCAGCGCGTTGTAGCCGTGCACCCCGCCTCCGCCGAAGCCCGCGACCTCGCCGGCGGCGTACAGGCCGTCGAACACCGAACCGTCGGTGCGCATCACCGCCGAGTCCAGGTTGGTCTCCAGGCCACCGAGGGTCTTGCGGGTGAGGATGTTGAGCCGCACCGCGATCAGCGGACCGTGCTCGGGGTCGAGCAGTCGGTGAGGTTTGGCGACCCGCACCACCTTGTCGCCGAGATACCGGCGCGCATTGGTGATGGCCATCATCTGCGCGTCCTTGGAGTACTTGTTGGCGACCTGGGCGTCGCGCGCCGACACCACCCGCTCGATCTTCCGCAGGTCCAGCTGGGGGCCGCGGGCGATCCCGTTCATCTTGGTGACGAGTTCGGCGAGGTTGTCGGCCGTCACGAAGTCCTCGCCGTGCTCGACGAATGCCGCCACCGGACCGGGTGCTCCCTTGGCGAGGCGGCTCTTGGCGGCGAACGTCAGATCCTTGCCGGTGATATCGGGGTTCTGCTCGGAGCCCGACAGCGCGAACTCCTTCTCGATGATCGACTGGGTGAGGATGAACCACGAGTAGTCGTGGCCTGTCGCCAGGATCGCCTTCATCGTCGAGTTGGTGTCGAATCCGGGGAAGTTCGGTGCCGGGAGGCGGTCACCGTTGGCGTCCAGCCACAGTGAGGACGGTCCCGGGATGATCCGGATGGCGTGGTCGGGCCAGATCGGATCCCAGTTGACGATGCCCTCGGTGTAGTTCCACATGCGGTCGCGGTTGACCAGGCTGGCACCGGCGTCCTCGGTGATGGCGAGCATGCGGCCGTCGACGTGGGCGGGCACTCCCGAGATCATCGTCGCGGGGGCGGGGCCGAGACGATCGGTCGGCCAGTTCTCGCGGACCAGATCGTGGTTGTGGCCGATACCGCCGCTGGTCACGATCACCGCGCCGGCCCGGATCTCGAACTCGCCGACCACCTCGCGGCTCGACGCCACCCCACGGTCGAGGTCGGTCGCCTCCAGCAGCGCGCCGCGCACCCCGGTGGCCGCGCCGTCGTCGACGACGAGCTCGTCGACGCGGTGACGGAAGCGGAACTCCACCAGGCCGCGGCGTTCGGCCTCGAGGACCGGCTCGGCGAACACCCGCACCACCTCGGGGCCGGTACCCCAGGTCAGATGGAATCGGGGGACCGAGTTGCCGTGGCCGTCGGCGAAGCCACCGCCGCGTTCGGCCCATCCGACGACGGGGGTGATCCGCAGACCCAGATCGTGCAGGTACTGACGCTTCTCGGTGGCCGCGAAGTCGATGTAGGCGCGCGCCCACTGTCGCGGCCAGTAGTCCTCGTCCTCGCGGTCGAAACCGGCCGAACCCATCCAGTCCTGCAGGGCGAGCTCGGCCGAGTCGTGGATGCCGAGCCGCCGCTGTTCGGGCGAATCGACCAGGAACAGCCCGCCCAGCGACCAGAACGCCTGCCCGCCGAGATTGTT
The DNA here is from genome assembly GCF_053589235.1 of Gordonia sp. NPDC003376. Classification (NCBI taxonomy): domain Bacteria; kingdom Bacillati; phylum Actinomycetota; class Actinomycetes; order Mycobacteriales; family Gordoniaceae; genus Gordonia; species Gordonia sp. NPDC003376. The sequence continues at coordinate 303,312 of NZ_JBSFRM010000001.1, read as the reverse complement.
GCGGTTCTCCTGGTCCACCACGATCACCTTGCGACCGGCCTGGGTGAGTTCATAGGTGGCGACGAGACCGGCCAATCCGGCTCCGACGACGATGGCGTCGGCCTGCTGATGTGTCACGCGGGACCTCCTCGGGGGTTGGCACCGACCCTAACCGTGGCGTCCATCGGTGGTGGTGACATCGACGGGACGACACCTGAAACGCATGTCAGGGCATTTCGGACATGCACCGTCCGCGCGTGGCGGTGTGATCAATTCGACGCGCGACCGTGATCGTCGCAGGTGATGCCCGTCACCCATCCCGATGGTTACGCTGTACGGGCTCGCCAGCCTTTGCCGCCGTGTTATGCAGCCGTTACTATCACCCGCGACGGGGATCGGTCTCCGGAGTGCCGCGTCGTGACCCCGAAAGCCGAAACCCCGGAACAGCCGAATGACGAGCCCGCCCGGGCGCCGATCGTAAGGAACGACAGAAACATGCTGACTCGCGCCCGTAAGCGCCTGGTCGCCGGACTCGTGGCGCTGGTCGCTGCAACCGGTGTCACCATGGTCGCCGCGCCGACCGCTCAGGCAGCCCGAGGCTGCAACGTCGAGCGCGTCTACTCGAACGCCATGCACCGCAGTGTCCCGGTGTGCATCGTCTCGGCCGGTGGCTCCAACAAGCCGACGCTGTACCTGCTCGACGGCCTGCGTGCCCCTGCCAACAACAGCGGCTGGCTGATCAACACCAACGTCGCCAACTGGATGGCCGGTAAGGGAACCAACGTGGTGATCCCGTTCGGTGGTGGCGGCAGCTTCTACACCGACTGGATGAAGACCGACCCGACTCTCGGCGTCAACAAGTGGGAGACCTTCCTGACCCGCGAGCTGCCCGCGTACATGGCGAAGAACCATGGCAGCGACAACCGTCGCAACGGCATCGCGGGTCTGTCCATGTCGGGCACCTCGGCGCTGAACCTGGCATCGCGCCACCCGAACTTCTACAAGGCCGTCGCGTCCTACAGCGGCTACCCGACGGTCACCATGCCGGGCTTCACCCAGGGCATCCAGGCGTCGGTCATCGAGATGGGCGGCAACCCCACCAACATGTGGGGCTTCTACCCGGCCGGTGAGTGGTTCCAGAACGACCCGTTCCTGTCGGCGGCCAACCTGTCCGGTAAGCGCGTCTACGTCTCGGCGGGCACCGGTGTCGGCAGCCGCTACGACTCGTCGCTGACCCCGGGCTCCCCCGGGTTCGACGCGGTCAAGTTCGCGCAGATGATCCCGCTGGAGGTCGCCGCGTCGACCAGCAGCCAGCTCTACATCGCTCGCCTCAAGACCCTTCCGGTCAAGCTGACCACCCGCATCACCCCGGATGGTTCGCACTGGTGGGACTACTGGCAGGACGACTTCAAGCAGTCCTGGGGCACCACCTTCGCCCCGGCGTTCTTCTGAGCCCGATTCCGGGGTAGGCCTCTGACGAGGGCGGCCCGACCTGACCACGAGGGCCGGTGATCACACGATCACCGGCCCTCGTCGTCTGTCGTGATGCGGTTGCCCTGCGCATCCGGTGCCCGGGGCAGGCAGCCGGGACGGCACAGGGCACGCCGCCGGGACGGTACGGGGCACGCCGCCGGGACGGTACGGGGCGGTACGGGGCACACGGAGGTCCGGCGGGCAGGCGAGGGAACCGGGGGCAGGGCAGAGACGACAGGGCCCGGGGCACGTGATGTGTGCCCCGGGCCCGTCGTCGTGATCGCCTACGCGTCCGATCTGGTCATCGTTTCGGGCGGTCGACCGGACCGAAGTCGCCGTCGGTCTTCGGTGCCGGACCGTCGACCTTCGGGATGCGCTGCGTCGGGCGATCCCAGATGTAGCCGTCGTCGTCCGCATCGGCAGCGGGTGCCGGGGACTTGCCCAGTACGACGGTCGGGGTGGCGTCGGCGGGACCACTCGCGGCGGGGCCGGCCGGCTCGGCGACGGTGGGTGCATCCGGACGCCGGACCACCTCGGTCGCCGACTCGTCGGCCCTGACACCGGCCGTCTCGTCTGCTGCGGAGCTGTCGTCGAACGGTTCGCCGTCACGCGGCTCGCCGGACGTCGCCGAGCGACCCCGCCAGAACAGGAACAGCCAGGCGAGCAGCAGCACGGCACCGACGATGCCCAGGATCAGCGGCAGCCAGAACCCGCCGAGACGCAGCTGACCGTCGTACTTGTCGGCGCGTGCGGCCTGCTGCGTGACGGTCTCATCGGACCATTTGAAGGTGGCCTTCAGCGCATCGAGGCGGAAGTCACGGATCGGTTGCGCGGTGTCCTCGCTCTGATCCGGTGAACGGAAGTACTGGTGCTGGTCCTCCCGGCCGTCGACGATCGTGCCGGTCGCCGGCTCCACCCACACGTGGCGGGTGGCGGCGGCGTAGCGGTGCATGTTGATGGAGTCGTTGGGCTTGATGCCGCGGCCGGTGATGCCCCACCACTTGGCCGGCATGGTCAGCATGGTGCCCAGGGCCGCCTCGTTCTGCGGGTTGGGCAGGCTGGACAGGTCGGTCTCGGGGACCTCGGTGACGAAGTGGTAGGTCTTGACGCCCTTGATGGTCTCCTCGCCGACGAACCTGGCCTCGGTGTCCTGGCGGGTGTTGGTGTCGTAGTACAGGTACGAGCGTTTCTGCACGTCGAACCCGAACTTGTACTGGAAACCCTTGCGGTTGGTGAGCTGGACCGACACGTCCTTCGGGTCGACACCCTCCGGTGCGGCCTCGAGCTGCAGCGAGCTGACCGTGCCGTTGGGCACCGATGTCTTCCGGTTCACCGAGACCCGGTCGATGGTCGCGGTGAGCAACCCCGAAGCGCAGGTGAGGTCACCGGAGGTGTTCGGTCCGGGCGGCGTGATCTCCTCGCCCTTCGCATTTCGGATCCGGTCGATCTGGACCGTCTGCCCCGACTGCAGGGTTGCCTGACGGCTGTCGGACGGATCGATGATCACCGACCGCCGCTGCTGGGTCAGGTGCGCGTCGAAGGTCTGTGCCGTGGCCTCGCCGACCGAACAGCGGTCGAAGATCACCGCAGGGAAACGTTCGCCGGGGGAACCGTCGGCCGCCACGGTCGTGGCGTCGGAGGTGATGTCGAGGTCGAGCGGGACCACGCGGAGCTGGGGGACCAGCCAGGCGGGAATGGCGATCGCCGCGGTTATACAGGCGATCCCGAGGAACGCCAGCACCGCCGGCAACATTCGCTTCATTGTCGACTCCTGTGCCTCTCAGCTCGGCGGCATCGGACGGTCACGGTGCCCGATTTCGTTGCACCACCCTAACCGGGGTCTCGGCACTGTTCGGGTAGCGCCCGTCGATGTCGGGAGTGGCGGACCGGCGATCGCGCTCGGCCTCTCTCATGATCCCGGCCATATAGCCGTAGATCTCGCGATCGCTCATCGCCTTCCAGCGGGGCGCGAGGAGCTTCATGTACTTCTCCACGTAGAGCAGTTGTTTGCCCACCAGGACCAGCTCACGGGGCAGGCGGGCGTCATGCGCGCGGGCCACCGCGGCGAGTTGTCGGCCCAGGTCGGTGTAGCTCATCGACCCGAGATCGGTGGTCGACAACGGTGCGGCGACCTTCTTGATGTCGGCCGCGCCCTGGGATGTCGATCCGGGACGCCGTACCGCGCCGAGCAGGAAGATGGCCCGGCCCGCCGACTCGTAGTCGCTCCGCACGATCAGGTCGACGACGAGCTGTCGGAGGATGCGGCGAGTCCGCGGGGTGAACCGGCCGACGATGCCGAAGTCGAGCAGTACCAGCGTGCCGGTGTCGTCGACCAGGACGTTGCCGGCATGGAGGTCACCGTGGAACAGTCCCCCGTGGAACGCCGATTCCAGCAGGGACAGCAACAGGGTGCGGCACAGTGCCACGCCGTCGTGGCCGGCCGCGCGGACCGCCTCGGCGTCGTCGATGCGGACGGCGTAGATCCGTTCCATGGTCAGCACACGCGCGCCGCTGTACGCGTCGTACACCTCGGGCACCCGGACGCGGCTCCCATAGGGACCGTCGCGCAGGCACTCGTACCACTCGCGCATCGTGGCCGCCTCGTTGCGGAAGTCGAGCTCGGCGGCCAGGCCGTCGGCGAAGTCCTCCACCACGTGCCGGGCACTGAGCATCCGGCCGTACTCGGACAGTTCGGCGAGACCGGCGAGTCGTTCCAGGATCGCGACGTCGGGGGCGAGTCGCTCCCCGATCCCCGGTCGCTGGATCTTGACCACCACCTCGGTGCCGTCGACGAGGGTCGCGGTGTGTACCTGGGCGATCGACGCCGATGCGATCGGGATGGGATCGAAGGTCGCGAACACCTCCTCGGGCGGGCGTCCGAGCTCGGCGACGAACACCTCCCGGACGGCGTCGGGGTCGGCCGGGGTCACCTGGTCGAGCAGCGACTCGAACTCTGCGGCGAGGGTCTCGGTGAACACTCCCGGACTCGAGGCGATGAGCTGGCCCAGCTTCACGTAGGTGGGGCCGAGGTGCTCGAAGGTGGTACGGACCTCGTGCGCGGCGCGGCGTGCGCTCGGCAGGCGCAGGTGTACCGCGTCGACGGTGGTGCCCACGGCGAATCGGCCCAGCCCGGCCGCCGCATGGACCGCGGTGGAACCGAACCGGGTGAGTTCGGCGATCGCGGACACCGGCCGGAGCCGTGTCGGGCGTCCGGTCGGGTCGGAGTCGGAGGAGCTACGCCCGGATGAACTGTGCATGGAGGTCACCGCGGGCCAGTGTAACGACATCGAGGCGCCCCGAGGGGTCACTCGTGGGCGGGTTCTCCGGTGATCTTGTGGTCGGCGAGGTTGATCGCCTCCCCGATCAGGCGTGTCATGTGCCCGTCGCGGATGCGGTAGATCACCCGGCGGCCGTCCCGGCGGGTCTCGACGAGGCCTGTGAAACGGAGTTTCGCCAGGTGCTGGCTCACCGCCGTCCGCGACGCCCGCACCGCCTCGGTGAGGGCGGTGACATCGAACTCGCCGGTGGTGAGCAGCCAGAGCAGGTGTAGCCGCGTGGGGTCGGCGAGCATCGCGAAGGTCGACGACGCGGCCGCCAGGCGGTCCGGGTCGGGCTGCACCGGGTGATGCAGGCTGGGGCCTGCGGGATCGGATGCCGGAGTGCGTTCGGCGTCGGTGCCGTCGCTCATGATCGCCGCGCTCACCGCCTCTATCGCGTCGCCGGTTGCCGTGCGCAGACCGTGCGGTCCATCGTAGGCGAGTCGATCCGCGCGGCCGGGATGATCGGGCCGGCGGCCCGGGGCCGGCATCGGGCCGCACCGACCGTGGCGGTGGCCGCGAGCAGGGCGAGCACCCCCGCCGAGGCGGCGGTGCCGAGCACCGACGGTCCCCATCCCGCGATCGCGTAGGTCAGCAGGAAGGCTGCGTGCGACGTGGAGAACTGGGCGGTGAAGACGTCGTCGCGGTCGGTGTCGGTGTGATCGCGGATCATGCGCGGGACGGTGGTGCCGACCATCGAGGTCGCCACTCCGAGCAGTACCCATGTGCCCGCCAGTGCCACCGGATTCGGGCCGGTGTACGACCACGCCGTGGTGATCGTCAGTCCGAGGGTGGCCAGAACGCCGCCGGCGACCATCACCCGCGCGACGCCGCAGCGCCGCACCAGCGGTGGTACGGCGAATGTGGTTGCCAACGAGCCGATCCCGAATGCCGCCAGGGCCATGGCGACCGCGGTGTCATCGGTGCCGAGGTCGCCGCGGACATAGCCGACGGTGCCGACCAGCACGATCGCGGTGGCTGCGGCGACGGCCACGTCGATCCACAGTACTCCGCGAAGAGTCTTGTGGGACAGCATGATCCGGATTCCACGCAGCATCCGGCCGGAGAAGGTGCTCGTGTCATCCGGAGGTGTGGGTGGGGTCGATCGGTCGAGGCGACGTAATCCCGAGCCGCCGACGAGGAGTGCGGACGCGGCGAAACCTGCTGCGGTGAGGGCGAACAGCGCGGAGTAGGGCAGGACGACCAGTGCGACACCCGCCAGGAGCGGGCTGGTCAACGCCTCGAGGTCGTAGGCGATCCGAGACGCCGACACCGCGACCGTGTACTCGTCGCGGTCGGGGACGACGCGGGCGATGGCAGCGGAGAAGGTGGGGGTGAAGGTGGCCGACGCGGTCTGCAGCGCGAAGATCAGGACGTAGATCTGCCAGGTGTCGGTGACCCACGGCAGACACGCGGCCATGCCCACCCGGACCACGTCGGCGCCGATCAGCACCCCGGTGGCGGGGAGCCGGGTGACCAGCGCCCGCATCAGCGGGGCCATCGCGACGTAGGCGACCATCTTGATCACCAGGGCGGTGCCCAGGACCTCGGCGGCGTCGGCGCCGGCGAGGTCGTAGGCCAGCAGGCCCAGTGCCACGGTCATCAGGCCCGTTCCCGTCAAGGAGATCACCTGGGCCGGGTAGAGCCGGGTGAACACCGGATTCTGCAGAAGGGGCTGCACAGTCGGATCGTATCTCATATGTGCGCATCTGCGCACATGCTGGAGTGGATCGGCGAGCGCCCGGTGATGTGGACACTGTCGGTCTCGGGTGAGGCGGCGTAGCCTCGGGGGAGGTTTTCGACTGGGAATCGAAAACACCCCCGGAGGGTTGTCCCGAAGGGAACCGGCGAACGGAGAACGCGATGACGGACATGGGCGAGGCGAGGTCGGGTACCGGGATGTCGGGTACCGGGATGCCGGGTATCGGGGCGACGGGTGCCGATCTCGTCGTGGTGGGCGCGGGAGTGGCCGGGCTGACGGCAGCGCTGTCGGCGGCGGCGCGCGGTCTCCGAGTCGTCGTCGTCCACAAGGGGCCACGGTGGGATTCCGATCGTGCCGAGCAGGCCACCTCCACCTTCTACGCGCAGGGCGGTGTGGCCGTCGTCCTGCCGGACAATCCGCTCGACTCGGTCCGTCGGCATCTGGACGACACCCTCGCCGCGGGTGCCGGACTCGCCGACGCCACCGCATCCGGCGACATCCTCGCCGGCGGATGGGCGGCAGTCGCCGAGCTCATCGGGCGCGGGGCCCGTTTCGATCGCGACAGCACCGGCGCCTATGCACGCACCCGCGAGGGCGGCCACAGCGTGCGCCGAATCCTGCACGCCGGTGGGGATGCGACCGGTGCGCACCTGCAGCGAACCCTGGGTGCGGCCCTGACTGCAGCGCGGTCGGCGGGCGAGATCGACTGCCGCGACGAGACCTTCGTGACGCGGGTGCTCACCGACGTCGACGGGAGGGCAGTCGGGGTGGCGTGCCGGACGAGCATCGCAGGCGGTTCGCGCGACGAGGTCATCACCGCACCCACGGTCCTGCTGGCCACGGGTGGTGCCGGTCACCTCTATCCGGCCACGACAAATCCGGGCGGCGCCACCGGCGACGGCATCGGCCTGGCACTGCGAGCCGGGGCGCGCGTCGCAGACCTGGAGTTCATCCAGTTCCACCCGACCATGCTCTACACCGGCGGGGAGCGCGGCCGACGCACGCTGATCACCGAGGCCCTGCGGGGCGAGGGCGGACGACTCGTGGACGCCGGGGGGCGCTCGGTCACCGCGGACGTGCACCCGCTCGGTGACCTGGCGCCGCGCGACGTGGTCGCCAACGCGGTGTGGGCCGCGATGGACCGCACCGGCGAACCCTGCGTCTACCTCGACGTCACGGCCGTCGACGACGTCGAACGTCGCTTCCCGACGGTGACCGCCGGGGTCCGTGCGGCAGGTGTCGACATCACCGCGGGCCGTATCCCGGTGGTACCGGGTGCCCACTACCTGTGTGGCGGCGTCGTCACCGACACCGAGACCCGCACTGCGGTCCCCGGTCTGCTCGCGGCCGGGGAGGTGGCCCGCACCGGGCTGCACGGCGGCAACCGGCTGGCCTCGAACAGTCTGCTGGAAGGCCTGGTCATGGGTGGGCGTGCTGCGGTCGTGGCCGCCGCGGACAGCGGTGGGCACGGCGCCCGCCCGGTCGGTCCGGTGGCTTCGTCGGTTCTGCCCGCCCTGGAGCGGACCGCCCTACAGGATGCGATGGGACGCCACGTGGGACTGCGCCGGGACGCGTCCGGGCTGGCCGAGGTCGCGACCCTGCTACACCACGCACCCCTTCGCGAGATGGTCACCGTCACCGACGCCGAGGACGCCTCACTGACCCTGGTCGCCGGCGCGGTGGTGGCGGCCGCCTCGGCTCGGGCGGAGTCGCGCGGGTCCCATGTGCGGTCCGATTTCCCGCACACCGCCGATCATCCGAACTCCCGGATCTTCGCCCTCTCCGCAGGAGTGGTGATCGAGGTCGACAGTGTGGTCGGCAGTGGTGAGCTCGCGGTGAGCCCGGGGTAGAAACCCGACCACTTCCTTCGTAGACTGGCCGCGGGCTCCGCCATTGTCGCGATGGTGATCGCCGGCGGTCTCCGGTGACCGATCTCATCCGGTAGCAAAATGTGCGCGGTGACGGCGCGGTGGGGCGCGGGAACGGAGGGCTCGATGGACGGCGAGGGTTGCTGGTCGACGGTGGTGAGCTCGTCGACGGAACGACGGGCGCTGGGGCTGCCGGATTCCGCGGGCTGGATGTTGCAGTGCCGGCTCGGCGCAGGTCACCATGGCAATCACGCCACCGATGGCGGAACGTACCGGGTTCCGGGTCGCCGATTCTGGTTGGAGTGGAACGACTTCGACCCGCGGGCCCAGTCCCTGATCGAGCGCAATCCGTGTCCGGTCGGCACCCGTGAGGGTGGGGGATGTCTCTACTTCCACGGTCACGGTGGTCCGCACACCTTCGCGCGGTCGAACGGCCACGCGCCGACCGCGATGTCGGGGGCGGCGGCCGGACGCCCGCCCGGACCCGTGCCGTCACACACCGGGGCATCGCTCCCGCACGCGCCCGCCCCGATCCCCCGTGATCCGTCGACCGGGGATCTGCCGGTCGGTGGGCCCAGCGGTGCGCATCGCTTGCCCGATCACCGGCAACCCGTGCAGCAGCAGCCGGCGACAACCCCGCCGCCGGCAGATGTGTATGCAGTGGACGCCGGGTATCGCGGCGGTCGACGGTCGACCGACTCGGTGCCACCCGCCGATCAGGCTCCCTACCTGGGGCATCATCACGGCTCCGGCGACGCGGCCCCGGGGATGAATCCACAACCGGTGAATCCGCAACCGGTGAATCCACACCCGGACGCCACGGCGACGCCCGCACGCGGACTGTCGTCTGCCCGGAATCCTGCTGACCGGAATCCTGCTGCCCGGAATCCGTCTGACCGGAATCCGTCTGACCGGAATCCCGGTCCCGATCCCGACGCGACACATCTGTTCGCAGTGGGTGATGCGCTCGCGGATGTCGCGGCGGCTCTGAGCCGTCTCGCCGACGTGTTGCGCCGCGCCTGACACCAGGATCTCCGCCCGTCCCCGCCGGGGGACACACGCTCCCGAGCACATACCCTAGGGGGGTAGTGTTTTCGTGTCCGAGGGTGTATACCGGTAGGGGGTACGAGGAACGGAGGTGCCGTGGACCACGCAGAACACGGATACATCGAGCGCAAGGACGACTATCTGAAGCGTCTGCGCCGAATCGAAGGACAGGCCCGTGGCCTGCAGCGGATGGTCGAGGAAGAGAAGTACTGCATCGACATCCTCACCCAGGTGTCCGCGATGACCAAGGCCCTGCAGGCGGTGAGCCTCGGCCTGCTCGAGGAACACATGAACCACTGCGTGGTACGTGCCGCGCAGGAGGGTGACGCCGAGGGGCGCGCCAAGGTCGACGAGGCCGTCCAGGCGATCGCCCGGCTCGTCAAGTCCTGACCGGCCCAGATCTGTGACCGGCCCAGATGCGGCCGACGGGTCCACGTCGGCCGATCCACCCCTGCCCGGAGACCGGCTCCGGGCCCGATCCCACAGGGAGAACACCATGGCAACCCAGACCTACACCGTCACCGGGATGACCTGCGGTCATTGCGCGTCCTCGGTGCGTGAGGAGATCGAGGAGATCGCCGGGGTGACCGGCGTCGAGGTGACCCTCGAGGGCGGTCTCGTCGAGGTGAGCAGCGATGCGCCGCTCGACCGCGCCGACGTCGAGAAGGCCGTCACCGAGGCCGGATACCAGCTGGCATGACCCTGAACGCGATGGCGACCAACACGGCAGTTCGGGTCGCCGCCTTCGCGGTGATGCTCGCCGCCGTGTTCGCCATCGCCTTCGCGATCGGCCACGCGGCCGGACCGGCCACCGACACCGCCCCCCACGAGGGGACCCACCAGGCCCCGACGACCGTCGGGGACCTACCCGCCACCGACATGCACGGGGGCCACCCATGACCACCGCCACCAACGCCCGCATCGACCTCGACATCGAGGGCATGACCTGCGCATCGTGCGCCGGCCGGATCGAACGCAAGCTGAACAAGCTCGACGGTGTCAGTGCCACCGTCAATTTCGCCACCGAACGCGCCCAGGTCGACTATCCGGTGGAGCTCACCCCGACCGATCTGATCGACGTGATCCGGTCGGCCGGATACGACGCAGATCCCGTCGACGACCATCCGGCCGCCGACGACTCCGCCGACGGCACCGGTCATGCCGATCCCGAACTCGACGCTCTGCGCCAACGCGTCATCGTCAGTGCGGTACTGACGATCCCGGTGATCGCCCTGGCGATGGTCCCGGCCTGGCAGTTCACGTACTGGCAGTGGCTGTCGCTGACCTTGGCCGCACCCGTCGTCGTCTGGGGGGCCTACCCGTTCCACCGGGCCGCCTGGATCAACCTGCGTCACGGCGCCACCACCATGGACACCTTGGTCTCGATCGGCACCCTGGCCGCCTTCGGGTGGTCGTTGTACGCGCTGTTCCTGGGAACGGCGGGCGAGCCGGGGATGACCCACGGATTCGACCTCGTCCCGCAACGCGGCGACGGCGCCGCCAACATCTATCTGGAGGCCGCCGCCGGCGTCACCACTTTCCTGCTGCTCGGCCGGTGGTTCGAGAAACGGGCCCGTCGCCGCGCCGGTGATGCATTGCGCGCGCTGATGGAACTCGGCGCCAAGGACGTCGTGGTGCTGCGCGGCGGTGTCGAGACCCGCATACCGATCGAACAACTCGGTGTGGGAGACGAATTCGTCGTCAGGCCGGGGGAGAAGATCGCCACCGACGGCGTCATCGTCGACGGCTCGTCCGCGGTGGACACCTCGATGATCACCGGTGAGTCGGTGCCCGTGGAGGCCACCGAGGGCGACACCGTGGTGGGTGCCACGCTCAACACCAGTGGGCGGCTCGTGGTCCGGGCGACCCATGTGGGCGCCGACACCGCACTCGCGCAGATGGCCAAGATGGTCGCCGACGCCCAGGCCGGCAAGGCTGCGGCCCAGCGACTCGCCGATCGTATCTCCGCCTGGTTCGTCCCCACGGTGATCGTGATCGCCGTGGCCACACTGGGCTTCTGGCTCGGCGCCGCCGTCGCCAACGGCTCCGGTGTGACCCTGGCGTTCACCGCGGCGGTCGCCGTGCTGATCATCGCGTGCCCGTGTGCCCTCGGTCTGGCCACACCCACGGCGCTGATGGTCGGCACCGGACGCGGTGCGCAACTGGGCATCCTGCTCCGCGGCCCTGAGGTGCTCGAACAGACCCGGCAGGTCGACACCATCGTGTTGGACAAGACCGGCACCGTCACCACCGGTGTCATGCAGGTGTCCCAGGTGCATGCGGTGGATACCACCGGCGCATCCGACGACGCCACGACCAGGAGGGTGCTGGCGGCGGCCGCCGCGGTCGAGGCCGCCTCCGAGCATCCGATCGCCACCGCGATCGTCCAAGCGGCACAGGATCTTCCGGTTGGATCGGTGACGGGATTCCGCAGTACCGAGGGTGTGGGCGTGACCGGCATCGTCGACGGTGCCACCGTTCGGGTGGGCAGTCCGCGCGAGTTCGCCGACAGCCTGCCGCCGGCTCTGCGGGAGGCGATCGACGCCGCCCATGAGCGCGGCGCCACCGCGGTGATCGTCACCATCGACGGTTCCGCCATCCCCTCCGCGCAGGGTGTGATCGTCGTCGGCGATGAGCTGAAACCTACGTCGGCGGAAGCCATCTCGGAACTGAAGCGGATGGGCCTGAGCCCGGTCTTGCTCACCGGCGACAATCCGGGTGCCGCCCGGCATGTGGCGGCACTGGTCGGTATCGAGCAGGTGATCGCCCAGGTCCGCCCCGACGAGAAGGTGGCCGCCGTCGTCGATCTCCAGCGTCGAGGTCATACGGTCGCGATGGTGGGCGACGGCATCAACGACGCCGCTGCCCTCGCACAGGCCGACCTCGGGTTGTCGATGGGGACCGGCACCGACGTGGCGATCGCCGCCGCCGACCTGACCATCGTCGACGGCGATCTGCGCAAGGTGATCGACGCGATCCGGTTGTCACGCCGGACCCTCGGCACGATCAAGGGAAACCTGTTCTGGGCGTTCGGCTACAACGTCGCCGCGCTCCCGTTGGCCGCCGCAGGCCTGCTCAATCCGATGATCGCCGGCGCGGCGATGGCATTCTCGTCGGTCTTCGTCGTCGCGAACAGCCTGCGGCTGAGGCGATTCCGGTCCCAGGCGACTGGCGGACGGGCCTAGAAGGCCCTGACGGTAAGCCGTTGGCGGGTGACGGCAGCCTGGTTGGAGAAGAACCCCGGAGGTCGCATTCCCCTGCAAGGCTGGTTGAGTGGAAGCGATGGGTCACTCCATGACGGTGCATTACCCGGACACGCGGACCACGGTGCGAAGTGCGGTACGTATGAGCCGAAGATCCCGGCGTGTGATCCGAGAAGCTGGCCACCTCGAGCCCAGCAGCTACGCAGCTCGCCGCGCCTGGCGGAACAGCCCTTCGAATGCGGCAACTCGGCATCAAGCCAGTCGCCATGGTCGCGGCCAACACCGAAGTCGGTCACATCACCGTCGTCGAATCGGCGGGGCGAAGATCCCCGACGCCGCGCGGTGCCGGGTCGACAGATCGGTGTTGATCCGCACCGACTCCGCTGGTGGCACACACGAATTCGTCGATTACCACACCAGGTGACGATCCGGCTGTTCAGTCGGGTTCGGGCTGACCGCCGCGATCGGCGGGCTGTTCGAGACCCTGCTGCCCGCGGCGTGGACACCCGCCCACGGCACCGACGGCCTGGCCAACCTTCCATTGCACGGACTCGACCAGGACCGAATCCGGTGTGCCATCCTCATGCTGGCCAGGCGAACTGACCGCCTGGACTCAACTGCCGTTGTTCGACGCCACCCCGGTACGACGGTGGGAACCCAAAAAGCTACGACTCCGGCTGTTCTCGATTGCGGCGAGACTGTCCCGGCACTCCCGACGGACCCGACTCGTACTCGCCACCACCGCACCCTACACAGCCTTCTCCTCGCTGGAATAGCGGGCGTGCAGCACTGCCCGTCCCCGGCCGACCTGCCAGCCAACTCCGACCCGCCAATCGAAGGAACCACATCTCGGGGCCGTGAACCCCGACGCCCACCGACGCCCACCGACGCCTCGGACGCGACGTCACGGCCTCGGTCCGGAATCCGGTCCACAGACCGCCCCGCCCGGACGACTCACCGTAGGAACGCCACCTCACGACATTTCGGGCCTGGCGGCCGGCAGTCTCGGGCCTAGCGGCCGGCGGCGTGTCGGCCCGCCCGGCGCCCGAAGTAGGAGCCCTCACCGAGTTGGGTTCCACTGGCATACCCCTTGCTGTCCTGGGCGATGTTGGCGGCGCAGGCGCCGGCGGCGTACACACCACCGATCGGTGCGCCGGTGGCGTCGAGCACCTCACCGTCGACCGACGTGGACATGCCGCCCATGGTGAATCCGGCGTACATCGCCTTGCCGAGGCTCATGTCGAACACCGCCCACGGACCGTGATCCTGTGCGGCGAGGAACTCCGGCGCCTTGTGGAAGTCGGGGTCCTCGCCGCGGGCGGCGTCCACGTTGTAGCGATCGAGCGTGGCCTGTAGCTTTCCGGCCGGGATGCCCAGGGACTCTTCCATCTCCGCGATCGTCTCGAAGCCGTCGAGGAGCGGGACGAGCGGCATCCGCGGACGCTGGAGGTGGGCCTCGTCGACGATCAGGTAGGCCCTGGACTCGGGCTGCTCGATCGCGAACGCCGATGTCCGGGAGTGATAGGAGTCCTCGGCGACGAAGCGGTCGCCGTTCTTGTTCACTGCGATCCCGGTGAGCAGGATCGACGGCGGATACAGCGGGGCGGTGCAGAACGCCTGGTCCATGTGCTCGAGCACGGCACCCACCGACACCCCCAGCCGCAGGCCGAGGCCGTCGTCGTAGGTGTTGCCCAGCACGTAGGGCTTCTCGGCGAGCCACGGCACATGCTCGGCCACCATCTCGGAGTTCATCACGAAGCCGCCGGCGGCGATCACGGTGCCGGTGGCGTGGATCGCACCCTCGGTGCCGTCCAGCGCGCGCCAGGCGACCCCGGCCACCGATCCGTCGGTGTCGACGACGAGGTTGCGTGCGCCGGTCTCGTACCGCACCTCGACGCCGAGTTCGGCGAGCCGCTTGACCAGCAGGTCGACGATCATCGCAGCACCACCGGTGTCGCCGGGCACCGGGACCTTGTGGCCGCGCGGTGCGGGGACGGCCATCGTGTGGAACGGCCACACCTTCTCGTTGCCGGTGTACATCAGCCCCTGCGTCCCGGGCTGGACGACGTCCTTCTCCGGGTAGTAGCTGCGCTCGAAGGTGAAGCCGAGGGCCTCGAGCCAGTCGAAGTGGTCGACGCTGTCGACACAGTAGGCGTGGATCTTCGCCGGCTCCGGGTCCGCCGACACCGCGGTGATGTACTTCTCCATCTCCTCGGCGGAATCGGCGTGACCGGTGGCCCGCTGCACCGCGGTACCGCCGCCGAGATAGAAGTGCCCGCCGGCCAGGGCGGTGGTGCCACCGGCCTGGGCCGCCCGCTCGAGCACGATGACCCGTGCACCGTACGAGGCCGCCTCCACCGCGGCACATCCACCGGCGATGCCGAGGCCGATGACGACGACGTCGACCTCGTCGCTGAATTCTGTGACGTCGCCGAGGGCGACGGTGTCCGGGATCTCGGTGCCAACTGCCATGTCGACAGCGTAACCAAGAACTAGAACATGTTCTAGAACTTGTTCCAGTCCGCCCGACGGGCAGGCGTGCCCGTGTCACGCATCCGATCGACCCCCGGGCCGGTGAACCTGTCCGGCCGGCCCCGGCAGGGGTATCAAGGGGGCATGACACCCGCGTCCGGCCGTCCATCACCCACCGGGATCAGTGGTTCGACGGCGGCCGCACTGTTCGCCGGACTGATCGCGGTGGGTGCGGCGCTGGCGGCCGGTGAACTGGTCGCGGTGATGGTCTCACCCGACGCGGCGCCGTTCCTGGCCGTCGGTTCCACCGTCGTCGACCACACGCCGACGGCCGTGCGGGAATGGGCGATCACCACCTTCGGCACCTCCGACAAGGTGGCCCTGTTCACCGGGATGGCGGTGATCATCGCGCTGATCGCCGCCGGCTGCGGTCTGCTCGAACGCCGGTGGCCACCGGCGGGCTCGGTGGTGATCGCGGCCTTCGGCCTCCTCGGGGTCCTCGCCGCGCTCGGCCGGCCCGGATCGACGGCGTCGTTCGCGGTGCCCTCGATCGCCGCCGCGACCGTGGGGGTGGTGGTGCTGCGCATCCTCGTCGGACTGATCGGTCACCGTGGAGGCTCTGCCGGTCCCGACGCCGCCGGAGAGGAGACCGGAACCGGGGTCACGCGTCGATTCGTCCTCACCGCCGCGGCGATCGCGGCGGCTGCAGCCGCCGTCGGTGCCATCGGGCGGGCCCTGCTCGCGGACGCCGCGGCCACCGTCGCCGACCGTGCCCGGGTGCTGCTGCCGACCCCGGCGCGGCCCGCACCGCCGGTGCCCGCCGATGCGAACCTGCATGTGCCGGGTGCCAACCGCTTCGTCACCGCCAACGCCGACTTCTACCGCATCGACACCGCGCTGCAGGTGCCGCGACTGACCACCGAGGGGTGGAGCCTGCGGGTCCACGGGATGGTCGACGAGGAGTTCACCCTCGACTGGGACGAACTGGTCGCGATGCCGATGACCGAACGTCTGGTGACGCTGACCTGTGTGTCCAACGAGGTCGGCGGCGACCTGATCGGCAATGCGCGCTGGCTGGGCGTTCCGATGGCCGCCCTGCTCGACCGCGCGGGTGTTCGGCCGGGTGCCACCATGCTCCTCTCGACCAGCTCCGACGGCTGGACCTGCGGCACCCCGGTCTCGGCGGTCACCGACAACCGGGACGCGCTGTTGGCGATCGGGATGAACGGCGAGCCGCTGCCGATCGAGCACGGATACCCGGTGCGGCAGGTGGTTCCCGGCCTCTACGGTTATGTCTCGGCCACCAAATGGGTCGTCGACTGGGAGCTGACCACGTTCTCGAAGGCGCGCGCCTATTGGACCGACCGCGGGTGGTCGGCGACCGGGCCGATCAAGATCGCCTCGCGCATCGACCGGCCGTCGTCGAGGGGGGATCTGCCCGCCGGTGACGTGGTCGTCGCGGGCACGGCATGGTGCCAGCATGTCGGGATCGAGGCCGTGCAGGTCCGCGTCGACGACGGTCCGTGGCAGGAGGCGACACTCGCCGCCGACTACAGCGACGACACCTGGCGGTTGTGGCGATACGACTGGGCCGCGACACCCGGCGTGCACCGGGTCGAGTGTCGTGCGGTGGGCAAGGACGGGAGGGTGCAGACCTCGCAGATCGCCGACCCGGTGCCCGACGGTGCGACCGGCCTGCACTCACGCCAGTTCACCGTGACGTGAGCCGCCCCGCGGCAAGAAGGACCGTTTTGCTAAACAAGTGTCTGTGGTAAGACGATCTGCGGACAGGCGGCGCGACATGCGCCGGATCACGACGGCAGCCGCGGCGGCATGTGTCGCAGTGTCCTTGTGGGCACCGGCGGCGGGTGCGGCCACCGATGAACCGGACCGGCCCGTGGTGCGTGCGCAACCGGGCTGGCTGCCGAAGGACCTGGGCCGCGATGCCACGGTGATCCTGACCCCCGGAACCGGCGAGGAGGTCGCGGTGACGGGCGCCGACATCCTCGGCGGCAGCTCGGCGGTCGGTGGCGCGCAATACGGCCGCACCGTGGAGATCGGCTTCTACGACCCCTTCCGCCCCAGCGTCCGCTTTGTGCACTACCCGCAGGCATTCGGATTCCATGCCTTCGGCCGCACGATCGACCTGCTCGGTGAGGGCACCTACAACGATTCCGTGGACGACGGCACCCGGGAGGCACTCGCCGACGCCCGACAGGCTTGGGCCGCACAGGGTTCCACGGGCACCATCATCCTCAACGGCTACTCGCAGAGCGCGCCGGTGGCGATGAACGCCGCCTACCGGCTTCATCAGCAGTCCGAACACGGCGTCCCCGGCGCGATCGACGACGACCACCTGGTCGTGATCTCCGGTGCCGACACCCGGTTCCCGGAAACCGGGATCGAGTCCGTGCTGCCGAGTGTGGTCCCGGGCCTGTACACCAACGGTCCGCGTGACGAGTCCGCCACCGGCGACGTCCCCGTCATCCAGTACTGCGTACGTGGGGATGCGGTGTGCGGCATGGGGAATCCGCTGGGCGACCCGTTCGCCACGGCCTTCTACCTGATCCCGGGTGCGACCATCCACGGCAAACTCGGCGACCAGGTCAACACCTACCCCGTGGAGAAGACCTGGACGGTCGGCAGCACCACGTATGTGGTGCTCGACGCCGGTAACCCCTGGGGAGTCGAGCTGCGGCGCAATGGAGTCCGGCTCCCCAAGGACTTCGACGCCACCCTCGACCGACTCGTTCCGGTGCCGGTGCCCGGCGAGGCCGCGCACGATGCCGCCGGACGCCGGATCGCCACTCCGCGGGAGATCCAGCAGCAGTGGACGCACTCGCTGGGCCTGCAGCTGCCGGTCACCGACCCCGATGCGGTCGACCACGAGCGGCAGGCGACCGCTACCCAGAATCCGGTTCCGCGCATCACGCTCCCGCAGCCGACGGTGCGTCAGGACGTATCCGGGGCCTCGGTGAGCGTTGCCGGGTTCACGCTCACCGTCGGCGCGCGCGGGGTGTCGCTGGGCGCCGCCGACCCCGACCCGTCCGACTGAGCACGCCGCCCGACCGACCCGCCGACCGGGCGTCCCCGACGCGTCGACCCCATCTCGCCGACCCCCCGCCCGAGGGGTCGGCGAGATGGTCTCTCCCCCACGTCGCCCCGCACTCGATGGGGATCCATCACCGATAACGCGAGGTCCGGGCCGATTCGGTGACGTCGAGGTGAACGGGTCTCCGAGGCCTACCGGTGGGTAAGTCAAGACTAAAGTGACCAAACCGACTGAGTGATCTCCGGCGGATGTCTGCATGTTATGTTCGTCGGACGTTTTTCCTCAATGTCGGGCCGGCGGTCGACCGCGTCGTGCCCGGCGCATCCTCGTCGAAAGGCCGAAGCGCGACCCGACCGGGCCGCTCGCCACTGCCGACAAAACCGACTAAGTGAGAGACAACAAGAAATGAGTGTGGGTGTCGTTCGCGAGACGGCCCCGGGGGAGCGCCGTGTTGCGCTCGTCCCGAAGGTGGTCGCCTCGTTGGTGGGCAAGAAGGTGCCCGTGATCGTCGAGGAGGGAGCCGGTCTGGGGGCATTGATCCCGGACCAGGACTTCGTCGACGCGGGCGCGACGATCGGCGATCCGTACGGCGCCGAAGTGGTGCTGCGGGTGTCGCCGCCGTCGGATGCCGAGATCGGGCGGTTGCACAGTGGGCAGAAGTTGATCGGCTTCCTCGCGCCACGCAACTCCGACAACAAGATCGGTGCGTTGAAGGCCGCAGGCGTCGAGGCGTATGCCGTCGAGGCCATTCCGCGTATCTCACGTGCCCAGGTGATGGACGCGCTGAGTTCGCAGGCCAACGTGTCGGGCTACAAGTCGGTGGTCGTGGCGGCGGATCTGTCGACGCGGTTCTTCCCGATGCTGACCACCGCGGCAGGCACGGTGAAGCCGGCGACGGTGCTGGTGCTCGGCGTGGGTGTGGCGGGTCTGCAGGCCCTGGCCACGGCGAAGCGTCTGGGTGGGCGTACCACCGGCTACGACGTGCGCCCCGAGGTCGCCGAGCAGGTGCGATCGGTGGGTGCGCAGTGGCTGGATCTGGGTATCGACGCCGCCGGTGAGGGCGGTTATGCGCGTGAGCTGACCGAGGCCGAGCGTGCCCAGCAGCAGCAGGCGCTGGAGGAGGCCATCAAGGGCTTCGACGTGGTGATCACCACCGCGTTGGTGCCGGGTCGTCCGGCGCCACGGCTGGTGACGGCCGCCGCGGTCGAGGGGATGAAGCCGGGCAGTGTCGTGGTCGATCTGGCCGGGGAGACCGGCGGCAACTGCGAGCTGACCGAACCGGGCCAGACCGTCGTCCGCCATGACGTGACGATCACCTCGCCGCTGAATCTGCCTGCCACGATGCCCGAGCACGCCTCCGAGCTGTACTCGAAGAACCTGTTCGCGCTGATCGATCTGATGCTCGACGACAACGGTGCGCTGGTGCCGGACTTCACCGACGAGGTGGTCGCATCCGCCTGCGTCACCCGCGATTCGGAGGTGTCGGCCTGATGGTCACCGGAATGTATACCGGCCTGTTGGCCAACATCGCGATCCTCGTGCTCGCCGGCTTCGTCGGCTTCGCGGTGATCTCCAAGGTCCCCAACACCTTGCACACCCCGCTGATGTCGGGGACGAACGCCATCCACGGCATCGTGGTGCTCGGTGCCATCGCCGTCATCGGTTCGCTGCCGCCGAACGCGGGCTGGGGCGTGTACCTGATCTCGTTCGTCGCCCTGGTCTTCGGAACGCTCAACGTGGTCGGCGGCTTCCTCGTCACCGACCGCATGCTGGGCATGTTCAAGAGCCGTCCGGAACCGAAGAAGGACGGTGACAAGTGAACATCGACATCTTCAACGTCTTCATCGTCCCCACCCAGACCGCTCCGTCGAGCTGGAGCTACCTGGTGTCCGGGCTCTACATCCTGGCGTTCGGTCTGTTCATCTACGGTCTGATGGGTCTGACCGGCCCCAAGACCGCGGTGCGCGGCAACTGGATCGCCGCGATCGGCATGATCATCGCGATCATCGCCACCCTGCTGAACGTCCCGATCCGCAACGGTGAGCTGGGTGGCCCGGCCGGATCGCATGCGTCGACGCCGACCATCAACTGGGTGCTCATCGCCGTCGGTCTGATCGTCGGTGTGGCCCTGGGTATCCCGCCGGCACTCAAGACCAAGATGACCGCCATGCCGCAGCTGGTGGCGCTGTTCAACGGCGTCGGTGGCGGCACCGTCGCGCTGATCGCGTGGGCGGAGTTCATCGAGACCGACGGATTCCATCACTTCCGTGACACCCCGGCCGGTCCGGTGGTGGCGGGTTCGCTGATCGCCGCGATCATCGGTTCGGTGTCGTTCTGGGGTTCGCTGGTCGCGTTCGCGAAGCTGCAGGAACTGCTGAACAAGAACCTGGAGAAGTCGCTGGTCAAGGCGGCCAAGAGTTTCCAGCTCGCCAATATCGTGCTGATGGTGATCTCGCTGGCCATCGCGATCTTCCTCGCGGTCGACGCCTCCAACGGCGGCGGCGCGAGTGTGTGGTGGATCGTCGGCCTGCTCATCGCCTCCGGCGTGATGGGTCTGTTCGTGGTGTTCCCGATCGGTGGCGCGGACATGCCCGTCGTCATCTCGCTGCTGAACGCTCTGACCGGTCTGTCCGCGGCGGCCGCCGGTATCGCGCTGAACAACACCGCGATGATCGTGGCCGGCATGATCGTCGGCGCGTCGGGTTCGATCCTGACCAACCTGATGGCCAAGGCGATGAACCGGTCGATCCCGGCCATCGTGTTCGGTGCCTTCGGTGGTGGCGACGAGGGTGGTGCGGGTGCGGTCGGCGGCGCCGGCGGCACCGTCAAGGCCACCTCTCCCGCCGACGCCGCGATCCAGATGGCGTATGCCAACCAGGTCATCGTGGTGCCGGGTTACGGTCTCGCGGTGGCGCAGGCGCAGCACGCGGTCAAGGAGATGGCGAGTCTGCTCGAGAGCAAGGGCGTCGAGGTCAAGTATGCGATCCATCCGGTCGCCGGCCGTATGCCCGGGCACATGAACGTGCTGCTCGCCGAGGCGGACGTGCCGTATGACGCGATGAAGGAGATGGACGACATCAACGGTGAGTTCAACCGCACCGATGTCGCCATCGTGATCGGCGCCAACGACGTGACCAATCCGGCCGCGCGGAACGATCCGAGCAGTCCGATCCATGGCATGCCGATCCTCAACGTCGACCAGGCCCGCTCGGTGATCGTGCTCAAGCGCGGTATGAGCTCGGGGTACGCGGGTATCGAGAACCCGCTGTTCTACCTCGATCAGACGTCGATGCTGTTCGGCGACGCGAAGAAGTCCGTCGACGCGGTGATCGAAGAACTGAAGGCGCTGTAGTACCGGCTCCGGTAGCGGTACGCACCCTCCGAACGCCCTGGGGCCCTGGCCTCGGGGCGTTCGGCGTTATCGGACCGTCATCGGATACGTGCCTGACTGTTGCCGAAGACAACTACTGTTACGCCAGTGACTGGTGTGACCAGAGTGAAGCGATTTCGTTATGTCGCCGCCGGTGTGATCGTGGCGTCGGCCGTGACCGGTGCCGCGGTGGGTTCGATCCCCGTCGGGGAGCATCCGAGGGTGACGACCGTGGCCGTGTCCACCGATCCGGCGACGCTCTACAACGACGCCCAGCAGAAGTTCGGTTCCGGTGACGTGACCGGCGGACTGGCGGCCTTGCGGCAGGCGGTCACACTGTCGCCGGCCGACGGGCAATCGCTGGCCCTGCAGGCGATCTGGAGTGATCAGGTCGACGATGCGAGCACCGCGGCCGGTGCCCTCGACCGGCTGACCGTGGTCAATCCGCTGCTGGCCGGCACGGCGCGAACGGTCACCGAGGCGGTGCGGACCGCCGCGGCGATCGTGCCCGCCTCCGAACCGCAGCAGGTGGCCGGCAACCCGGCCATCGTCATTCTCGGATTCGGGTTGAGTCCTCAGGGCGAGATGGCCCCTGAACTGGTCAAACGCCTCGAGGCCGGGCTTACGCAGGCGCAGATGCTGCGGTCGGCGCCGATCGTCGTCACCGGCGGAAAACCGCAGAACGGGGTGACCGAGGCCGGCGCGATGCGCGCCTGGTTGATCCGTCGGGGTGTCGACGCGTCGCGGATTCTCACCGAGGAACAGTCGGTCTCCACCGTGTCGAATGCGCAGAACACCGTCCCGATCCTGCGGCCCCGCGGCGTCACCGACATCGTGCTCGTCACCTCACCGAACCACATCCGGAGGGCAGCAGCAGATTTCGGGTCCACCGGGCTGAAAGTGGTGAGCACCGTCACCACTCCCACGGATCTGGCGAAGTACGCCACCCCGTTGGCCAAGGACAAGCAGACCGGAATCCGGGTGGAGGCCACCCGCACCGCCGGACTGCCCGCCTCCCGTAAACCACTGCTGTCCACCGACGAGCTCCCCGATGTCGGTCCCGGGCTGCTCGGCGAGATCGGTGGCAAGGTACTCGAACAGTTGCGCAATGGAGGGTCTTCCGGAGGCTGAACCCTGCTCACCGTAGGATGACCGCCATGAGCTCACCTGGCGCCTACGACGTCGACATGCGCTCACTGATCGACGTGCTCGGCACCAACCTGTACTCGAATCCGGGTGTCTACGTTCGTGAATTGGTGCAAAACGCCCTCGACGCCCACACCGTCGCCGGTACCGCCGACGCCGAGATCGCCATCGAGACAGACGGTGTGGAGTTCCGCATCGACGATCACGGTTGCGGGATGTCGCGGTCGGTGATCGCCGACCTGCTCGGCACCATCGGCCGCAGCTCCAAACGTGACGACCTCGGGTTCGCCGACGACGACACCATCGGGCAGTTCGGGGTCGGATTGCTCAGTGCCTTCCTCGTCGCCGACGCCGTCGACGTGGACTCCCGCACGCCCGACGGGGAGCCGGTGGGCTGGGCGGGTTCGGTGGCGGGCCGGTTCACGGTGACCGACGGCACCCGCGCCGAGCCCGGCACCACCATCCGGCTGCGCGCCCGCCATGGCAGCGAGAAATGGCTGCACCCTCATCGAGTGCGACGATTGGTCACCGACTACATCGGCCTGCGTCGCACCCCGATCCGGGTGAACGGCGAGCCGATCACCCCGGTGGCCGACCCGTTCGGCGTCGGCCTCAACGCGGGTGAACGGGCCGCACGGCGAATCGCGTTCTGTCAGGACGAATTCGGGTTCACCCCTCTCGAGACCTTCGAGCTCGCCGTGCCGCAGGCGGGACTACGCGGGGTGGCGTATGTGCGGCCGTCGGCGTCGGATCCGACGCAACGGGCCGGCCACCGCTGCTATGTCAAGGGACTGCTGGTCGGTGACGTCGCCGACCTGTTGCCCGACTGGGCCTACTTCGTGCGGGTGGTGATCGACGCACAGGGCTTGGCGCTCACCGCATCCCGGGAAGGGCTGGTCCGCGACGAACTGTTCGCCGAGGTCCGTGACGGCCTGGCCGGTCAGGTGCGCGACTGGCTGGTCCGGCTCGGCGATCACGCCTCGGCCCGTGAACGTTTCCTGGCCGTCCACGAACTGGGGGTCAAGGCGATCGCCCACCGGACACCGGAACTGCTCCGCTTCGTCGACCGGCACTGCCGGTACGAGACCAACGTGGGTCCGATGTCGTTGTCGGCGTTCCGTGCCCGCTTCGGCACTCTGCGATACACCTCGAGTGTCGACGACTTCCGCGTGCTCGCCGACATCCTGACCCATCGCGGGGTGGGACTGATCAATGCCGGTCATGCCTTCGAGGCCGGCGTCATCCGAGAACTCGTCCACGCGGACCCCGACATCAGCTGTGAGTCTGTCACCCAGCAGTACCTCCTCGGCCAGATCGGGACGGCCTCCGCCGGCGATGCCGACACCTATGCGGTGCTGCTCGATGCCGCGCGGCGCGCCCTGCTGCGCTTCGACTGCCGCGCCGAGACCGGCGCATTCGAACCGGAATCGGTTGCCGCCGTGCTGATCACCGACGACTCTGCACAACTCGACCGCGATCGTGAACAGCTGCTGGCCAATGTCGAGGGCAAGCCCGATGCCTGGCTCTCGGCATTGGCGGGTCTGGTCTCCGACACCGAGCCGGTGGACGGACGGCCCACCCTGGTGCTTAACACCACCAACCCGCTGATTCAGCGGCTCAACGGGATCCACGACGAACTGGTGCGTGGTGCGGTGCTGCGGACCGTCTACGGCCAGGCCGCCATCCGCACGCGCCGCCCGGTCAGCGGGGTGGTGGCCGCCGAGGTCGACGAAGCGCTCGGAATCCTCGCCGATCTCGCGGCACGAAGCATCGATGTGGCGAATCCGCCATCGCCACGGTCGGATCCGTGACGAGTTGACATGTGGCATGGGTGAGAGGTGGGAATGATCGGTCCGTCCAGGAGTGATGACGAGCTCGAGCGGTTGCGGCGCGACCTGTGGGAGGCCCGCTACGGGCATGCCGGGCTCGGACAGCACGACTTCACGCCGTATCCGTCGTTGATCGCCCGGGCCGATGCGCTCGGGGACCGCCGGGTGATGTTCACCGCCCGGCTCGACGCGGCGATGTCGGTGTCCTCGTGGGGGCCGTCGGTGGACCAGCTGACCCTCGTCGCCTGGATGCTGGCCGATCTCGACACTCGCGGAGCCGAACTGGGGCTGCGCGAGAACGAGATGTACGAGGTGTTCGTCATGCTCGCCGACGTGGTGATGACTGCGGTCGATCTGCCGGCGATGGGCTTCGACCAGATCCGGGCGCTGGTCGCCGACTGGACCTCACGGGCCACCGTAGCGGGCTACCCCACCTCGGCGGTCGAGGCATACGTCGAGGCCGAGATCGCGTTGCACCAGGGCGATCCCGGACGGGCCGTGGACATCATGGAACCGATCGTGGGTACGCCGCCGCCGCCCGGATGGTGTGCCGACTGGCTGGAGGCGGGACTCACGCGGCTCTATGCCGAGGCGGGGCGGGACGGTGATGCCATCTCGCTGGGTGAGGGTGGGCTCGTCGACACCGGGAACCGATGTGGGTTCTTCCCGGCCGAACCGTCGTATCCGCTGATCGGACCCTATGTGCGTGCCGGGCGCCGCGACGACGTCATCGCCGCGGTCCATGCGGTCGACCGGGTGTGGCGTGAGCCCTCGATGATGGGCCGGGCCGCCGAGTCGCTGATCGGTCTGCTGCAGGTCGACGAACTCTCCACCGCACATCAGCTGGTCCTGCGTCATCTCGACCGGATCGACGAGGCGTTCAGTCCGATGACCGAGTTGCAGCAGGCGACCGCGATCGGTGCGGTGTTCGCGTCGGTGGCCAGTGTCGATCCAGATACAGTTGTGGCGCAACGTGTTTCACCGTCGCAACCGGCCCGGGTTCGGCCGGTCGGCGAGCTCGCCGACGAATTCGCTGCGCGCGCCCGTGATCTGGCGCAGCGGTTCGACATCCGCAATCAGAACACCGTCGTCTCCGACCGCACCGAGTGGCTGCTGGCCGTACGGGGCGGTGGCGGCCAGGAGGCCGAGGTGGTGCCGGTGACGCGGCGGGATGCCGCCGGCCTGCTGTCGGGGATGTTCGCCTTTCGGGCGGTCTCCGATCGTCGGGCCGAGGAGTGTGCGGACCTGTTGCGGGACAAGGTTTCCGAACTCTCCGAGGTGGAGCGGGGCCGGGCCGACCAGGCGCTGGCCTGGGACCGTCGACGTACCGACCCCGACCTGGCCGTCGTCGAACTGCGGGCGGCCGCGGATCGGGCGTCGGCGATCGGTCGGCCGCACTGGGCGATGCAGTCGCGGTTGCTCGCCGACGCCCTCGAGGTCGATCTGACGGCCGGGTTCTCCGCGCCGTCGGCCGACCTCGTCCCCGATCCGGGCTGGGAACCCGAACGGCAGGCGAACATCTGGAACATCCGGGCCATGCTGATCTCGGGAGCCGACCCGTCGGCGGCGACCGCGACCCTCGACCGGGGACTGGCCGTCCTCGCGCACCCCGACGCCGCCGTCCGATTGCGTGAGGGTGTCGGCTCACCGGTGGCCGACTCCTGGATGCTCAAGGCCACGATGCATCGTGCCCGCGCCAATCTGCGTGGGGCACAGGATCTCGAATTCGCCGACGACGCCGATGCCGCGGTGTCGGCCGCGCGCCGGGCCGTGGCATCGGCGACGGGTCCGGATCAGCGGATGGAGGCCCGCGCCGAACTGGTCGAGGCATTGCGGCTCGCGTCGGCCGACCAGCAGCAGCGTGATCCGGCCGGGCTGGAGCCGCTGCTGGACGAGGCCCTGATCCACTCCCGTTACGTCCAGCGTGCCGAGGTACTCATGCACCGTTACGAGATCCGGCTTGCCGCAGGTGATCTCGATGGTGCGGTCGATGATGCCGAGCATGCGCGTGCGGTGCTCACGGTGGAAGGGCTCGCCCACACCGCCGACAGCGTGGCGCTCGACCTGGCGGGAGTGATGGTGGAGCGGGGCGACGACCCGCAGTCGGTGATCGGTATCGTGGGACCGGTCACCGACCGGATGACGGCTCTCGGCGACGACTATCACGCCGATCGCGGCAGGCGGGTGATGGCCACCGCCCAATCGCGGGCGGGGCTGCACGCAGAGGCGGCGACCACGGTGACCTCGGTGCTGGAGACGCTGCCGCCGGATGCACCCGAGGACGACAGGGCCCGGCTGCTGCGTTTCCGGGCCGACGAGCGCGATGCGGTCGACGACGCGGTGACCGCGATCGGCGACTACCTTGCGGCCGCCGACGTCTTCGAGGGGATCGGGGCGCCGGTCGATGCGGTGGACGCCCTGCGTCGCGCCGCGATGGCGTCACACACCCTGCGTGATGTGTCCTCCGCCGAGGACCACCTCGCCCGCGCCGGCCGGCTCCTGGCCGCGCTCCCGGACGGTCCGGACACCGTCTACACCCGGGCGCAGGTGGACATCGCGGCCGCCGAGGTCCGCGCGGTCGCCGATCCCGACGGTGCGCGGGTGTTGCTGGCTGCTGCACTCGAGGCCGCCCGGCACAACGGGTGGATTCCGCTGGTGGTGGCGGCCTGCGCGTCGGCGGCCTGGGTGGAGTACTCGCAGGACGACCGGCAGGCCGCGCACGCCCGGATCGCCGAGGGGCTCTCCTACGCCCCGGACGACTCGACGCTGCTCGACATGCGGGCGTTCATCGGCGACCTGCCCGACTGAACTCCTCGGATGCCGGGTCGGGTCAGAACATGACCGAGCGGAAGTGTGTGATCAGGCGATCGCCCTCGAGCATGTGGAAGGCGATCCCCGGTGGCTGACCGCGGTTGACGATGTCCTGACCCTCGAACGGCAGGTTCAGGGTGGAGGCGATGCCCGGCGCCACGCACAGCGGGCGGCCTGCGAAGCGGGTCACACATGCCGAATGGGCATGACCGCACAGGAATCCGACGATATTGGGGTGCCGGTCGACGAGTTCGGCCAGCCGGTCTTCCCCGGTCTGGCGGATGGTGTCCATGAAGGTCATCTGGATCACGACCGGTGGGTGGTGGAAGGCCACCAGCACTCGGGTGTCCGGACCGGCCGCGGTGATCTGTGTCGACATCCAGGTGAGGGTCTCGGCGTCGATGAATCCGTCGTTGCGCCCGGGGATCGAGCTGTCGACGACGAGGAACAGCACGCCGTCGATCAGCCGGGCGGAGTTGACCGGTGTCGAACCGGGTTCGCCGAGTACGAACTCTCGGAAGCCCTCCCGGGTGTCGTGGTTCCCCACGGTGATCAGGGTGGGCAGCGGACTGTCGATCACCCCGTGCGCCTCGCGGTACTCCGACGGGCTGCCCTCGTCGGCGATGTCGCCGGTGATCAGAAGTGCGTTGATGCCGTCGGCACGCGCATTGATGTAGCCGAGCGCCGACTCGATCCGGGCGCGGTTGAAGCGCGTCCCGTTGAAATGCAGGTCGCTGATGTGGGCGACGACGAACACTCGGGCTCCCTCGGTCTCGGCTTCCCTGAGGCTAGTCGTCGGTGCACGCCGGGGCACGGTGAGGGTGTCCCGGCATCCCTCAGTGCAGGGTTCGGTGGAACAGCTTCTGCAACTCCGCGAAATGGTGTTCGGTGGCGTCGTGGTTGTACTCGGCGGTGTCGGACATCGTGTAGCCGTGTCGAGCACCCGGATACACCGTCGCGTGGTGGGTCACCCCGGAGGAGCTCAGTGCGTGCTCGAACTGGGCGATCGCAACCGGCGGCAGGGACCGGTCGCGGTCGGCGTGCACCGCGAGCACCTCACCGCGCACGTCGGGCACCCAGAGGTGGGGACTGGCCGATGTGTCGGTGACCAGGCCGCCGGTGTGGAACATCCCGATGGCGGCGACATCGTCGGGCAGGGTGGCGCCGGCCAGCAGGGCCAACCGTCCGCCCATGCAGTAGCCGGTCACCCCGATCGGTCCGGACGACACCTCCGGGCGGGCGTGCAGGGCGTCGACGTAGGCACGGAGGTCGGGGGTCGCGAGGTCGGGGGTGAGCCGGCGGATACGCGGCATCGCCTCGGCGAGGAACGCTGCCCTCGAGTCGTCGTCGAGGAACTCGACGGCCGGTGAGGTGGCTGCGGCGTCACCGTCGCGGTAGAAGACGTTGGGGGCGAGCACCACATATCCCCACGACGCGATGCGATCGGCCATCTTCTCGATCCGCGGCCGCAGGCCGAACGCATCCATGATCAGCAGCACACCGGGCAGCGGGACGTCCGGATCGTCGGTGTCCGAAACGGGTTGTGTCAGATAAGCTTCGGCGATTCCGTCAGGGGTGGTGACGGTGATTGTCGCACCGCGGGTGTCGGTCATCCGGTGGTCTCCTCTTTCTGGTCGGGGTGGCGAGCGATGCGCAAGGGTCGTGGGGATTGCACTGATGATCACAGGTCACCGGGCAGTTTGTCCCGGCGGATGCCGCGCCAGCTCGGGTGCCGCAGATGTCCGGTGGAGGTCCAGTCCATGAACTGCACCTCGCCGACGATCTTGGGCAGCACCCAGATCGCGTTCGCGGCGACCGGACGGTCGAGCTTGTCCAGGAAAGGAGAGCGCGAGATCCGCAGTGGTTCGAGTTCGGCGGCGAGTGCGGCCAGTCCGGCGTCGGTGAACCCGGTGCCGACGCGTCCGACGTAGCGCAGACCGGTCTCCTCGGGCAGTCCGAGGAGCAGGGAACCGATGGTGTGTGCGCGGTTGCCGTTGCCCGGTCGCCAGCCGCCGATCACCACCTCGATGTCACTCCAGTTCTTGTGCTTGAGCCAGGTGGTGGTGCGACGTCCCTGCTGGTAGGTCGACGTGCGGCGCTTGGCGAGGACACCCTCGAGGTGGTGTTCGCGGCTGTGGGCCATCGCCGCGGCGCCGTCACCGCCGAGCAGTGGGGGGACTTCGACGTGACGGGAGTGCCGAAATGCGGGCGCGAGCTCGTCGAGCAGTGCCCGTCGTTGCTCCCACGGTGTGCGTAGCAACGACGTCCCGTTCAGGTAGAGGATGTCGAACAGATACAGCTTGAGGGTGAGCGGTTCGGTGGCGCTGTTGCGCCCGGCGAGCAGGGTGAAGTTGGTGCGGCCGGTGGAGTCGAGGGCCACCACCTCGCCGTCGAGTACGGCGTCGATCAACCCGAGATCGTCGGCGATGGAGGCCAGTTCGGGAAAGTCGGCGGTCATGTCGAGTCCTGACCGCGACGTCAGCCGGAACTCGCCGCCGACGTATCGCACCAGAATCCGGTAGCCGTCCCACTTTCCCTCGAAGGCCCAATCCTTCTCCGACAGCCCGTCGATCGGTTCGTCGGTGGCCAGCATCGGCCGTGGATCGCGCAGGCTGTCGGGCAGGATCGGGCGCGCCTCGTCGGCCATCAGATGCGCCAGCCAGTTCTTCTCGCCGGTGCGGATCAGGGCGTAGCGACCCTGAATCCTGTTGCCGTGCAACCTAACGATGACCTCGTCGTCGCGCCACTTCTCGGTCTCGTAGGTACCGCGGTCCCAGATCGCGACATGTCCGCCGCCGTATTCGCCGGCCGGGATGTCGCCGGCGAAGTCGGCGTAGTCGAGTGGGTGGTCCTCGGTGTGCACGGCGAGGCGGTTCTGGCCCGGATCGGTGGGCAGGTTCTTGGGGATCGCCCAGCTGACCAGCACACCGTCGCGTTCGAGGCGGAAGTCGTAGTGCAGCCGCCGCGCCCGGTGTTCCTGGATGACGAAGATCGGCCCGGTCCCGGTGGCGGCGGTCTCGGCACGTTGCTCGCGGATCGCGTCGTCGCCGAACGGTTCCGGGGTGACCGATGCGTCGCGCTTGCGTCGGTAGTCCCGCAGGTTGATCACCTGGCCGGAAGGGGTCTCCGCGGGCGGCTCGTGTGATCCCGGGTCCGCGGAGTCCCCCTCGGTATCGGGATCGTCGAGTCCGTCGAGCAGGTCACCCATCTCGTCGATGCGCTCGAGTACCTCGGTGTAGAGCAGTTGCCGAAGATCGGGGTCGTCGAGTTCGTCCCAGGTACGTGGGGCGGCCACCCAGGGCTGTGTCCGGCCGCGGAGCGAGTAGGGGGCAAGGGTGGTCTTGGCGGCGCTGTTCTGACTCCAGTCGATGAAGATCTTCTGGTGGCGTTCGGTTTTCGCCATGGTTGCGGTGATCGCGTCGGGGTGGGTGTGGGCCAGGGTGGTGGCGATCTGTCTGGCCACGGTGCGGGCCGAATCCGACGACACCGGGGTGCGGAACCGCGCGTACACGTGAATTCCCTTGCCGCCGCTGGTCACCGGATACGACGCGAGCCCGGCGTGGTCGAGCATGTCGCGGATGGCGAGAGCCACCTCGGCGCATTCGCGCAGTGGCACACCCGGTCCCGGATCGAGATCGAGGACCAGACGGTTGGCCTTGGGCCCCTCGGTGGCGAACCTGTCCAGGGACTCGGTGTCGGCGGTGGGCAGCCGCCACTGCGGGGTGTGCAGTTCCAGGGCGGCCATCTGTGCGAGCCACACCAGGGTGGCGGCCGAGTCGGCGACGACGTACTCGATGATCCGGCTGCTGTGTTCGACGCCGTGCCGGGCCACCCAGTCCGGGATTCCCTCGGGGACGGCCTTCTCGAAGAAGGGTGTGCTCTGCACGCCGTTGGGCCAGCGCTTGCGGGTGATCAGCCGCTGCGCGAGGTGCGGGAGCATCACATCGGCGACCCGTGTGTAGTAGTCGATGACGTCGAATTTCCGGGTCCCGGTCTCGGGATAGAGGACCTTGGCCAGGTTGGTCACCGTGATGCGGTGACCGTCCACCTCCAGGGTCTGTCCGGATGCCATGGTTCAAGCGTGCCACGCCCGCGGGCGTCGATGTGATGGCACAATGGCCCACATGCGCTCGATCTGGAAGGGCGATCTGAGCTTTGGCCTGGTGAATGTGCCGGTCAAGGTGTACTCGGCGACGGAAAGCCACGACCGCAAGTCGTATCAGGTCGACTCCGCCGACGGCACCCGCATCCGCTATCGGCGGGTGCGGGAGGGCACCGACTCCGAGGTCGACTTCGCCGACATCGCCAACGCCTACGAGTCCAGCGGTGGTGAGACCGTGGTGCTCACCAAGGACGACCTGTCCACACTCCCGGTGCAGAAGAGCCCCGAGATCTCGATCCTGGAGTTCGTCCCGGCCGATCAGGTCGACCCGATCTGCTTCGACAAGCCGTATTACCTGGAACCGTCGTCGAAGTCCCCGAAGGCCTATGTGCTGCTGGCGCGGGCACTGCAGGAGACCGACCGGCTGGCGATCGCGTCGTTCACCCTGCGCAACCGCACCCGGATGGCCGCGCTACGCGTGATCGAGCCGGGTGTGATGACTCTGCAAACCCTCTTGTGGCCCGACGAGGTGCGCGCCCCGGACTTCGGTTTCCTGGGTGAGGACGTCGAGATCCGGCCGCAGGAGCTGTCGATGGCGTCGTCGCTGATCGAATCGATGGCACAGGACTACGATCCGAGCGAGTTCTCCGACACCTACCAGGAAGAACTGGCCAAACTCATCGACGCGAAGGCCACCGGCGGCGAGGCGTTCCCGGAGGTCGACGAGGATGCGGGCGCCGACGAGGACTCCGAGGTCGCCGACCTGCTGGCCGCCTTGCGCGCATCGGTGAAGGATCGCGGCGGATCGTCCGACGAGACCGCTGCCGACAAGACCGCAGACAAGGCCCCGGCGAAGAAGGCACCCGCGAAGAAGGCGGTTGCCAAGAAGGCCCCGGCAAAGAAGACGACGGCTGCCAAGAAGACCACCGCGAAGAAGACCACCGCGAAGAAGACGACCCGCCGCGCCAGTTGACCGGTGGAGGGTTGGCGAGGTCGGCTGCGGAGGTTGCCGGTTGCTGATTGAGCCGGGACCGAGCCCCGGAGGGCGAGGACCCGTGTCGAAATCTCTGCGGCTGGGATGGGTGGTGGCCGGCTCTGAGGCGGGAGGGTTGGCGAGGTCGCCTGGCGGAGGTTTCGT